>JAZUIS010000029.1:0-37573 GCA_045642345.1 Lachnospiraceae bacterium
CCGTTGATGACTATAACATGATAGAAGAAGGAGATAATATTGCCGTAGGTATATCCGGAGGCAAGGATTCGCTTACTTTACTGTATGCATTAAATTCTCTTAAGAACTTTTATCCGAAACATTTCGAAATTCAGGCGGTTACGGTTGATCTTGGTTTTAAAAATTTGAATCTGGATAAGATCAAAGAATTATGCGAAAAGCTCGGAATTAAGTATACAATTATCAAAACCGATATTGCAGAGATTGTTTTTGAAGCAAGAAAAGAATCTAATCCCTGTTCTTTATGTGCTAAAATGAGAAAGGGAGCTCTTAACTACGGAATTAAGGACTTAGGTTGCAATAAGGTGGCATATGCCCATCATAAAGATGATGTAGTTGATACAATGATGTTGTCTTTGATATATGAAGGAAGATTTCATACCTTTGCACCTGTAACATATCTTAACAGAATGGATGTTACAATTATCCGTCCGCTCATTTATATAAAAGAAGCAGATATTATAGGCTTTACAAATAAAGAAAAATTACCCGTTGTCAAAAGCCCGTGTCCTGCAGACAAAAATACAAAAAGAGAATTAATTAAGAACATTCTCAAAGATATCGATAAAGAAGCTCCTGGTGTTAAAAACAGAATGTTTACAGCTATTAAAGACGGCAAACTTAAAGGCTGGGAAATAGATGGAAAAGACGAAGAATTATCATGACGAACAGAATAATTTGAACACTCTCAAAATGAGAGAAGTACTTTCGGGTCTTCCTACGTTTTGTAAATCATTTTTCAGAGGTATTTCGGATTCCACATCTGCAAGGACCAAGCTTGCATATGCTTACGACATTCGTGTATTTTTTGAATATATGCACGAAAACAATTCCCATTGCAAAAAAATGGAAATTGTAGATTTCCCGTTATCGATTCTTGATGATATAACACGTGAAGATATCGAAGAATATATGGAATATATGTCTTTATATTATAAGGACGGCAAAGAAATAACAAACGAAGAGCGCGGTAAAAAGCGTAAGCTTTCAGCTTTGAAAAGTTTTTATAATTATTTTTATAAAGCAGAACTTATAAAAACAAATCCGGCCTCATTAGTAGCCCTTCCTAAAATTCACGAAAAAGAAATTGTCAGACTGGATCCTGACGAAGTGGCACAATTGCTTGATAATGTTGAAGACGGAAGTAATTTAAGTAAAAAGCAGACAGCTTTTCACGAAAAAACAAAGGTACGTGATGTTGCAATGCTTACGTTACTTTTGGGAACGGGAATTCGTGTGTCCGAATGTGTAGGACTTGATTTAAATGATGTTGATTTTAAAAATAACGGTATCAAAATCCGTCGTAAGGGCGGCTATGAAACAGTAGTTTATTTCGGTGAGGAGGTTGAAGGTGCGCTTCTTGACTATTTTAATGAACGTCACCACATAATTCCTGCACAAGGTAGTGAAGAAGCCTTGTTTTTATCACTGCAAAATCGTAGAATATCAGTAAGAGCCGTCGAAAATCTTGTTAAAAAATATGCCTCTACGGTTACAAACCTTAAGAAAATCACACCGCATAAATTACGTAGTACATACGGAACAACTTTGTATCGCGAAACGGGAGATATATATTTGGTTGCGGATGTCCTCGGACATAAAGATGTAAATACTACCAGAAAGCATTATGCGGCTTTGGAAGAAGACAGACGTAAGATGGCTGCCAAAGCAGTTAAATTAAGAGAAGAATAAATAAGGGGATTTTAATGAAATTAAATTTTAACAAAAAATATATAACCATAGGAATTATCGCATTTTTAGTAATTGTTTGTTCCATATTGTTTTTCTTTATGGCATTCAAGATGGATTCCTTTGTCAAAACCGTTTCAAATATCTACGGAATAATAGAACCCTTCGTTTTCGGATTCGTTATTGCATATCTTTTTATACCGATTGTTAATTTTATCGAACAAAAGATTCTGTTCCCGGTTACCATCCAAAAGACAGGTGATTTAACAATAAGACAGCGTAAACGTTTCAGAGTATATTCTGTCGTATTAACATATTTACTTATTATTTTACTTATATACTTTTTTGTTAAATCTATTGCTCCCGACTTAGGGCAGAGCATTAACCGTATTATTCTTTACTACCCGCAGTACTATGCATCCTTATTGGAATGGTTCAATAAGATTTTAAAGAATAATCCACAATTATATAAGAACACCATGCAGCTTGTGGGTACTTATTCAGATGATATTAACGAAATGATTTCGGGCACCATACTTCCTCAGGCAAAAGAATGGTTATTATCACTTTCTTTCGGCGTATACGGAGCTATCAAAAGTGTATGGAATCTTGTAATGGGCTTGATAATCAGCGTATATGTTTTGTTCATCAAAGAAAAATTTGCAGGACAGGCAAAAAAGATTATATATGCCATAAGTTCCAAGGACAGAGCTAACAGATTTATTAAAGACGTAAGATTTGTATCTGATACATTCATCGGATTTATTTCGGGAAAGATTCTTGATTCATTTATTATAGGAATTTTATGTTTTATAGGATGTTCCATACTTAACATCCCGTATTCACTGCTTGTAAGCGTAATTGTCGGTGTTACCAATATAATTCCGTTCTTCGGACCCATTATCGGAGCAATCCCTTCAGCGTTGCTTATTTTAATGGTAGATCCCTGGAAGTGTGTTACATTTATTATTTTTGTAATAATTCTCCAGCAGCTTGACGGTAACGTAATAGGTCCCAAGATTCTCGGTGATTCAACAGGTATTTCCGGATTCTGGGTAATATTTGCGATTATGTTCTTCGGCGGTCTTTGGGGTCCCGGCGGAATGATTATCGGAATTCCGTTCTTTGCAGTAATTTACGCTATGATCAAAAGAAGCGTGGACCGTAAATTAAAAGCTAAAAATTTACCTACCGAAACAGCGGATTATATGCCGCTTAAGAGGATAGAGGCCAACGGCGACTTTACTTTACTTGCAGAAGCCTCAAATGATTTTTATGTTTCAAAAAATAAAAGTAATAAAAAACCATCATTTTTCTCAAAATTTGTTAACAAACAGGAAATAAATGCAAATGATGATTCTGATGAATAATTGATAAAAAAACAAGGATTTCAGTGACAAAAATATACGATTTGTCTATAACAGCTCCGAAATGTTTCGGGGCTGTTTCTAAATTGTGAACAAAATATGTCAAAAAATTCCCTTATGAAGTAATTTTTTTACATTTACTATTTGCCTTATATGTAACAGAATAGTATCAGTGCTGAAACTATCAGCCTGAATGGGGATTGTTATGAAAAAAGCTATGTCTGTTATGTTAGGCATCATCCTAACAGTATCAATATTATCGTTGGTAGGGTGTGGGGGCACCAAAGACCAGTTCTTTGGAGACTGGGCATATAATCACGATACCGAAAACACAATTATTTCATTTAAAACCTCAAACAATGCTGTCTACGAAGGACAAAAATATAAATATACCTTCGATGACACATTTATTACATTAACATCCAAAGATAATGAAATTAAACTTCGTTATCAAATGGATCAGGACGAGATGATTTTATATCAACCCGAGTTATATGTTTATGTAGGAGATGAAACTCCGGACGGCTTAATCGGAAGTTGGATGAACGAAAATAATTGGTCCTTTGAATTTACAACAGACGGTACATTCAGAGAAAACGATTATTTCCCCGGATACTACTTCTTAAATGAAGACGGTTCCGTAAAACTTGTTTACAACGATCATTTCCCGGATGCGACTTTGTACTACACAATTGACGGAACGCAGCTTACGGTAGAATATCCCTGGACAATGGTTAAGACAGGTACCGTTTTGGGAAATCAATAAGTTGATTATCCGAATTATTAATTCGGTGATCATAAATGTATGGCAATAACGCCATGCGGTAACCTGGTAATCGAAAGATTACCAAATATTTCATTTTTTTCATAGGAGGGAATTATGAGAAAAACACTTGCTACACTTTTAGTAGCTGCAATGACAATGTCATTAGTTGCATGCGCAGGCGCAACTGAGACAGCACCCGCAGCTGAAGAAACAGCAGCAGTAGAAGAAGCTCCTGCAGAAGAAGCAGCTCCTGCAGCTGAAGAAGCAACAACAGAAGCAGCACCTGCTGCAGAGTCATTTGACCTTGAATTGTGGTGTATCGCTACAGAGTCTGACTCAAACCGTCACTCTTACGAAGCAGCTATCGCTGACGTAACAGCAGCTCATCCTGAAATCAACTTCACTTGGGAAGCTATCGAGAACGAAGCTTACAAGACAAAGATTAAGGCAGCTGTTGCAGCTGATGATATGCCTGACATCTTCTTCACATGGTCATGTGCATTCCTTGGCGATTTCGTAGACGCTGGTCGTGTTTACTGCCTCGATGATGAGTATGCTAACTGGTCTGCATCTCTTCCTGAGGTTATGACAGGAAACACAACTTACAACGGAAGCCACTACGGTGTTCCTCTTACAATGAACATTGTTGGTCTTTTCGCTAACATGGACATCCTTGGCGAAGTTGGTTACACAGAGGTTCCCGGAACATACGATGAGTTCATCGCTTGCTGCGATAAGCTTGTTGAAGCTGGTTACTATCCTTTCGGATGTGCTGGTAAAGAGACATGGTGTGTTACTGAGTACCTTGAGTCTGTAATCGAAAAGTCAATCGGAGCTGACGCTCTTAACGACATCTTCCTCGGAAGAGCTACATGGAACAATCCTGACGTAGCAGCAGCTGTTGATACTTTCCAGAGCATGGTTACAGATGGTTACTTCGATCCTTCAGGTGAAGCTCTTTCAAACGACGAAGTTAAGCAGAACTTCATCGACGGAAAGTACGCTTTCTACATGAACGGTACATGGAACTGTGCAGACTTCGCTAACGCTGGTATTAACTGCCAGGTTGCTGAGTTCCCTGTAATCAATGCTGACAAGGCTACTCTTGGTCAGTTAATCGGTGGTCCTTCTGATACTCTTGCTGTAGCAGCTTCATCTGAGCATGCAGCAGAAGCAGCAGCTTTCACATTCGAACTTGGTAAGGAAATCTGTCATTATGGTTACCTTGATGGTTGTGGACTTCCTGCTTGGACACCTGACTACGATACAAGCTCAATCAATCCTTTAACAAATGCAGTTTCTGAAATCTGTGCTAACGCTAAGAGCTATGTTCTCTTCGGTGATACAGCTCAGAACGCTGACGATGCTGCTACATACCTTGACTATGTTGCTCAGGTATATGGTTGCCAGGTTGATGGACAGGGCTTCATCGATGGACTTGCAGCTGATATCAGATAGTTTTATCTAAATCAGTAAAAGTTTAGTAATTAATTTTGACGGCTTTCCGTTGGAAAGCGGAGAGCCGTCATTATTTTTTGGAAGGATCAGGTATGTTTAAAAAGAAATTAACCACAACAAAAGACGTAATTTTATTTTTGCTTCCTGCAATCATTTTGTTTGGTGGAATACTAATTGCGCCTATTGTCATGTCAGGCTATTACAGCTTCTTTGACTGGCATTTGGTTAAGGGTAATCAGGGATTTGTAGGTTTTGGCAACTACATTGAATTATTCACAAGTAATTCAATCGCTTTCATGAAAGCATTAGGAAATTCGCTTTTACTTGCAGCGTTATCTGTATTTATTCAGTTACCGATTTCGCTCGGTTTGGCATTACTTCTTGGTAGAGGTATTAAAGGAGAAAGAGTTTTCCTTTCAATATTCTTCTTACCGGTTTTGATTTCTACAGTTGTTATTGGTCAGTTATGGCTCAAGATTTATAATCCCAACTACGGTTTGCTTAATGTTGCATTATGTGCATTGGGATTTGACAAATTTACAGATTTCACATGGCTTAGTAATAGCACTGCCATTTGGGCTTGCTTTATTCCTACATTGTGGCAATTTGTCGGTTACCATATGTTATTAATGTACGCAGGTGTTAAATCAGTTCCTACTGATTATCGTGAAGCTGCTAAGCTTGACGGTGCTACAGAAGGACAGGTTAACAGATATATTGTAATTCCCTACATCAAAGGTATTTTAAAAGTAAGTGTAATTTTCGCAGTTACAGGATCTTTGAAGTCTTATGATATGATTAAAGTTTTGTTAGGAAGCCAGAAGCATAGTCCCGTTGAAGTTCCTACAACACGTTTGATTAATATGAGTATCGAGCGTAACAGAGTAGGAATGGGAAGTTCTATCGCTGTAATGCTAATTATTCTTTGCTTTGCATTCGCGTTGATTATTGGCAGAGTATTTAAGGAGGATGATTAACAATGGCTAAGAACATAGATTTTGATAAAGAGTATACAGTTAAAAAGACGAGCAAGGTCGGTACTGTTATAGTTTATATTCTTTTAGCTATATGGACAGTAATTAACCTTTTCCCTATTTACTGGATGTTCACATTCTCATTAAAGGATAATAGTGAAATTTTTGGTGCAAACGTTGCAGGATTACCTACTAAATGGTTATGGAGCAACTATTCGCAGGCATGGAATACCGGTAATATGCCGAGATTCTTTGCAAACAGTATTTTTATTACTGTAGTTACTATTGTTCTTACTCTTATTGCTGCTGTAATGGCTACATACGCTATTACAAGAATAGTATGGAAGGGTTCTAATTTAGTTAACAGTTTCTTTATGTTAGGACTTACCATTCCTGTTCACTCAGCATTGGTACCTATTTATAAGGTGCTCATCAGTATTAATCTTACTAACAGTTATACTGCATTGATTTTACCGTATGCATCATTCTCATTAGCAATGGGTATATTGATTTGTACAGGATTTATGCAGGAGATTCCCAAGGATTTGGATGAAGCAGCATATATCGATGGTTGTGGTCGTTGGGGTACATTCTTCAAGGTAATTGTTCCATTGATGAAGCCCGCTGTTGCAACAGTATCGATTTATACTTTCCTTCAGAGCTGGAATGAATTTATGTTTGCAAGTATCTTTAACACCAAGAAGGAATATATGACAATTCCCGCAGGTGTTCAGCAGTTGTTCGGTTCATATACAACTGACTGGGGTCCGATTGGTGCAGCTTTATCAATCGCAACCTTCCCTACAATTCTTGCATACATCTTCCTTAATCAGAAGATTCAGGACAGTTTCATTGCCGGAGCTGTAAAAGGTTAAGGTTAATAACTATTATTTAATATGTAATTTAAGCCATAGCATTTGCTATGGCTTTTATTTTGTTGAATTAAAACTTTTAGGATGATAAAATTTACCATAGTCGGAGTAAATTTGATGTCATCTAAAAATAATAATGTTAAAAAATCAAAATCAATGGTAGCAAGATTGTGGGTTATTATGATAACCATTATGATTATTATAATAGCTACTTTTGCTGTATCTTTTTATTCCATATCCTTAAAAACAAAACGCGATACCGAAATAAGAGAGTCGCAAACCATAATCAGTACATTATCAAGCAGTATTCAGGCCAATATCGAAAGTTATATAGATATTTCAAGACTTGTTATGCTTAACGAGGATGTAATTACCTATTTAAGAGCCGATACCGTTGATGCCGGAATGACCAATGACTGTCGTCTCGGCGTTATGGAAGTTCTTTATGCCTGCAGAAACGTTGACTCGGTTATGATATTCAGAAACGATTCTTTTTATATGAATACCGGAAAGGGAGAGTATTCTATAGATTATGATATGATGAAAAAATATGACTGGGAGCGCATCATTTCGGAAAAACGCGGCGGCGCAGTTGTTTCTATGAATGGCAATGGCGCTATATATAAGAAAAAGGGGCCCCAGGTAATAACAGTCTCCAGAGAAATATACGATATCTATTCTCAAAAGAAATCCGGAATTTTGATGCTTAACATTTCTCTTGATATGCTGAATCGTATTCTTAGCGTTAAAGACTATCAGGATGCTTGCATTTTAACTCAGCACGGAGATTATTTAGCCGGTAACAAAGAGCTTGTCGAGCACTTCTCAAATAACTATATTTCAGATACCATTGTTAATTCCGAAATCAATTCCGATGTGGGCAATAAAATGATTTCAGGCTGTAAAATCAGCAACACTCCGTTAATTGTATTATGTCAGACAAGCGCCGACGAAGAAACCGTTCCTACGGAGCTTATTAAAATAATGCTGGTATTACTTGGAGCATTTATACTTTCATTACTTATGGCCGGAATCTTTATAGCCAAAAATATTACTTCGCCCATAATTTTATTAAGCCAGGGAATTCAAAAGACAAAGGAATCCGGCTATCTTAAAAAAGTAGAAGCTAAAATTCCTAATAACGAAATAGGCCTGTTGCTTGACAGCTATAACAGCCTTATCGAATATTTGAACGAACTGATTGATAAATTAATTGATAAAGAAAAAGTAGCGCAAAGAGCACAAATTCGTGTTCTTCACGAGCAAATCAAGCCTCACTTTTTATATAATTCTTTGGAAACAATTACATATCTTGCCGTTGAGGCCGGAGCAGACAAGGTTCAAAGTGCCCTTGAAACACTCGGCAGCTTCTACAGGAATTTCCTAAGTAAAGGAGATAAAGAAATTCCATTCAGGCGGGAAATCAGTATAATTAAAGACTATTTATCTTTACAAAAATTAAGATATAAAGACATAATTATAGACGAATACGATATAGATGATAATACGCTTGATTGCATGATTCCCAAATTATTACTTCAGCCTCTTGTCGAAAACAGTATATATCACGGAATCAGATTAAAAGGTGAAGAGGGTATCATCAAAATTACCGGTTATATAGAAGACGAATATCTTATAATAAAGGTATATGATTCCGGTGTGGGAATGAGCGAATCG
The DNA here is from genome assembly GCA_045642345.1 of Lachnospiraceae bacterium. Taxonomy (GTDB): domain Bacteria; phylum Bacillota; class Clostridia; order Lachnospirales; family Lachnospiraceae; genus JAILLW01. The sequence continues at coordinate 8,843 of JAZUIS010000029.1, forward strand.
GATATTGAACATATACTCGAAAGCAGCGAAAGCGAACTTTCAAATGACGATAATCCAAATAAGAGCTTTGGATTAAAGGGAACTATTGAACGAATAAGATTTTATTGCGATAATAAAGATGCTGTTTCAATTAAATCCGAACTTGGGGAATATACGGAAATCGAAATCAGGATTCCTTTGATTAAGGAATAATTTGGAGGTTATATGTATAGAGTTATGCTGATTGATGATGAAGTTTCTGCAAGAAGCCTTCTTAAAGCATCAATTAATTGGAACGAACTTAATATGGATGTTGTAGGCGAAGCCTCAAGCGGTATTGAAGCAATTAATATAATCGATGAAATACGTCCGGATATTGCATTTGTCGATATTAATATGCCTTTTATGAACGGTATTGAATTTACACAGGTTGCCACCCAAAGATATCCGGATCTTAATATCATAATTATGACAGCCTATGACGATTTTGAATACGCAAGAAAATGCGTTTCATTACCTGTAACGGAATATATGCTCAAGCCCTTTGTGCGTACAGAAGTTATTGAAGTATTGGAAAAGCTTAAAGCTCAGCTTGATGCAAAGGATACTACAAACAAAGATCAATTTGACGATATAGAAATTTCTCAAATAGATAAAGTAAAAAACTATATACTATCGAATTATACGGATTCCAAAATCAATTTAACTTCGGTTGCCCAGGAATTTGGATTTAATCCCAGCTACTTTTCAAGAAAGTTTAAGCAGGAGACCGGTAAAAACTTCCTTGAATTCCTAACCGAATGTCGAATGGAACGTGCCATAAAAATGGCTCAGGCAAACATTAAAATGTTTAACGCCTCAATGGAAGTGGGAATTCCGGACCCAAATTATTTCGGAAGATGTTTTAAAAAATATACCGGAATGAGCTATTCCGAATATGTTAATAAATCAAATAACGGATAATATATAAAACAAAAAGAGCAACCTGTTATTCATATTCATATGATTAGCAGATTGCTCTTATTAAATTCTAAAATCAAAATATAAATCTTATATGAAGATTACATTAAACGGAATACTCCGAATACTTTACCAAGGATCTGGCAATCCTTAACGATTATAGGATCCATTGAATCATTTTCGGGTTGTAAGCGAATATAATCCTTTTCTTTATAAAAAGTCTTAACAGTTGCGCTATCATCTATTAATGCCACAACAGTGTCACCGTTCCTGGCTTCGTTGGTACAATTAACAAAAATCTGGTCGCCGCTGTATATTCCCACATTAATCATGGAATCGCCTTTAACCTTAAGGACAAATGACTCACCGCGGGGAACCATATCCGCGGGAACAGGGAAGTAGCTTTCTATATTTTGTTCGGCTAAAATAGGTTCGCCTGCTGCTACACGACCGACTACCGGAAGTGATACCATTTCGGTTCTGACCATCTGGAAATTATCGTCACAAATTTCAATGGCACGGGGTTTGGTAGGATCACGTCTGATATAGCCGTTTTTCTCCAAAGTTTCCAAATGAGAATGAACGGAAGAGGTTGATTTTAAATTAACCGCTTCACAAATCTCACGTACAGCCGGCGGATAACCTCTTTTTAATATTTCTTCCTTAATATAATCAAGAATCTGTTGTTGTTTAGTACTTATCTTACCATTGGCCATATAACACCTCCGAAATTACATACAATGATTATCAACTGAACTCATTATATCAAAGTTTCGTCCGAAAAGCAAACATATATTCTGAAAGTTTGTTCGATTTATTGTTGACAAACGAAAATATGTTCGATATAATCAAAACATAGAACAAACGTTCCCGAACATTTATTCGCAATCGAGGTGTGATATGAATTCAAATTATGAAAGAAGAATAAGACGAAACAAAGCCAGAAGAATGAAGCAGCTTAGACGAAGAATATTATTTTGTTTCGGTACATTAATGCTGATTATGATAATTTCAATTTCATTTTTCTCTATTCAGGCCAACGCCGAAAGCAAAGATGCTGTACATGAATATAAGTATTTTAAATCCGTCACCGTAAACAGCAACGATTCATTATGGAATTACGCCGTAGAATATTCAAATACCGACGATTATTCCAAATACGTTGACGAAGTTATAAGAATGAATAATCTTCAGGATTCGAATATTAAGACAGGAATGAATCTTGTTATTCCTTATTATTCTTCCGAATTTATTAAATAAATTTATTTTGCCTTTCTTTTGCCGTATATATAACCAATAGCTACTGCTAAATATTATAATATTATGCAGTAGCTATTATTTTATGCTAATATAATTAAGTTATTGTATTTATAAATTATATTAGCAACAGTAGGAGCAGCTTATGGCAGATGTTTCAAACGTATTAACACCCGAAGATCTTGATGCATTAAAGCAATTTAATGCATTTGTAAGCAATATTCCGTATAAATTTATACTTTTTCTTATTGATTTATTAATTGCATTTGTCATCATTTTTATCGGGTTCAAAATTGTTAAACTTATCAGAAATATAGTCACCAAGGCACTTGATAAAAAGAAGGTTGATAAAGCAGTTGTCAGCTTCGTAGACACTTCCGTAAATGTAGGATTAAAGATTCTGGTAATAATTGCCGCCGCTTTGGTAATGGGCATTCAAATGGCATCAATTACAACTCTGGCGGGCTCTTGTGTAATTGCGATTTCCCTTGCAGTCCAGGGGTCATTAAGTAACTTTGCAGGCGGAGTACTTATTTTACTTTTACGCCCCTTTACGGTAGGAGATTATATCGTTGATACAGCTTCCAACCAGGAGGGCATTGTTAGAAGTATTACAATTTTTTATACCAAAATTCAGGATATTTACGGAAATATCATTGTTTTGCCAAACGGAAATCTGGCCAATACCACAATGATTAATAAAACCAACGGTTCGAATAATCGTCAGATTAAAGCGGAATTTTCCATTGCATACAATGAAGATATCGAAAACGCAAGAGCAGTTGTTGTAGACGCGATTTCATCCAAATCCAAGTATATTAACGATAATTCAAATCCCATGGTTTTGGTAAATAAACTTGATGACAGTTCAATATCTCTTGAAGCCAGATTCAATGTTAATAAAGAGTATTATTACGCTGCCAAAACCGAAGCTTTGGAAATTATTAAGTATGCATTGGATGATGCCGGAATTACAATACCGTTCCCGCAGCTGGATGTTCATTTTGATAAAGAAACTGTTTAATAAGGTTACGTTGAGGGGAATATGAATTCAAATTATATAATCGAAGGAATAGGATATATAGGTTCTGCATTAATAGCTTTTTCGATGTTGATGACCTCTGTCAAAAAATTGAGAATCATTAATACCGTGGGAAGTTTTATTTTTGTAGTATATGCTTTGCTTATTTCGTCTTATCCCACCGCAGCAATGAATATTTTCCTTGTATTTGTCAATATATACAACCTTATTAAGCTAAATAAGGATTCTAAAAGCTTTACCATAAGCGAATGTTATAAAGACGAATCCTTAATTCAGTTATATTTGAATTCAAATCTTGATGATATTCTTAAATATTTTCCCAATTTTGACCCGGCGCCAAATCATATGCTTACTTTTCTTGTATCAAATAGAGCTGAGCCAATCGGAATTATGATTGGAAAGATGTTAGGAGAAAATTCGTTTGAAATAGAGCTTGATTATACGATACCAACATACAGAGATTATTCCGTAGGTACATATCTGTATAATTATTTAGAAAATAAATGGTATGCATCGGAATTCATATATTCTGAAGAGAATCCCAATCATACCAAATATTTGCTAAGTGTCGGTTTTGTAAAAGAAGGTGACAAATATATCCGAAAATCAAAATAATTGATTACAGAATTTCATCGAATTCATTATTGTCTAAGAATTCGTCAAATGCATCGGCTACAGCCTCGTACTCGTCATCATCATCAATATAATCAAGGACAGGTTCTTCATTAGGATCATCGGGATTTTCCGAATATCTGTAAAACCAGACTTCACCGTCTTCATTGCCGTTTCCGTCCTCGTCAAGGGGTAGTAAAGCAATATAGTCTTTTTTATTAACTTCCAAAATAGTAACAATCGCACATTCTACTTCTTCATCATTATCCAATGTTAATGTAACGGTCATTTCTTCTTCGGTATTTTCGAATTCATTGTATTCTTTGTTGCTCATATAATCACGCCTCCTTAATAAGTGTGTTATTGAATAAATATATCACAATATCAACATATTGTGGTAAAATATTTGGTGTATGTGCCCATACGAAAAATTATAATAATTAACGAGAAAATATGACAGATAATATTAAGATTACTTATTTCAAACCATATAAAGCCGGCGTATATAAAATGGGTGAAAACGGTTCACCTTTAGGAAGCGGTATGTCTTTTTCCTTTGATTTGGGAAATGATTTCGGTTACGCCAGAAATTTCGGCCTTATTCTTTATGATAAGGACAGCAAAGAGAAACGTTTTGCCTTTTCTTCATCCGTAAGAACAGGTTCATTATACGGGCTTTGCGTGGAAGGAATTGATTTTAAAGATGTCACATATAATTACTATGTTGACGACAGGATAATTTACGATAAATATGCTGTTTCTTTTAAGGGGAATAAAGAATTCGGTACTTCGGACAACGGCTTGATAAGTGCCAACATTACTAAAGGTGATTTTGATTTTTCGGATGATGTTTCCCTTAATATTCCTTACGAGAATTTATTGATGTACGGCATTAATGTTCGTTCCTTTACCATGCATCCGTCTTCTAAATGTAAATATAAAGGTACCTACGAAGGCGTTATCGAAAAATTGCCTTATATCAAAAAACTGGGATTTAACTGCATTGTTTTAATGCCTTCATATGAATTTGACGAGTGCCTTAGCATTAAAGAAGCTAAAAATCCCGCCAATATGACAGAAGCAACCAAGAATTCAACAGTCAATATTTCAAAGAACGAAATCTGCAATGTGAATTGTTGGGGATTCCAGGATGCCTATTATTTTGCGCCCAAGAATTCTTATGCTTACAATGATGACCCGACCGTATCTATGAAGTCATTGGTACTTGCAGCTCATAAACTGGGTATTGAAGTTATTATGCAATTTTATTTCTCGCCCAATTATTCTTCGGACGTTATACTTGATGCCTTAAAGTTCTGGGTTTGCGAATATCATATTGACGGATTTAGAATTAACGGATTTAACATTCCCTACAGAAGCATTTTGATGGACAGTGTTCTTAGAAGTTCCAAAATATGGTTTGAATATATTCCATACGAATATGAGTACCTTTTAAATAAACCCTCTATTATAAAAACCGTTGCTTTGGATAACGGTAATTTTAAGAATGATATTCGCAGATTTAATAAAGGCGACGAAGGATTATTAAACAATTTTATTATCTATTCGAAGAGTAACCCGAAAACAAATGCGGTTATTAACTATGTTTGCGATTATGACGGTTTTTCATTAAAAGATTTATATTCATACGACCGTAAGCATAATGAAGAAAACGGTGAAAACAATGCCGACGGAAATGATGCAAATTACAGCTGGAACTGCGGCATTGAAGGAGAGACTAAGAAAAAAGCAATTAACGAAGACCGCTTGCGTCAAATTAAGAATGCACTTACTTATATCTTTTTAAGTGCAGGAACTCCCTATTTATTCGGCGGAGATGAATTCGGCAATTCAAGATACGGAAATAACAATGCATATTGTCTCGATAACGAAAAGGGATATGTTGAGTGGAAAGACAATTCATTCTCACGGCAGATTCTTAATTATGTTAAAGAACTGATTAATCTTAGAATGAATAATCCGTATCTTCACCCCAAAAACGAACTCAAAAATATGGATATCTTATCAAGCGGATATCCGGATTTATCGTACCACGGTATCGACGCATGGCGTCCAGATTTAAGCTATAATTCAAGAATTTTGGGATTATTCTACTACGGACCGTGTTGCGGAATAAATGATGCCAAATCAATTTATATAGGCATTAACATGCATTGGGAAAATCACAGACTGGGGGCCCCCAAGCTTCCTAAAGGTTATACACTTCAAAAAATACTTTCCACTTCAGACTCCGAGGGAATTGCCAAGGAAAACGAAGTGCCCATACCTGCAAGAAGTATAGTGATTTTTGAAATGGTTAAGGTAAATAAAGTTGAAAATGAAACTGTTAAAACATCTAAGAACAATAAATCATCATCGAAGACTCGTTCGTAAAGGATGCTTCAAAATCGGATTATATCGGCAGGGCTTATTTCACGATTTATCAAAGTATTCACCCTCTGAGTTTTGGGTTGGCGTTAAGTATTTTCAGGGAGACAGAAGCCCCAATAATGCGGAAAGAGAAGATATCGGGTATTCCTCCGCATGGCTTCATCATAAAGGCAGAAATAAGCATCATTATGAATACTGGATTGATTATTCTTTGGAGAATCCCGACGGTTCCGTTATACCGGTGCCCATGCCCCAAAAGTATATAGCCGAAATGATGATGGACAGAATTGCTGCTTCCAAAGTGTATAAAGGGAAAGCATACGACGACACTTGTCCCTTACAGTATTATCAGCTGGGCAAAGACAAGATTCCTATACATCCGATTACAAAAGAGAAATTGGAATTATTGCTTAATATACTTGCCGAACACGGCGAGGAATATTTATATAACTACATCAAAAAGGAATTTTTAGTTAATGAAAAAAATAATTGATCTTTATAAAAAATATCAGGAAATTATTGATTACTTATTCTGGGGCGGTGTTGCTTTCTTTTTAAGCATGGCGCTTTATTGGTTATTTGTTGATATTTTCGGTTGGATAGACTGGCTTGCAAATATCATCGACTGGATAATTTGTGTTCTTTTTACATACTTTACCAATCGAAAGTTTGTGTTTAAGAGCAAGGCCTCAATGAAAAACGAAATTTTAAAAGAGTTTATAGAATTCGTTTCAGCAAGACTCTTTACATTATTACTTGAAGAAATCATAATAATCATCGGCGGTACATTAATGGGCTATAACACCGGTTTGGGTGCTATGGTAGTTAAGTTTATAGGACAATTTATTGTCATCGTCACAAATTATATTTTGTCCAAATTATGGATATTTAAAAAAGACAATAAGAAAGAAACAGCAGAGGAACAGATTAATTGAACCGGGAAGAATTACTACAAAGAGAATATATAGATAAAGCCAAGGCTTATGTTAAAGAGTATTCCAAGCTCATAGGACATGAGCCTTACGCTTGTGTAAGCACATTCGGTTGCCAAATGAACGCCAGAGACTCCGAAAAGCTTTGCGGAATATTAAAAGAAACGGGATTTTTGCTGACAGAAGACGAGAATGCCGATTTTGTAATATATAACACCTGCACCGTAAGAGATAATGCCAATCAGAAGGTCTACGGACGATTGGGATTTTTACATTCAATGAAAAAGAAAAATCCCAACAAGAAGATAGCCTTATGCGGATGCATGATGCAGGAAAATACCGTTATCGAAAAGATTAAAAAATCATATAATTTCGTAGATCTTATCTTCGGAACACATAACATTTTTAAATTTCCGGAACTTATATGCGCCATGTTTGAACGTGACGACATGGTAATCGATATTTGGGAAGATACCACTCAGATAGTTGAAGATTTGCCCATTGAACGTAAGTTTTCATTCAAATCAGGTATTAATATTATGTTCGGCTGCAATAATTTCTGCAGTTACTGTATTGTGCCTTATGTAAGAGGGCGCGAACGTTCCCGTAAGAGCGAAGAAATAATCAATGAGATTAAATCCCTTGTTAAAGACGGTGTAAAGGAAGTAATGCTCCTTGGTCAAAACGTTAATTCCTACGGCAAAAATCTCGAAGAAGATATAACCTTTGCCCAATTATTATTAAAAATCGAACAAATCGAAGGTCTTGAAAGAATCAGATTTATGACTTCTCATCCAAAGGATTTATCCGATGAGCTTATTGAAGTTATGAAGAATTCCAAAAAGATATGTCGTCATCTTCATTTACCTTTGCAGTCCGGTTCGACCAGAATTCTTAAGGAGATGAACAGACGCTATACCAAAGAACAATATCTTGATCTGGCATTAAAAATCCGACGCGAAATTCCGGATATTGCAATAACAACTGACATCATTGTCGGTTTTCCCGGAGAAACACGTGAAGACGTTGACGAAACAATTGATGTTGTCAAAAAAGTAGCCTTTGATAATGCCTTTACTTTTATATATTCAAAAAGAACAGGAACTCCCGCTGCTTCAATGCCGAATCAGGTAAGTGAAGAGGAAGTTAAATATAATTTCGACAGACTTCTTAAAGTCGTACAGGATACTGCAAAAGAAGCAGTTTCAAAGTATGAAGGAATGATTATGGATGCACTTGTTGAAGGTGTAAACGAGCATGATGACTCTTTGCTTACGGGAAGATTATCGAACAATACTATTGTTCATTTTGCAGGATCTAAGGACCTTATCGGACAAATTGTTTCCGTTAAACTGTCCGAGTGTCACGGGTTCTATTTTATGGGTGAATTATGGAACAATTAGACGGTCAAATAACGCCAATGATGGCTAAATATTTGGAGACAAAAGAAGAATACAAGGATTGTATTCTCTTTTATCGACTCGGAGACTTTTACGAGATGTTCTTTGATGATGCAATTACCGCATCAAAGGAACTCGAACTTACTCTGACAGGCAAAAGTTGCGGTTTAAAGGAAAGAGCGCCTATGTGCGGCGTTCCTTTTCATGCAGTTGACACATATTTGCCCCGCCTGGTAGCAAAGGGATATAAAGTAGCCATTTGCGAACAGGTAGAAGATCCAAAGCTTGCCAAAGGTCTTGTTAAAAGAGAAGTTGTAAGAATCGTAACTCCCGGTACCAATATTACTCCCGGTGCAATCGAAGAAACCAAGAATAATTATTTGATGAGCATTGCATGCTTTGAAAATAATACAGGCATTTCGATTTGTGATGTAACTACAGGCGACTATTTTTTGACAGAAGTGTCAGATTCTCATCAGATTCTTGATGAAATAATGAAGTACAATCCCATAGAGATTGTATGTAATGACGCCTTTTTATTATGTGATCTTAATCTTGAAGATTTACGCGGAAGGTACGGAATATCCATATCTTCATTGGAACCTCATTATTTTGATGATGAAAGATGTAAGCGAATTCTTCTTAAGCATTTTAAGGTAAATACTCTTGAAGGTATGGGAATAACCGATTTTCCGTCGGGTATTATAGCTTCGGGTGCATTATTGCAGTATTTATACGAGACACAGAAGACATCCTTGGAACATATTTTCCATTTGTATCCGTATCTTACTTCAAAATATATGTTACTTGATTCTTCAACAAGACGTAATCTTGAACTTACCGAAACACTAAGAGATAAGTCAAAACGCGGTTCCTTATTATGGGTTTTGGACAAAACAAAGACCGCAATGGGCGCAAGAACCTTAAGAAGCTATATTGAACAGCCTTTAATCGATAAGGAACAAATAGAAAATCGTCTTAACAGCATTGAGGATTTGAATAATAATTCCGTTTTACGAGACGAATTACGTGAGTATTTAAATCCCATATATGACCTTGAAAGACTTCTGGGAAGAGTTTCATACAAAACAGCAAACCCTCGTGATCTTATTGCTTTTAAGTCATCACTGGCAATGCTTCCGCATATCAAAACATTATTATCCGATTTAAGTGCCGCGGAACTTGAATCACTTAACAAAGATATCGATGATTTAACCGATATCTATGGACTTATTGACAATGCCATACTTGAAGAACCTGCACTTGCTCTTAAAGAAGGCGGAATAATAAAAGACGGATTTTCAGATGAAATAGACCATCTTAAAAAAGCCAAAACAGAAGGCAGAAGCTGGCTTGCCAAATTAGAGGAAGAAGACAGGGAAAGAACCGGAATTAAGAATCTAAAGATAAAATACAATAAGGTTTTCGGTTATTATTTTGAGGTTACAAATTCATACCAAAACCTTGTTCCCGATGACTATATCCGCAAACAGACTCTTACCGGTGCAGAAAGATATACCAATCCCAGATTAAAGGAACTGGAAGATACCATTCTTAACGCGGAAGATAAGCTTTATGCACTTGAATACGAAACATTCGTAGCGATAAGAGATGCAATTGCCGGCGAAATCGAAAGAATTCAAAAGACCGCAAAAGCAGTTGCCAAGCTTGATGTATATTGTTCCCTTTCGGTTGTTGCGGAAAGAAATAAGTATGTAAGACCGGCCTTAAACGAAAAGGGCATTATTGATATTAAAGAAGGCAGACATCCCGTTGTAGAACAGATGATTATTAATGATATGTTTATATCAAACGATACTTATCTTGATAATCAAAAGAACTGTATCAGCATTATTACAGGCCCCAATATGGCGGGAAAATCGACATACATGCGTCAGGTTGCCTTAATAGTTCTTATGGCGCAAATAGGTTCATTCGTACCTGCCAAAAAGGCTAATATATCTTTGGTCGACAGGATATTCACAAGAGTAGGTGCTTCCGATGACCTTGCTTCCGGCCAGTCTACCTTTATGGTGGAAATGAATGAAGTGGCAAATATTTTGCGAAACGCCACATCAAATTCACTGTTAATATTGGACGAAATAGGAAGAGGAACATCAACCTTTGACGGTTTGTCCATTGCCTGGGCGGTAATCGAACATATTGCAAACAAACGACTGCTTGGTGCCAAAACATTATTTGCAACCCATTATCACGAACTTACAGAGCTCGAAGGTAAGATGAATAATGTCAACAACTACTGCATAGCCGTAAAAGAGCAGGGCGATGATATTGTATTTTTGCGTAAGATAATAAAGGGCGGTGCAGATAAATCATACGGTATACAGGTCGCTAAACTGGCCGGGGTTCCCGATATGGTTATAGACCGTGCAAAGGAAATCGTATCGGAACTTATTGATAATGATATATCCGAAAAGATACAGTCAATTGCAATCGACACAAAAGACTCTAAGGTTTCAAAAGCAAAACCCGAACACTATGATGATGTGGATTTGGGACAGATATCTTTGTTTGATACATCCACGGACGAAGATGTGTTAAACGAACTTAAACAAATGGACCTTGAATCATTACGTCCGATTGATGCGTTAAACAGATTATATAAGCTTCAAAACATGCTTAAAAACAGATGGTAAATTATGGCTACTATTAATATTCTGGACAAAACAACTATTGATCAAATTGCAGCAGGCGAAGTTATTGAGCGACCTTTGAATGTGGTAAAGGAACTGGTCGAAAATTCAATCGATGCAAAGGCATCCAATATAACTGTTGAAGTCAAAGACGGGGGAACTACTTTTATAAGAGTAACCGACGACGGCGAAGGAATTGATAAAACCCAGGTCAAAAAGGCCTTTTATTCTCATGCGACAAGTAAGATTTCGGATGCTAAAGATTTGCTGTCCATAAGTTTTCTTGGGTTTAGAGGCGAAGCACTGGCAACAATTTGTGCCGTTTCCCAAATCGAATTAATTACCAAAACTCCCGGCGAACTTCTTGGAATCCGTTATATAATCGAAGGCTCGGAAGAAATCTCTTACGAGGAAATAGGCGCGCCCAACGGAACAACTTTTATTGTTAAGAATATATTCTATAATGTACCTGCACGTAAGAAATTCTTAAAGTCAAACCAGACTGAAAATTCATATATAAGTGACTTAATGGAGCATATTGCCCTTTCACATCCGGAAATTTCTTTTAAGTTTATTTCAAACGGCAAGATAGTTTTCAGCACTTCAGGTAACAAAGATTTAAAAGAGGTTATATACAGAATTTACGGCAAAGATACGTCTTCGCGCCTAATACCCGTTAATATAGAGGACAGTGGTTTTTCTGTTTACGGTTATATCGGCAAGCCGGAAATAACAAGAGCAAACAGAAATTTCGAATCCTTTTTTATGAACGGAAGATACGTTCAGTGTCCCGCAATATCCAAAGCAGTGGAAGAGGGTTACAAAAACTATCTTATGCAGCATAAATTCCCGTTTTGTATTTTGCACTTTACTTTAGACCCTTCCGAAATTGACGTTAATGTTCATCCGTCCAAAATGGAAATCAGACTTCATAACCAGGAAGAAATTTGTAATACAATTATCCAAAGCGTATACGACTGTGTCAGCGCCAATGATTTAATTCCCGAGGTGACTTTTGAAAATCTTAAACTTAAGGATGTTCCAAAAGCCGTTCTAAGGCCCGAACCCTTCGAAAAGGAAAGAATCAAAAAAGATCCTCTTATTGTTCCCGTTGTTGATAAAGCCGGAGTGGAACTTGCAAAAGTAAATATTAATAACAAAGTATATGAAACAATCGAAAAAATCGATGTTGATATTCCGGTAACTGCCGACGAAAAGCAGATTGATTTATTTGAAGACAAATTCTTAACCAAAGAAGCTAAAAATAATTATCATGTGCTGGGACAATTATTCAAAACATACTGGCTGATTGAATTCGAAGATAAATTATTTATTTTGGATCAACATGCCGCCCATGAAAAAATCAAATACGAAAGATTACTTAAAAACTTTAAAGAAAAGTCAATTTTCACTCAGGCAATTGTGCCGCCTGCAATAGTTGAATTAAGTTCAAAGGAAATTTCTTTATTTAACGAATACGAAAATGTATTTAAGCAATTGGGCTTTGAAATAGAGGATTTCGGCCTCGGTGCAATAGCCATAAGAGGTGTCCCAACGGATTTGTACGGTACGGATGCCGTAAGCTTATTCAGACAGATTATTGACGAACTTATTGAAAACCCCTTAAAAGGTGATTTTGAAGTAATTCTTAATAAACTTGCTTCCATGGCATGTAAAAGCGCCGTAAAGGGAAATAACGAGCTTTCCTTCGAGGAAGTAAGTACACTACTTGACGAATTGCTTTTGCTTGATAATCCATACAATTGTCCCCACGGACGTCCGACTATTGTATCCATGTCAAAGTACGAAATAGAAAAGAAATTTAAACGAATTGTAGATTAATGAATAACAAACTTGTCATTATTACCGGTCCTACCGCTGTAGGAAAAACTTCAATTTCAATTAAGCTGGCCAAAGCCATAAACGGCGAAATAATCAGTGCCGATTCCATGCAAATATATAAGTATATGGATATCGGTTCGGCCAAAATCAAGCCCGAAGAAATGTGTGGGGTTAAACATTATTTAATTGATAAGCTGGAACCTACCGAAGACTTTAACGTATATCTTTTTAAGGAAATGGCCCTTGATGCATTGCAAAAGATATATGCTAACGGTCATATTCCCATAGTCGTAGGCGGAACGGGATTCTATATTCAGGCACTGCTTTACGATATCGATTTTACAAAAGAAGACAATTCCAAAGTACGTGCCAAATATGAAGAACTATCCCGTCAAATCGGTCCCGTGGCACTTCATAAAATGCTTGAAGAATCGGACCCCGAATATGCCCAAACCGTACATTACAATAACGTCAAGAAGGTTATACGAGCTCTTGAATTTATTGAACTTAATAACACAAAGTTCTCTGACTTTAATAATGAGCAGCGCAATAACAGTTCGCCCTATGATTTTAACTATTTTGTTCTTACCGACGAACGTGAAAACATTTATTCAAATATTGAAAAACGTGTAGATATTATGGTAAATGACGGTCTTTTGGAAGAAGTAAAAAGATTAAAAGACATGGGCCTTACAAAAGAACAGAATTCGATGCAGGGGCTCGGATATAAAGAAATACTGGACTATCTGGACGGAGCTTGTTCCTTCGACGAGGCTGTTGCCAAGATTAAACTTGAAACAAGGCATTTTGCCAAAAGGCAGCTTACCTGGTTTAGAAGAGAAAAAACGGTTGATTTTATCAACAAAACCGATTTTAATCATAATGATGATAAAATTCTTGAATATATGATAAATGCCATAAATAAATAGTTGTTCGAGTATTCTTGGGTATTTATGTTTATATTAAAATATGTTAAAATATAGTGCATTTATGAGTAAAAGTTTGTTTGAAAGGCATTAAAATGGTTTTAGGAAATTCATACGGTATAGATTTAGGTACCAGCAATATTAAAATTTACAGCATGTCCGATGATTCTATTCTTGTCGAAAAGAATATGATAGCCGTAGAAGGCAGAAATAATATATTTGCATACGGAGATTCAGCTTACGAAATGTACGAAAAGGCTCCGTCAAATATATCAATAACATTCCCTTTGTCAAACGGCGTTATTGCAGACATAAAGAATATGGAACAATTGGTTCATTTCTTTATAAATGATTTGTCCAGAAATAACATAAAGCCCGCAGATTATTATATTACGGTACCTACCGATGTTACCGAAGTTGAAAAACGAGCATTTTACGATCTTGTTAAAGAAGCCGATGTTAAGGCCAAGCATATATGGGTAGTTGAAAAGGCTGTTGCGGACGGTCTGGGCCTTGATGTTGATGTTAAAAATTCACAGGGTGTATTAGTTGTTGACGTAGGATACGACACAACAGAAATTTCAATTCTTTCTTTGGGAGGAATTGTTCGTTCGCGTCTTATTAAAGTAGGCGGATATAAGTTCGATGAATCAATAAGAAATGCCGTAAGAAAACAGTTTAATCTTGTAATCGGTCAAAAGACGGCAGAACTTGTTAAGAACGAATTACGAACTCTCGAAAAAGCAGGCGAGGGAGCTATTGTATACGGAAGAGATCTTGTTACAGGATTACCTGTCGAAAGAGAACTTCCCACTAAGATTGTTTGCGAAGCAATGGCTGAACAGTTCAGAGTAATTATCGATAATATCAAAGTAATTCTCGAGCTTACACCTCCGGAATTAGCCGCAGATATTTACAAACACGGTTTATATTTAACCGGCGGTGCTTCCCAGACTTCACACCTTGCTTCATTAATCAGCAAGAGTACAGGCCTTAAGGTTAACGAATCCGAAAATCCTGTTACTTCAGTAGCTTTGGGATTGTCCAAAGTTATGAAAGACAGCAATTATCGTTCCGTTGCATATTCTATCGAAGGTAAATAAATGAGTCCAATGGTGCCAAGAAAAGGAGAGCGTTTTACCATTCCGGGAAAATATCTCCTTTTTGTTTTAACAATATTATGTATCGTTCTAATCGTAGTTTCCTTTAATACCGATGTGTTATCAAAGCCCATCAGTACTGTAGGAGGCTTTTTGGTGACCCCTCTTCAAAGCGGCATTTCAAAGGCCGGTTCTTTTATGTTCGACAGAAGCGAAAATCTTAAAACAATAGAAGAGCTGAATAAAGAAAACGAACAGCTTAAAGCTCAGATTGATGAGCTTACCATCGAAAATATAAAACTTCAGCAGGACAGATACGAACTTACCTCATTACGTTCATTATATGAACTGGATTCCCAATATGATGATTACGAAAAAATAGGAGCCAGAATTATCGCTAAGGATTCAGGCAATTGGTTCCATAGTTTTGTAATCGACAAAGGCAGCGATGAAGGCATTATGATTGATATGAATGTAATGGCAGGTTCAGGACTTGTAGGACGTGTTACGGATGTTGGTCCCCATTGGGCCAAAGTACTGTCTATCATAGACGACAGTTCAAATACATCCGGAATGATTCTGTCAACATCGGATAACTTAATTGTATCAGGTGATTTACAGTTGTACGAAGACGGCGTTATTCCATTCGAAAAACTGGTCGACTCGGCCGACAGAGTTGTTGAAGGCGATAAAATTGTTACTTCCAATGTTTCGGATAAATATCTTCCGGGAATTTTAATCGGTTATATAAATACAATCAATAAAGATTCAAACAATCTGACAAAATCAGGACTCGTAACTCCTGCTGTTGACTTTGAACATTTGGAGGAAGTTCTTGTTATTAACAAGGTTAAAGAATCTATTGAGTAATTACGGAGTATAAAAGTGAAACGCTTTATCGTTGCTTTTTTATTAATATTAGTATCTTTTTCACTTCAAACCACTGTTTTTAAGTGGATTTCTTTTGGTGGAATCGTACCGAATGTTCTTATTATTCTCACCGCAACATACGGCATTATGCGAGGCGACAGAGTAGGTCTTTTAATGGGATTTTTCTGTGGTCTGCTTGCTGATATATTCTTCGGCACTTTTATAGGCCTTAATGCAATTATTTTCATGTATATAGGTTATTTAAACGGCAAATTCCATCAGGTTTTTTATGAGGATGATGTGAAATTGCCATTGGTTTTGATTTTTGTTTCGGATATAATTTACGGTTTTTCCTATTATACGATTATGTTCCTTTTAAGAAGCAGATTTAATTTCTCTTTTTATTTTATAAATATAATTTTGCCGGAAGTAATATATACAATAGTGGCAACTTTATTTATATATCCGATTTTATTATTGATTCATAAAGCACTTACTAAAGACGAACGTAAGGATGGAATAAGATTTGTTTGAGGATTTTAAAGAGAAATTAATAAACCTCATAAAGTCCAGGGTTTTCATTTTGATTATCCTGGTTTCTTTGCTTGCAATCGTAATGCTAAGAAGAGTATTTGATTTGCAGATAGTCCACGGTCAGGAATACATGAATTCCTTCGAAACGAGAATCAAAAAAGAAATAACAATCGACGGTGCAAGAGGTAATATTTACGACAGAAACGGAAATCTTCTTGCCTATAACGAACTTGCTCATGCGGTTACCATTGAGGACGTATACGAAAGCGGCACCTTAAAGAATCTTAGGCTTAACACCACAATAATCGAAACAATTAATATTATCGAAAGTCACGGCGACAAAGTTGTATCGGATTTTAAAATCAAGCTTGATAACAACGATAAATACGTATATTCCGTCGAAGGAACTTCGTTACTGCGTTTCCTGGCAGATGTTTACGGACATTCTTCAATAAACGATTTAACCGTTAAAGAAAGAACCGCAACACCCGATGATGTTATGGATTATTTGTGCGGATGGGACAGATTCAGAATCGGAATATATGACGAAAACACTAAACGAGCTGATTTTGTGCCCGGTAACGGATATACCAAATCCGAACTTCTTAAGATTGTAAATGTTCGATTTGATATGAATAATAATTCTTTCCAAAAATATATTGCCACAACAATTTCTTCGGATGTTTGTGAGGAAACCGTAGCCATTATTATGGAAAATAACAACGAACTTCAGGGCGTTGCAATAGCAGAAGGAACTATACGTAAATATGTAGATCCCATATATTTGTCAAATATCATCGGATATACCGGTAAAGTATCTTCATCCGATGAGCTTGCCTCATTACAGGAATTGAACGTTGATTATACGATTAACGATACAGTCGGCAAACTCGGAATCGAAAAGAGCATGGAAAATTATCTTCAGGGCAAAAAAGGTTCCGAAACAATTTTCGTCAATTCCGTGGGTAAAACAACCGAAATAGCCAATTATGTGGAGCCCATAGCCGGTAACGACATATATCTTACAATTGATAAAGATCTTCAAATAGCTGTCTACAAGATGTTGGAAGAGCATCTTGCCAGTATTTTATATTCCAAAATTATAAATACAAAAGATTTTGATGCTTCCTCTGTATCGGCTTCAAAGATCATGATTCCTATTTATGATGTTTATATTGCATTATTCAATAATAATATTATTGATATTAATCATCTTAATGCAGCCGATGCCAAAGAAAACGAACAGGATGTCTATAACAAATACATTGAACGTAAGAACAATGTTATGGCAAATCTTAACGAAGAATTGTTTAACAAAAAAACTATTTATGATGATCTTACAACAGAGTACAAAGTGTATGAGAGTTATATTGTAGATTATCTGTATCAGCAGGGTATCATAAACAAAGAATTAATCGATCAGAAGGATAAAACATATATTGCCTGGACTACCGACGAAGTAATTTCCGCATACGAATATCTGAATTATTGTATTTCAATGAACTGGATAGATGTATCAAAACTTGATTTGGATAATCAATATTCGGATTCTTCTCAGATATATCAGAAGATGATTGAATTTGCTCTTGATGAGTTAAGCGAAGATACCGGATTTATCAAAAAAATATTCACTTACATGATTAAATCCGATGTTATTTCCGGTGCATCAATCTGTAAAGTATTGGTGGAACAGGATGCCATTGAAATTGACGAATCCAAGGAACAACAGTTATTCAACGGCGGCATTACATCATATCATTTCTTAATGGAACGTATTAAAAATCTTGATATAACTCCCGCAATGCTGGCTCTCGATCCCTGTTCTGCTTCCTGTGTTATTACAGATGTTAATACCGGTGATGTACTTGCACTTGTATCATATCCGGGATTTGACAACAATAAATTGGCCAACGGTGTAGATCCCGAATACTATGCATCATTGCAGGCCGACTTATCGACTCCTATGATTAATTACGCTACGCGTCATAAAACGGCTCCCGGTTCTACATTTAAACCGGTTTCGGCAACTGCAGGTTTGCTTGAAGGAGTTATCACAACTTCCACAAGATTTACATGTACAGGATTGTTTGATAAGATTGCTCCTCCGGCAGCATGCTGGATATACGGTCAGGGTTCCCACGGTTCATTGAACGTAACAGAAGCCATAAGACATTCATGTAACATGTACTTCTACGAATTGGGATATCAGTTAGGTCAAACCTCCGACGGTTATTCTTCCGATTATGCATTAAGCCGCTTACAGATTTATGCTGATATGTACGGATTAACCGATTTAAGCGGAGTCGAGATAGAAGAATCGACACCTACATTCTCTACAACAGACGGTGTCCGTTCATGTATCGGACAGGGTTCAAATGCATATACCACAGTTGGATTATCAAGATATGTAACAACAGTTGCCAATTCCGGAACCTGCTATAATTTAACATTATTGGAAAAGGTAACGGATAATTCGGGAAATATCCTAAAAGAAAATGAAGCTACCGTAAGAAATACCATTTCAATGAACAGTTCTTACTGGAATGCTATACATCAGGGTATGAGAGACGTTATCTTGAACCGTTCGGATTATGCAGATATGAAAGTAAAAGTTGCCGGTAAAACAGGTACCGCCGAAGAGCAGCATAACAGAGCAAACCACGCTTTGTTCGTTTGTTATGCGCCTTACGACAATCCCGAAATTTCCGTTGTAACAAGAATTGCGTACGGTTATTCATCAACCTATGCGGCAACCACAACAAAGGATATACTTAATTATTACTTCGGATTAACATCGGAAGAAGAACTTATTACAGGAGAAGCGCAGACACTTGATGAAGTAGCTGCTCAGGCTGACTAATATGTTTTCTAAATATGACTTTAGACATTACAACTTCAAACTGATAATATTCGTTCTTGCATTATCAACAATAGGCATAATGGCCGTTTCTTCAGCAGATGAATCCTTATTCCAGAAACAGCTGCTGGGTGTTGTTGCAGGTGCCTTTATTATGATTGTTTTATCATTATTCGATTACTCAATTATATTAAAGTTCTATTGGATATTTTATGCTATAAACATCGTACTTTTGGTAATGGTAATTTTCTTTGGTGAAGAATCAAACAATGCCCAAAGATGGACAACTATTCTCGGTGTACGATTCCAGCCTTCGGAGCTTGCCAAGATACTTATTGTATTATTCTTTGCGATGTTCATATTAAAGCACGAAGAGGACTTTAATTCCTTTAGGTATGTGCTTCTTTCAATAGCGTTATTTGCGGTTCCCGCAATTTTGGTATATGAACAGCCGGACCTTTCAACAACCATCGTAATATGTTTGATTTTTGCATCAATTCTCTTTGTGGGAAATCTAAGTTACCGAATAATAGGGGCATTAATCGTTATTGCCATACCTATTTTCCTTATCTTAATGTATTTGATAATGCAGCCGGATCAAAAAATCGTGAACGATTATCAAAAAGGTCGTATCATGTCTTTCTTCAACAAGGAAGAGACAGCTAATGATGCCGGTTATCAGCAAACATATTCCGTAATGGCCATAGGTTCGGGCCAGTTGTCAGGTAAAGGGTACAGAAACAATGAAATTTATTCCGTTAAAAATGCCGATTTCATTGCAGAACAGCAGACCGACTTTATTTTTGCCGTAATAGGAGAAGAATTCGGATTTGCAGGTACTGCCTCTGTAATTTTACTTATATTCTTTATCGTAATCGAATGTTATATGATTGCTTTTAGAGCACGGGATGTGGCGGGGCGAATTATAGCTGCCGGCATAGGTACGTCAATAGGCTTTCAGGGATTCATTAATATCGGCGTTGTAACCTATATTCTGCCAAATACAGGATTACCCTTACCCTTCGTAAGTTACGGATTAACTTCATTGATTGCTTCATTTATAGGAATAGGGTTAGTATTAAATGTAGGGTTACAATGTAAAGGAAAATAATGTATAATATCTTAGTGGGGGATATGGAGGTATTTTGATGAATATTGCTTTAATTGCACATGATGCCAAGAAGAAATTGATGCAAAATTTCTGTATCGCATACAGGGGTATTCTTAGCAAAAATGTATTGTACGCAACAGGTACAACCGGAAGACTGATCGAAGAGGTTACGAATCTTAATGTTCATAAGTTTTTAGCCGGACATTTGGGCGGAGAGCAGCAAATCGGAGCTCAAATCGAACATAATCAGATAGATCTTGTTATTTTTCTTAGAGATCCGCTTACCGTCAAAAAACACGAACCTGATGTTAACAATGTTGTGAGACTTTGTGATGTTCACAATATTCCTTTGGCGACTAATCTTGCCTCTGCAGAATTACTTGTCAAATCATTGGATCGAGGAGATTTAGAGTGGCGTGAAATGTACAAATAAGCCATTTTTAGTTTTAACAATTATCGGAACACTCCTGCTTACCGGGTGTTCTTCCGGTAAATATCCGGTTCCTTACACTGCTGATACCGATATCAGCAGTTTTAGTATTGTAAATTCCGAACGAACCAGTTCAAAAGCATCCTCATTTGCAAATAAATTATGTGTTGTTGACCAAAATATCAACGCTTCGTCAATTCCGCTTACGGCAAGTGCAGCTGCAGGCTTATTTGACCTGTCAGGCAAAAATGTTATTTTTGCAAAGGATATACATAAGCAAATGTATCCTGCATCTTTAACAAAAATGATGACAGCTATCGTCGCTCTTAAAAACGGAAATCCCGATATGATATTAACCGCATCTTCGAACGTTAAAATTAACGAATCGGGGGCACAGGTAATAGGTCTTAATAATGGCGATACCATGACTTTATCTCAGGCGCTTAACATTCTTCTTATATACTCGGCAAATGACGTAGCCGTTTTAATCGCAGAGGGCATTTCCGGTTCCGAAGAGGCCTTTGTGGAATTAATGAACAAAGAAGCATTGTCAATCGGAGCAACAAATACTCACTTTATGAATGCGCACGGATTAAATAACGAAGAACATTATTCAACGCCCTATGATTTATATTTAATCATGAATGAAGCCATTCAGTTCGAAACTTTTAATGAGATAATACATACTCCCGAATATAACACAACATATTATGATGCAAAGGGAAATCCTGTGGAAGTTAATATTAAATCCACCAATATGTATTTAAACGGAACAATAGAAATGCCCACGGGCGTAACGGTAGTCGGAGGCAAAACAGGTACTACATCAGCCGCCGGTCACTGTCTTATTATGCTTAGTAAAGATACCAAATCCAACCCTTATATAAGTGTTGTAATGAAGTCTGACAATCGAGAAGATATGTACGGTTATATGTCTATGTTGCTTAAGCAGATTACCAATTAACGGGTTGTATTTTAAGGGTATTTTTATTATAATATTTGTAATATCTTTTAGGAGGGTTACCAAATGGTTCAATTGATTATTGGAGAAAAGGGTAAAGGCAAAACTAAAGTTCTTTTAGACAAGGTTAACGAGGAGGTATTAAGTGCATCAGGTAATTACGTATACCTGGATAAGAGCTCAAAACACATGTATGAGCTTAACAACAAAGTTAGATTAATTGATGTTTCTAATTACTATATTGAGAACGCAGAACAGTTTATCGGTTTTATTTCAGGAATTATTTCACAGGATCACGATCTTGAAAAAATGTTCTTTGATAATTTCTTAAGTATAGCTAATTGCTTTGATAATTTTGAAGAAGTACTTGATAAAATCGAAAAAATCAGCAATACCTTTAAGGTTGATTTCGTAATTTCAATGTCAAAAGTTGAAAGTGACTTATCAGATGCTTGGAAAAACTGCATCATTGCTTCTTTATAAAATTTACATTAATCAGTATTTTTGAAGCGATATCCTATGGGTATCGCTTCTTCTTTGAGAATATATACGAAAGGGGGACCAAATGGATAGTAATAAAAAACCGACCAAACTGAAGAATCGCGGAATGAGTTTCGGCCTTGTTATCTTTTTGGTCATTTTTGTCTATGTTCTTATAGGTATTTTCAATTATTTTTCTCAAAAGCATATTGAAAGTTACCAGGTTACAATGGGCTCCTTATCAAGCAATAACATTTATAAAGGTGTTGCTTTAAGAGCCGAGACTATCGTAAGAGCCGACAAATCCGGATATGTTAATTATTTTGCACGTGAATCGGAGCGTGTCGGTGTGGGAAATCTTGTTTATTCACTGGACGAATCCGGCAAATTATCGGAGTATCTTTCGGCAGAGGGCGAAACAAACGATTTGTCCTCCAAAGATCTTACCGAATTAAAAACAGATATTCTAAGTTTTAATTC
This sequence comes from Lachnospiraceae bacterium, assembly GCA_045642345.1. Classification (GTDB taxonomy): domain Bacteria; phylum Bacillota; class Clostridia; order Lachnospirales; family Lachnospiraceae; genus JAILLW01. The sequence goes on from JAZUIS010000029.1 coordinate 31,661, forward strand.
ACAGTTTAGTCCAAAAGAGTTTTCCTCTGTATATGACTTTAAATACTCTGTAGAAGGTACGGTCTTAAAGCTCTCAAATGCCAATATTTTATCGGATATCGACAAAATCAATAATTCCGGTGTTTCATCATTGGTTACATTCAGTAAAGCTCCCATATCGGGCTATGTAGTATATTCGATTGACGGATACGAAGATGTATCTCTTACGGATATGACTCCCGAGCTTTATGATTACAAAAATTATAATAAAAAGCAGTTAATAAGTAATGAACTTGTAGGAGAGGGCGATCCTGTTTATAAGCTTTCGACTCTTGAAGACTGGTCTATTATAATCGACGTTGACTCTGCAAAAGCAGACGAACTGATTGCGGAAGAATATGTAAAAGTTAAGTTTTTGAAGAATCAGAACACTTCCTGGGGTCAGGTAAGCAACGTATACACTTTGGACGAAAATAATACATTCGTCGAATTGACATTTACAAATTCGATGCTTTCATTCTGTACTGACAGATTTATAGATATTGAATTGATATTGCAGGAAGATAACGGACTTAAAGTTCCCAATTCTTCTATTGTTGAACGAGAATTCTATATAGTTCCCAAGGACTATGTTACCAAGGGCGGATATAACAATACCGACGGAGTATACAGGCAGATATATCTTGAAGACGGTTCAACATCTGCCGAATTTATCGGTACTGCCATATATAATGAGGCAGAAGATGAGTACTATCTTGACGATATGATACTCAGAATGGGGGATGTTCTGGTTAAGGCAGATTCAATGGAAACTTATACCCTCAACAAAAAAGGAAGCCTTATAGGTGTGTATAACATAAATAAAGGATATGCCGATTTCAAACAGATTAATATCCTTTACCAAAATGACGAGTATTCAATAATAAAACCGAATACAATATACGGTTTATGTACATATGATTACATAGTTTTGGATGCCGCAAGTGTAAATGAAGACGAATTGATATATGATTAGTCACAATATCTAGACAAATTCATATTCTTTTTACTATATTTTGCGAAAAAAGTTGACATTGAAATAAAAAACATTGATAATAAATATGTTAACTTTTGTGATTTAAAAAGGGAGATTATAATGGGCGCATTCGATAAGTTTCTTAACTATATGAAAATTGATAGTGATGATGATTTTTTGGATGAAGATTATTATGAAGAGGAACCTGCCGAAAAGAAGGTAGCACCTCTTGAAGATAATGTTGGAGAGATGCCAAAGAAAGTTGTTCCAAAGGCAGCACCTATTTCAAGAAATCAGAGGAAAGGCGGACCGGCACAGGCTATGGAAGTAGTTAGAATTGAACCTACAAGTGTTGAAGACGGACGTAAGATTTCGGATTTACTTCTTCAGAACAAGGTTGTTTTCCTTGACTTGGAAGGAATAGATATGAATCTTGCTCAGAGAATTATAGATTTTACTTCAGGCGCTACTTATGCTATTAACGGCACACTTCAGCAAATGTCTAAGTATACTTTTGTAATTGCACCACCTGTTGTTTCTGTTTCAGGTGATTTTCAGGATGCATTAAGTGCGAATTCATCCGTAACCTTTTAAATAATTAAGCGGTTAAGTGTCGCCACGGCGGCACTTTTATTTTGAATCAAAAATAATTATCAGATTTGATAAAGGTATATATATATGAATACTATTACAGTTAATTATGACAATAAGCCTTGTTATAATGTAAATATTTCAGATTCTTTCGAGGATTTTGCCGTAAGTTATGATTTTAGCGAATCAAAAATATGCATTATTACAGACGATAATGTGGCAAATTGCGTTCTTGATGACTTTAAAGCAGCTTTGAATAAAGAAGCTTTGTGTTACTGCATCGCTCCCGGCGAAAGTTCAAAAACTCTTGATACGGTCAAAGGAATATACGATTTCCTAATTAAAAATGATTTTAATCGCAATGATATTCTAATTGCCCTTGGAGGCGGTGTTATTGGCGATATTACAGGTTTTGCAGCTTCTACCTACGAAAGAGGTATATCCTTTGTACAGGTACCCACATCCTTACTTGCCATGGTAGATTCAAGCATCGGCGGTAAAACCGGAGTGGATTTTGACGGTTACAAAAACATGGTCGGTTCTTTTTATATGCCGAAAATGGTTTACATAAATACAAGTGTGCTTAAGTCTTTACCTGACAGAGAATACTTTAACGGTTTTGCGGAAGTAATGAAGGCAGCCTTAATCAGGGATTCTATTTTTTATACATGGCTCATTGACCAGATGTATGAAATATGCGAAAAAGATAACGAAGCAGTTGCACATATGATTGAAAAATCCGTGTTAATCAAGAAGCTCGTGGTAGAAAAAGATCCTACCGAAAAGGGCGAACGCAGAATTTTGAATTTCGGTCATACCATAGGACACGCTATCGAAAAGTACTCCAATTTTGACTTAAAGCACGGTGAATGCGTAGCTTTGGGAAGTGTTGCATCTGCATTCATTTCATGGAAGAAGAACTGGCTTACAATGGAAGAGTATTACGAAATTCGTGATATGTTCGTTCCCTTTAATCTTCCGATTTCCGTAGAGTTGCTCGATATTGACAAAGTATTGGAAAACATCAAAAAAGATAAAAAGGCCGAAAATGGTACAATTAATTTCGTACTTCTTAAGAAAATAGGAAAAGCTGTAATCGATAACACAGTAACTCCCGAAGATATTAAAGAAGCTCTTAATGAACTTAATTTTGACGAGGCATGGTAATGAAAAGTAAAAAAATATTCTATTTAATCGATATACTGCTTGTAATCTTCCTGGTATTCCTGGATCAGATTACCAAATATCTTGCAGTTGTTAATTTAAAAGACAAATCGGCACTTACATTAATTGACGGAGTTCTTGAATTTAATTATCTTGAGAACAAAGGTGCTGCTTTCGGTATGCTTCAAAACCAAAAACTGTTTTTTGTATTTGTTGCATTCGTTTTTATAGCAGTTATTACTTTTGTGCTTATTAAAGCTCCGAACGAGCCTAAATATACCAAGTTGCACATTTTGCTCGTTATGATTTGTTCGGGAGCAATCGGAAATTTAATCGACCGAATAAGACTTGATTATGTTGTTGATTTCATATATTTTTCTTTGATAAATTTCCCGATTTTTAACGTTGCCGACATATACGTTACGGTCTCAACAATTTTGCTTATTATATGCATTCTATTTGTTTATAAAGACCATGATTTTTATTTTCTTAATTTCAAGGAACAAAAATATCGAGAATTAAAGTAATTTATGGAAACACTCAGTTTTGAAATAACAGAAGAATTCGAAGACGAAAGAATTGACAAGTATTTATCTGTATTTGTCGATTCTTTTTCTCGTTCATATATCCAAAAACTAATCGAAAACAACGATATTTTGGTTAATGACAGAAATGTCAAGCCAAGCTACAAGCTTCGTATAGATGATAAGATCATCGTTAACGTTCCCGACAGTATCATTCCGGATATTCTTCCCGAAGATATTAAACTTGATATTCTTTATGAAGATAATGATGTAATAGTTGTTAATAAACCAAAGGATATGGTGGTTCATCCTTCTGCAGGTCATTATACAGGCACTTTGGTTAATGCTTTGCTTTTTCACTGCAAAGACAATTTATCCGGAATAAACGGTGTTTTAAGGCCCGGAATAGTCCATAGAATCGACAAAGATACCACAGGCTCTGTCATTGTATGCAAAAATGATAAATCCCATCAAATCATTGCAGGCGCCCTTAAGGAGCATTCCATAATTCGTAAATATCATGCCATTGTACACGGAGTGATTGAGGAAGACGAAGGTACAATAGAAACACTTATAGGACGCAACCCTAAAGACAGACTTAAAATGGCGGTAGTTCCCACCGGCGGCAAAAACGCCGTTACTCACTATAAAGTACTTAAACGTTATAAGAACTATACTTACGTCGAATGTAGCCTCGAAACAGGCAGAACACACCAAATCCGTGTTCATATGGCGCATATTAATCATCCTATTTTAGGTGACGATACATATTCCAATCAAAAATCACCCTATAAACTTAAGGGTCAATGTCTTCATGCCAAGATTCTTGGCTTTATTCAGCCTGTAACAGGTGAAAGTATAATGACGGATGCGCCGCTTCCGGATTATTTTAAACACCTGCTTGATATAATGGAATAATCAAGGGTTATAACTAATACCGATAGTTTTTTATATTGATTAAATACCTATTTTTATAATGATTAAATGCCTGCAAAGTGATAAAATATAATTATAAAAGTTTTGGAGGTATACTCTATGAATACTATTATCACGATATCAAGACAGTTCGGTTCTGCAGGTCATGAAATCGGTGACAGATTAGCCGAAATTCTCGGAATTAAATGCTACGATAAGGAATTGTTATCACGTGCAGCCAAGGAATCCGGCTTCTGTGAAGAAATTATCGAGCATCAGGATGAACGTCCTACAAGTTCATTCTTATATAATTTGGTAATGGATACATATTCTTTCGGTTATAATGCTTCTCATTATGTTGATATGCCGATTTCTCAAAAGATATTCCTGGCGCAGTTTGATACTATCAAGAAAATAGCTGAAGAAGGTCCCTGCGTTATTGTGGGAAGATGCGCCGATTATGCGCTTGCAGACCGTAAGGATTGTATTAATATCTTTATATATGCAAATGATGAAGATAAAATCAAACATGTTATGACCAATCACAATTGCTCCGAAAAGGAAGCACGTGAAATGTGCATAAAAATGGATAAACAGCGTCAAAGTTATTACAATTACTACACATCAAAGAAATGGGGTCGTGCCGACAGTTATGATTTATGTATAAACAGTTCATTGCTGGGAATTGAAGGCACAGCTACATTGATTAAGCAATTTGTTGAGGATTTTGAAGCAAAATAGCATGGAAAATTTATTCACGCGACACTTTTGTGCCGTCTTTAAAGGGCAGCATGGCAAGTGTCCTCCGGGCTTGCAAGGCGGATGGATATTAATATGACAAAAGACTTAATTTTTCTGATTTTTGCTTTTTTAGCTGTCGTATATATTTTTACATTTATTAAATGGCGGAAACGAAAGAAAAGTAATTCGATTTCCGCCATTGATGAATTTAAGAAAAAATATGTCGACAGGCCTAAAAGAGAAGATTATTTGAATAATGTTTTGTACGATTCTGCCGAAGTTACGGAAGAATATGAGCGAATCGATTATATCGAAAAAGATGAATTCATAAATCAGATTAAGGCTGAATTAAATAATTCTAATTTAAATTCAGGAGAACAGAAGAGGTACGAGCTACATTTTTGATTTTTTATTGGATTGTTAATTATTTAACGTGTGTGAAATTGTGTGTACAATTCAAACAACTTAACATATAGATCATTTTAAAGGCGCTTGGTTTACATAATATTTTTATGTAAACCTTTTGTATTTATTTGTTTTTTTGGAGAGGAATTTTTATATTTTTAGCCGTATCGATCAAACCCCAAAACACACCATTACAGATATTTCAAGAAAATGTGCCGGAATAATATGTAATTTTTAAAGTCGAAAGTTATCCATTACATATTATATAGGCATTTATATTGTTTTTATCTGTAATATAGTCGATAAGAATATGATTATTTACATATTAATTTGATAAAAAGACATTAAAAATCTGTAAATGCAATTTACAGCAAATTCAGCCTCTTAAATGTATCTATGCATTTATACAAAAATATATTTACGTGTGTATTGTAACTGCTGTAAATGTTACCATCGAAATGTAGAAAAATTCCGAAATGAAAATGTAGGAATTTAAGCATTTTCGATGGTTCTTTTTTTATAATAAAGTCATCTTACTTACGGAGGTACCCAGTATGCGAGGTGACATCAAAGACGCCA
>JAZUIS010000030.1:0-9460 GCA_045642345.1 Lachnospiraceae bacterium
AACACTTCCTGCGGTAGTAGACGAAGTTATAGAGACCATGGGAACTCTTAGTGAGTATACCTATGAGATGATTCTTGTTAATGACTGCTCGCCGGATGATACATATGAGACTATCAAAAAGTTAGCCTCCGAAAATGATAACATTAGGGGACTTAGTCTTGCTAAGAACTTTGGTCAGCATGGTGCGCTGATGGCAGGCTTTCATGAAGTTACGGGAGATATCGTAGTATGCCTGGATGATGACGGTCAGACACCTGCCAATGAGGTTGGTAAATTGCTTGAGGGTATTAAGAATGGCGCTGATGTTGTTTATGCAAGCTATTCTGATAAAAAGCATTCGCCCTTTAGAAATTTCGGTTCATGGATTAATGACAGGATGGCCTGCAAGATGCTTGGCAAACCTAAGGAACTTAAGGTTTCGAGTTACTTCGCCGCCAAAAGATATGTGCTTGATGAGATGGTTAAGTACACAGGTGCATTTCCTTATGTAATAGGACTTGTACTTCGTACCACCAAAAATATAATTAATGTGCCTGTTAAGCATCGCAATCGTGAAATCGGAGAATCGGGATATACCTTAAGTAAGCTCCTAGGGTTATGGTTTAACGGATTTACATCATTTTCAGTTAGACCTCTTAGAGTAGCTACTACAATAGGTGGAATCAGTGCGACAGCAGGATTCCTGTATGGAATTTATACAATTATTAAAAAGATATGGATTCGCCCTGAGACGCTTGTAATCGGATTTTCGGCACTTATGTCCGTGCTTGTATTTATGGGCGGAATGATACTTCTTATGTTGGGACTTGTAGGAGAATATTTGGGAAGAACGTACATTAACCTTAATAATTCACCACAGTTCGTTGTGGCCGAAAAGACAGATTTCGATAAGTGATTTGTCGCATATAGCATATGAGTTTATTAAAGGGATTTAAACCTGTTAATTTCATATTCGGCCTGCTTTATTCACTTGCAATAGTACTTGGTTTTCAATGCGAGTATTTTGGGCAGATAGATGTTATATCCCGGAAGCCGTATTTTTATTTTCTGCTGATATTTGTTATTGCTACGGTATTTAGCAAGGTTATATGGGATTTAATCAGCGAACATATAGCAAACAGGCGTATTGCACAGGAAAGTAAAAAAGACAGAATTTGGCTTATATCCACATTAATTATCTGGACAGGTTATTTCATCGTGTTTTTAGGTGAGTATCCCGGATTTTTCGTATATGATGCTCTTGATGAGCTCAATGAAGTTGTAACAAGAACCTTTAATAATCAGTATCCCATCTTTCATGTACTTTCCCTTGGTGGTACTATCCAGGCGGTGCATAAGGTGACGGATAATTACAATATTTCCATAGCAGTTTTTATATTACTGCAGATGAGTCTTGTAGCTGTTGCACTTGGCTATTTGGTTAAGACCCTTAAAGACGACGGACTTGGCAAAGTCGGTTCAATATTGTTTAGCGTTTATCTTGGACTGTTTCCTGTTCTTAGCATGTTTGCGCTATGTTCATCAAAGGATGGAGTATTCGGTGCCGCACTGCTTATTACGGTGATTTATCTTCGTAAGATGCTACTTGATAATATGTTTTGGACGAATAAGAAGAACATGGCAATTCTGACAATAGCGTCAGTTTTGATGATGCTTCTTAGGAGTAACGGAGTATATGCTTTCGGAGTGTTTGCAGTGATTCTGCTTATATACTTTGGCATAAAGTGTATGAAAATAGGCAGATACGAGAAGACATTAAAAAAGCTTTTGCTATACATTATTGTATCAATAGCCGCATTTTTTGTTATTAATAAAGGCTTACTTGCGGCAACCGGTGCATCAAGCGTAGGTCATAGGGAAATACTTACAGTACCCATACAGCAGTTAGCAAGAGTATATTGCTATGACAATGCTTCATTAACGGATGAAGATAAACAGACTATTGAAAGATATATTCCCAAGGAAGCGCTTATGCGGTACACACCTAAGTGCTCCGACAGAGTAAAGATTGATTTTAATGAACAGGAATTTGTGAATAACAAAGCAGAGTTCTTTAAAATATGGCTTAGCACAGGAGTTAGCCATCCTGTAGCATACCTTAATGCATTGTGCATGACGGGATACGGAATGTGGTATCCCCAGGCTACCCTTGATGGATATACCGGAAATCAGGTATACACTTTTACATATGGTGACAGCTCGTACTTTGGATATGAGGTTGAGCCTCCCGGAGTTAGGAAACCGATTATTCCCGGTATAGACAATTTCTTTAGATGGTTGTCGCTAGAGGGAACTGTTCATCGAGTTCCGGTGATAAGATTCATATTCTCGCCGGGATTCTGGTTGTGGATGTATATCTTTGTACTGGGGTATTTCATATACACGGGGCAGGGAAAGAAGGCATTGGCTTATACCCTTCCGTTTATAGTTATTCTGACATGCTTTATCGGACCCATGAGTCTCGTAAGATATGCATTTTATTTATGGTACTTCGTGCCGATGGCAGTTTTAGACATACATATTGATAAACCTTAAGAAGGTTGCACAGAACGAAAACAGATTGGAAAAGGGATATGCGTAATACAGTAGTAAAAAGCAAAGCAATTAAATACGTAATAGGAATAATCGGAGTTTTACTGATTTTATCGGTATTTCCCCTTAGATTGTGGACGGATGATATAACTCAGGGAACCAAGAATGTATCATATGTAAAATCTGAGGTTGTTAACTATCGTAATACATTCATGGAAGTCTTCGTGGCAGGAGAATCTCATTTACAAAGTGTAGACATTTACCTTGCAGAGGGAACCTATCCTGATGAGTTCAAGGTTGAGCTGACTGACGGAAACGGTAAGCATCTGGCAAGTGAAACCGTAATGCCCGGAGAAATTCCCGGATATGTAAATGTCCTTATGGATGTTGATACAACTCCCGGTGAATTATACATTTTGAAATTCAGTGCATTGCGTTCGGTTTATTTTGGATTGGAAGATTTTGATCCTAATTCGGGACTTATCGTGATGCCGTACTATAATGATGCTGTTCTTGAAAATAAGAGCATGGTTATTGATTTTAATTATTGTGTTCCCATCGGATTGGTTAAGAGTTTAATTATTATCGGAATTATTCTTGTTGTATCCGGAATATTGATGGGATTGACGCAGGTAATCTTTAAGAACAGAGATGATAAGCTTCTTACAGTTGAGACGATAATGAAGTGGGTATGTAATCCTGCGGCGGCTCTTCTTGTAATTACATGTCTCTTCTTCATCTTCGCAGGTAAAGTAAGCACATTCCTTCCGGATAATGCCTTTGCCGTAGTTGCAACGCTACTTCTTGGATTTGTGATGTTTTACGGAATTAATCACAGAAGAGACGGTAATGCGATTATTACAAAAGAGTATATAAGAACTCATATAGGAGATTTCGTGCAGTCTCTGGGAATAGCCTATGCAATTCATGGATGCTGTGCATATGTATCGGGGCTTTACGATATCAATCATGCTGTTGCCGAGCGCAAGGAGATGATTGGCTTTGCAATTGCAATTATAGCAATGTTTGGCTTTACGGAAATCGTGAATCTGTACAATGTCCTATGGATAATTGCAGGTATTATAGGAGGCGCCTGCTATTACAATAACGAGGTTACCAAACTGACAGCAGTGTCAGCTAATATAACAGAGGATGACTTGTTCGTGCTTAGAGCAAATGCCGTTATAGTTGTTTTACTCGGTATTATTCTTATTAGAACAATTAAGTGCCTCTTCCTTAAGAAGATGGCTAAGCCCAATACGGTTCTTAGCGTTGTAACACTTATATACTTTGTACTTATTGTGGTATTTAGAAATACCAGATGGTGGACAGTTGCACTTGTTGTAAGTTTCCTTTTATTATTTGTCAATTACGGTGTTTGGAACAAGAAGGAAAATTTCCTTACCAACGTGGTTCGCGGTGTTGTAATTCAGTTTATTATGAGTACCGGCTGGTGTCTCCTTCACAGACCCTATACGTCTTACGGAAGTGCCAGATATACACATTATTTCCACACGGAAACGATTACCGCTACCTATATGACCATGGTGCTTTGTATAGTGGGAGTTATGGTAGTCACCAAGATATCATCATTCGTTACCGAAAAGAAAGAATCAGAGGGTATAAAGATATCACTTGTTTCATACCTGTGGAAGGAATTGTTGCTGTTTGGAATTGTTGCTTCTTATCTTATTTTTACATTATCAAGAACAGCTTTTGCGGCAACGATAGTTGCATTTGCATTCCTGCTTATAGTTGCTTCAATCAAACTTAAAGGTCATATGGCAGCATTACTTAAGACGCTTCTTGCTTTAATAGTGTCTGTAGTTGTGATGCTTCCAATAGTATTTGAAGCTCAAAGAACGATTCCCTGCCTTGTTTCACAGCCCAGGACCTATGACATAGAGGCTTATTCTGAAAAGGTTATGAGGGGAAGACAGCTTGATTCTACGGATTATATGTTGGTAGGAAGACTGGGAAATCTATTCTGCGAGAAGATTCTGGGAATTAGTGAGGATACATTGCCGGCGTACTATAATGAAGATGTTGAGTATAATGAGTATCGAGCTGCCAAAAGAGATATTTATTATGCCTATAACGGATATCAGTTCAAGGAATTTGATATTTCCGATGAAGAATGGGACGAACCTATGACGGAGGAGCAGTACGAGGCTTATGTCGTAAGATTTGCTCCACGTGATGAAAATGGTGAGATTATTCCGGAATTCTATGAGGAAGATTATGTGCAGGAAGCTCCTGCCGAGGTAAGTGAGGAACCGCTTGATTATACTAACGGTCGTCTCGATATTTATAAATCATATATTGAACAGATTAATATGACCGGTCATGATACCATGGGTGCTACACTTAAGAATGGTGAGATTGCTACACATGCTCATGATGTATATCTTCAGGTAGCATATGACCATGGAGTTCCTACAGCAGTAGTCTTCGTGATTTTTGGAATCACGCTTCTTGTTATGGGAATTATCTTCTTTATGAGAAATTCGGATAAATATGATGCACTTTCGATGACAGTTATAGTGGCTTTCGCAGTGGCCGGAGTAGTTGAGTGGGTATTCCACTTATCTCATCCCATGTCATTTGTGATGTTGTTATGTGCTACGCCACTCATGTTTATGAATAAACGGAGTTCCTAAATATGAAAAAAGTTTTTAATGTGAAGAAATTTTATAGAAGAACCGCACTTATTATATACGACATAATAAGTGTAATTGCGGCAAGTTATATTGCGTTGTTGATGAGATATAACTTCTCCATATCGACAATTCCGCAATATTTTATAAAACCAATTACGAACTTCCTGCCAATAAGTGTAGTTGCTACAATTCTTATACTGTATCTGTTTCATATGTACAGTTCGCTTTGGGCATTTGCAGGTGAAACAGAACTTCAGAATATTGTAATTTCCAGCGTGATTTCCACCCTTGTTCAGGCAGGTGGACTTCAGCTTTTTAGGGTAGGCAATTATAAGGCAGTTCCCAGCAGTTATTATTTCCTTTATATGTTCTGTCTGCTTAGTCTGTTGTTCGTAAGCAGATTTTCATACAGATTCCTTCGTTCTCTTAAACACAGAAATCAGAACAGTAAAAACTCGATTTCCGTAATGGTAGTGGGTGCCGGTGATGCTGCCAATGCAATTATTAAAGAAATAGTTAATTCGAATTTTTCTACTATGATAGTTCGCTGTATTATCGATGATGATAAGGGCAAGTGGGGAAGATTTATTCAGGGAATTAAGGTAGTAGGCGGAAGAGATAAGATTATCGAGTACGCCGAATTATTTGATATAGATGAAATTATTATTGCGATGCCCTCGGCATCACGAACAACTATTTCGGAATTACTTGATATTTGTAAAGAAACGAACTGTAAGTTGCGTTCCCTTCCGGGAATGTATCAGCTCGTTAACGGTGAGGTATCTGTTGCCAAACTTCGTGATGTTGAAGTTGAGGACCTTCTTGGAAGAGAGCCTATAGAAGTAGACCTTGATTCGATTTTGGGATACGTTAACGGAAAGAAGGTTCTTGTTACGGGCGGTGGAGGCTCAATAGGTTCAGAGTTATGCCGACAGATTGCATCTCATGGCCCAAGCCAGCTTATCCTGGTAGATATCTATGAAAACAGTGCTTATGATGTGCAACAGGAGTTGATTACCAAATATCCTAATCTTAATCTTGTTGTACTTATTGCGTCAGTTCGTAACACTAACAGAATTAACAGTATATTCGAAACTTATAAGCCTGATATTGTTTATCATGCGGCCGCACATAAACATGTTCCTCTTATGGAAACATCGCCTAACGAGGCAATTAAGAATAACGTCTTCGGTACCTGGAAGACGGCTCAGGCTGCGGCTATGAACGGGGCTAAGCGCTTCGTTATGATAAGTACCGATAAGGCTGTTAATCCTACCAATATTATGGGAGCGTCAAAGCGTATATGTGAGATGATTATCCAGACCTTTAACCGCCATTTCGATACCGAATTCGTTGCAGTAAGATTCGGTAATGTACTGGGTTCCAACGGTTCCGTTATACCTTTGTTTAAAAAGCAGATTATGGCAGGAGGACCTGTTACGGTAACTCATCCTGACATCATAAGATACTTTATGACGATTCCGGAGGCTGTATCGTTGGTGCTTCAGGCAGGAGCTTATGCCAAGGGCGGAGAGATTTTTGTTCTTGATATGGGTAAACCGGTTAAGATTCTTGATCTGGCCAAGAACCTGATTAAGTTGTCAGGATATAGGGTTGATGAAGATATTAAAATAGAATTCACCGGTCTTCGTCCGGGAGAGAAGCTGTATGAGGAACTTCTTATGGATGAGGAAGGCCTTACTGAAACAGCTAATAAGTCAATTTATATAGGAAAGCCTATTGAACTTGATGAAGATGAATTCTTCAAAGACCTTAAAGCTCTTAAAGAAGAATCCAAGAATGAATCAAAGGATATTCGTCCCTTGGTTAAGAAGATAGTAAGTACATATAACTACAAAGAATAGAAGGCGATAATAAATGAAAAGAATTTATCTTTCCTCTCCTACTATGCATGGAGAAGAGCAAAAATTCGTACAGGAAGCGTTTGATACCAACTGGGTAGCACCTCTTGGCCCTAATGTGACTGCACTCGAGAACGAGATGGCAGAATATATGGGTGAGGGAATCCACGCAAGTGCTCTTAGTGCAGGGACTGCAGCACTTCATATGGCTCTTAAATGTATAGGTGTTAAGCGGGGAGATATAGTATTTGCTCCGACGCTTACATTTAGTGCAACAGTTAATCCCATTACTTATGAAGGAGCTATCCCTGTATTTATTGATTCTGAGCCCGATACCTGGAATATGGATCCCAATGCGCTTCGTAAGGCATTTGAGAAGTATCCTAATCCCAAGGCTGTTATGGTAGTTCATCTTTACGGAACACCTGCCAAGATTGACGAGATCCTTGAAATCTGTAATGAGCATAATGTTCCCCTTATTGAGGATGCTGCAGAGTCATTATCAACAACATACAAAGGCCGTCAGACAGGTACTTTTGGAAAGATAGGCATTATATCTTTTAACGGTAATAAGATTATTACTACTTCAGGCGGCGGAATGATGCTGTCGAAGAATGAAGAATATACCAAGAAGGCCACATTCCTGTCTACACAGGCTCGTGATCCTGCCCGTCATTATCAGCATTCGAATATTGGTTATAACTATCGTATGTCCAATATAGTTGCAGGTGTAGGCCGCGGTCAGTTGCTTCATCTTGAAGAACATAAGGCTCTTAAGAAAAAGATATACGCTACCTATAAGGAGGCGTTCAAAGATATACCTGATATCACCATGAATCCCATGAATCCCGATGCAGATGCCAACTGCTGGCTTAGCTGTATTCAGATTAACCCGAATTCCAAGGTTACTCCGAATATGGTGATGGACGCACTTGAAGAAAAGTGTAATGCAGAATCCCGTCCGATATGGAAGCCTATGCATTTGCAGCCGGTATTTGAAGGATGTGATTTTATTAAGGCCGGTGATAAAGATATAGCGACCTATATCTTTGACAATGGAGTATGTCTTCCTTCGGATATTAAGAATACGGATGAAGATATGGAGCTAATTATCAAAACCGTTAAGGAACTATTTGCATAAACAGTATGCTTAACTGCTGTTGATTTACATTATCGGAGTAATAGTATGTACGTAGAAAACCCTGTATTGTATTTGGTACTTCCCTGTTATAACGAGTCGGAAACCCTTGATTATTCAATAGATAAAGTCCGGGACAAATTAACACGATTGGTAAACGAAGGAAAGGTTTCTTCATCTTCCAAGGCGCTTTTTGTTAACGACGGAAGTAAGGATGATACCTTAAAACAACTTCATGAAGCAGCTGCCAAAGACAGCAGATTAGCTGTCGTATCCCTGTCTTCCAACAGAGGTCATCAGAACGCCATCATGGCCGGCATGATGGTAGCTAAGGAATATTGTGACATTGCTGTCACAATTGATGCAGACCTTCAACAGGACATAGAAGCATTGGATGAGTTCATTGAGAAGTTCCAGAACGGTGCCGATGTTGTTTATGGTATCAGAAATGACAGAAAAACAGACGGATTCATGAAAAAGCTTACAGCTTCCATGTATTATAAACTTATGCATGGTTTGGGCGCCAACGTTATGACTAATCATGCGGACTATAGGCTTATGTCAAAGAAGGCGCTCGATATGCTTTCACAGTATGATGAGAGCAACCTCTTCCTTAGAGGATTAATACCGTCGATGGGATTTAATTCCGACGTGGTTTATTTTGATGTTAAGGAAAGAGAATTCGGTAAGTCCAAGTATACGGTAAAGAAGATGTTCACGCTGGCATTTGACGGAATTACATCAATGAGTACGCGCCCGCTTCACCTTATTTCGGTACTTGGATTCATTGTCTTTGTTTTGAGTATAGCTATAGGAATTTTTACCCTTGTTGAATTCTTTAAGGGTAACAATATTCCCGGATATACTACCAGCATATTTGTTTCGCTTTTAATTGGCGGCGTGACGCTTCTGTCTTTGGGCGTTATGGGTGAATATGTCGGCAAAGTGTATATGGAAACGAAACATCGCCCCAGATACGTGATTGATTCTGTAGTTATTAAAGATACGGATAAGAAATAGTATATGTACAAAAATATAATCAAACGATTTTTTGACATTTTAATATCTGCGCTTGTTCTTATCCTGTTTTGCTGGCTATTTGCGATTTTGGCGCTTCTTGTCAGAATTAAACTTGGAAGTCCTGTAATATTTCATCAGCAGCGTCCCGGCAGGATAGATAAAAAAACAGGAAAAGAGAGAATTTTTAACCTCTGTAAGTTTAGAACAATGACAGACGAGCGTGATGAAAACGGCGAGCTCCTTCCTGA
>JAZUIS010000031.1:0-41598 GCA_045642345.1 Lachnospiraceae bacterium
GCAGGGACAGTTGAAATTTCCAGATGAAATGAGTCGCCCCGGAAGCTTAATCTGGAAATAGTCTGGAAATAGACGCAGGGACCGCAGGGCCAGTTGTGATTTCCAGATGAAATGAATCAATCCGGAAGCTAATATCTGTAAAATAGGAAAGGTAGTTGCGTAGATTACGGAGAAATGAGCCGATATTAGCCAAATATCCGTAAAATATTTGCTATTATTTACCGCCAATTCAATGTATAATCAATTATCAGTGCATTTTGGGAAGACGGAAATGAATTGATTAATGACTTATAAATACAATTGTAAAAATATATCAGAATTAGTAAGGAGAACAATTATTGCTCAGTAAAAAAGAATTAAAAAAGCTACAACGAAATCTTGTTGCAGATCCTGACGATTTTATTTCATCTTTTCGTAAGAATCTGTTTATGTATGTAGATCAAAAGGATATAACTCTTGCCGAAATAGCCGAAGCTGCTGATGTTTCTTTCAGTACGCTTCGTTCATTCTTATATGGTGATGCCGAAGATTGCAGACTCAGTACGGCAGTCAAAATCGCCCGGGCGCTGGGGGTTAGCGTGGATGAACTCATAGGATGTGGAACAATTACGCCCCAGACCTGTGAATCTCTTCAACTGGTAAGGCAACTGCCTGAAAGCTTCACTCATTTCGTAAGATGGGCGATTCATTATCATTACAATAAGCTTACAACAAATCAGGTAACTGAAAAGGCAATTGAAGTAATGAAGGTGGTCTGTTGTGATAATGGCAATATGAAGATGACGAATGACCTGGATGTTATTGATATAAGCAAACTTAATGATGATTTAAGGCCGAAGATTTTCATCGGGGTTAAGATGCCCTGCAACCATTATGAACCCAAGTATTTTAAGGGCGACATTTTACTTCTTGCCAATGACAGAAGCCCCAAGCCCAGTGAAGATGTAATAGTGGGCGTTGGCGACAACATGTGGATTCTTAACCGCCGGGATGAAAAGATAGACGGCGTGCAACATATGGGTTATTATTCTATTCGCGACGGACGTAAGTGCGCCGACGATAAAACCGTAAATATGGTTATAGGATACGTAGTTAAAGTTATTCAGGCTGACAGTGAGGAAGATTAGATTAGTGTGAAAATAAATTTTCACACGGCACTTTTGTGCCGCCCCATAAAGGGGCACCCCCTAAAAGAGCCCCTCGGATTCCGCGGGGTGGAATGGAGATTATTATGAAATGGCTTAGATTCAGAATTAAAACATTAACGGAAGCGGAAGATATTGTAATAAGTACGCTTTATGATATAGGACTTGAAGGTGCTCAGATTGAAGACAAGGTGCCCCTTACAGCACTTGAAAAGGAGCAGATGTTCGTTGACATCCTTCCTCCGAGCGAAGAAGATGACGGAGTTGCTTATCTTAATTTCTTCGTCGAGGAACTGGAACGCAAGGACGAAATTCTCGAGAATATTAAAAATGAGCTTCAGGAACTTCGTGATTTTAACATTGATATAGGCGAGGGCACGGTAACTGTTGATGAAACGGAAGACATCGACTGGATTAACAACTGGAAACAGTATTTCCACCAGTTCACCATTGATGATGTGCTCGTCATTCCTTCATGGGAAGAAGTGAAGGAAGAAGATAAGGACAAGTTTATTCTTCACATTGATCCCGGTACTGCTTTCGGAACCGGAGCCCACGAAACAACACAGTTATGTATTCGAGCACTTCGAAAGTATATAACTCCCGAAACAAATCTTCTTGATGTTGGAACTGGAAGCGGCATTCTTGCTATTCTTTCCCTTATGTTCGGCGCCAAGCATGCTGTAGGAACGGACCTTGATCCATGCGCCGTTGAAGCCGTTGCAGATAATATGGCTCAGAACGGAATCAATCCTTCCGACTTCGAGATGATGATCGGCAATATTATTACGGACAAAGATATACAGGATCGCGTTGGATACGAATGTTATGATATTGTAGTTGCCAATATTCTGGCAGATGTACTTGTTCCGCTTACGCCTGTCATAGTTAATCAGATGAAACCGGGGGCTGTTTATATAACATCCGGAATTATCGAAGGCAAAGAGACTGTGGTAGCCGATGCTATGACCAAGGCAGGACTTACGGTTGTAAGTACAACATCCCAGGGCGAGTGGAGATGCGTAGTAGGTATAAAGAATAAATAATATTTTGCAGCAATAAGCAGTCTGTTACGGTAATAAACAGTTTACTATAGCAATAAGTAGTCTGTTACAGCACAAGTAGTTTGTTACAGTAATCCGCTGTGGATACTGTGAGATTAATTATAGGAAATATATGTATCAGTTTTTTGTTTCTGAAAATCAAATCAATATTTCTGACAAGACTGTCACAATTAAAGGCTCTGATGTCAACCACATTAAGAATGTTCTTCGTATGAAAATCGGCGAAGAATTTAATGTATCAAACGGTGTTGATGGCAGGGAATACAGATGTGCCATCAAGGAGTTCAATGATGCTTGCACCATATTGTGTGAACTTCGTTTCATCAAGGAAGATTCTCATGAACTTCCCTCAAAGGTATATCTTTTTCAGGGATTACCCAAGGGCGATAAGATGGAGAGCATTATCCAAAAGAATATCGAGCTTGGTGTTTATGAAATAATTCCTGTTGAAATGAAACGATGCGTGGTTAAACTTGAGGAGAAAAAGGCAGCTGCCAAAATATCCCGCTGGCAGGGAATTGCAGAGGCTGCAGCCAAGCAGTCAAAGCGCGGAATCATTCCTCAGGTTAAGATGCCCATGGCCTTTAAAGAGGCGGTTAAGTATGCTGTTAAGGAATGCAAAGTTTGTCTTCTTCCTTATGAAATGGCAGAGAATATGGCTGCCACCCGTGAACTGATATCCGGTATTAATCCGGGTGAGAGTATAGCTGTTTTTATCGGCCCCGAAGGCGGATTTGATGAGGCGGAAGTAGAATATGCCATGGCCGAGGGCTTTAAATCCATTACCCTGGGCAAAAGAATATTAAGAACAGAGACAGCAGGTATGACGCTTATGAGTGTGTTCTCATATCTGCTTGAGGAATAAATAATTGTGAGATTATGAAGTAATTTCACAAATTGACAGAGATTTATGAAGTGAGTCTCGGGAGATATTATGAAAGAAATATATTTGGACAATTCAGCCACAACCAGAGTACTTCCGGAAGTGGCAGACTTAATGGTACGGGTTATGACCGAGGATTACGGAAACCCCAGTTCCATGCACAACAAGGGCGTCATCGCCGAAAAATATCTTAAAGAAGCCAAAGAGACTCTGGCGAAGATTCTGAAGGTAAGTGACAAAGAGATACTTTTTACTTCCTGCGGAACAGAATCCGATAACATGGCCCTGCTTGGCGTAGCCACGGCTAACGAACGACGTGGAAAGCATATAATTACTACTAAGATAGAGCATCCCGCCATCTTAAGGGCAGCTGAACAGCTTGAAGCCCGCGGCTTTAAAATTACTTATCTTGGAACTGATGAACATGGCATTATTTCCCTCGATGAATTAAAGAATGCAATTACCGACGAAACCATTCTTGTTTCTATCATGCATGTTAATAACGAAATAGGTTCGGTTCAGCCCATTGCCGAAGCCGGTGCACTTATTAAGAGTATTAATCCGCAGATTGTATTTCATGTTGATGCGGTTCAGAGTTTCGGTAAGTTCCGTATTTATCCCAAGAAGATGAATATAGACCTTCTTAGCGTCAGTGGACATAAAATTCACGGACCTAAAGGAATAGGTTTCCTCTATATTAATGAGAAGACTAAGATAAATCCTATTATTTTCGGAGGCGGTCAGCAAAACGGCATGCGCTCGGGAACAGAAAGTGTTCCTTCAATTGCGGGTATTGCCCTTGCTGCCAAGATGCTTTATGACAAGTTCGACGAAGATGTTGATAAATTATACACTTTAAAAAAATACTTCGTAGAGGAAGTAACCAAGATAGAAGATGTGACTGTTAACGGATTGCCCGGAAACTGCGATGCAGAGCTTGGTTCTGCAGATGCAGCGAAGTATGAGGCTGCCTTAGGCGCACCTCATGTGGTCAGTGTTTCCGTCAAGGATGTTCGTGCGGAAGTAATGCTTCACTCCCTGGAGGACAAAGGCATATATGTTTCTGCAGGTTCGGCCTGTTCTACTCACAAGCGCGCCGCATCCGCCACGCTTTTGGCCATCGGGCTTGATAAGGGACTGCTGGAGTCTACGGTAAGATTTAGTTTTTCTGTCTTTACCACTAAGGAAGAATTGGATTATACTATTGAAGCGATGAGGGAGTTAATCCCCATGCTTCGTAGGTATACGAGACGCTAGTAGAACATTCTGCGGACAATGTATCCGTTGCAGATAGACATTCTGTGGATAGAATATCTGCAACAGATAGAGTATTTTGCGGACAGAATGCGAATAATACTTTGTAAATGATAAGGAGTACACATGTACACAGCTTTTTTGATTAAGTACGCCGAAATAGGTGTTAAAGGAAAAAACAGATACGTTTTTGAAAATGCTCTCGTCAGCAGAATCAAGGCAGTCCTTCGTGAATGCGACGGTGAGTTTAATGTGCCGAAATCTGACGGAAGAATTTTCGTATACGCTTTGTCCGACTTCGATTATGATGAAGTGGTTGCTGCACTTAAGAGAGTGTTTGGTATAAGCGGTATCTGCCCCATGACAGAGATGGAGGTAGCTCCTGTTGATGAGGTTGGCCCTGAAGTAGTTAAATTCGTACGTGAGAACGTTATTAATGATCCCACTGTTCTTGCCAAGGGTAATGACGGTTGTGTCACATTTAAGGTTAACACACGTCGCGCACGCAAGACATATCCTACTAATTCAATGGAGATGAATGCAGAACTTGGCGGATATATACTTGATGCATTTCCTAATATGAAGGTGGATGTTCACGAACCTGATGTTATGATTCACGTTGAAATCCGCGAAAAGATATTCATGTACGCTATAGAGATTCCCGGCCCCGGCGGTATGCCGCTTGGAACCAACGGAAAGGCTATGCTGCTTCTGTCGGGCGGAATTGATTCGCCTGTTGCGGGATACATGATTTCCAAGCGCGGTGTTAAGCTTGACGCTGTTTATTTCCATGCGCCTCCGTACACTTCGGAGAGAGCTAAGCAGAAGGTTGTCGATCTGGCCAAACTTGTTGCCAAGTATTCCGGCCCCATTAACCTTCATGTAATTAACTTTACGGATATTCAGTTATATATTTATGAGAAGTGTCCTCATGATGAGCTTACGATTATCATGCGGCGCTATATGATGAAGATAGCCGAGGATATTGCCAAGAAGAATGAGTGTCTCGGACTTATTACCGGAGAATCGCTTGGTCAGGTTGCGTCTCAGACAATTCATTCACTGGCTGTTACCAATGAGGTGTGTACCCTTCCCGTATTCCGTCCGCTTATCGGAATGGACAAGGGCGAAATCGTTGCCATATCCGAAAAGATAGACACTTATGAAACATCAATACTTCCTTTTGAGGACTGCTGCACAATCTTCGTCGCCAAGCATCCTGTAACAAAGCCTAATCTTAATGTTATTAAGAAACATGAGCTTAACCTTGACGAGAAGATTGATGAATTGTATCAGACAGCTCTTGATACTGATGAAGTTATAGTTATTGAGTAAATAATAAGTGACTTGGATTATTGAATTTAGAAATAACGAACTGACTGAAGTTGCTGGACTTGAGGAAATGGTGAATTGACTGAAGTTACTGGACTTGAGGAAATAATGAATTGACTGAAGTTACTGGTCTGAGGAAATGAACCGGCTGGGATATCCGACCGGTTTTTAAACTGTAGATAATATGTATTTGCTTCGTAATGAGTGACAAAAGGCAAGGGTATGTATTATGTATGGAGGACAACTTTACGCAACTTTTACCTCGTAATGAGTGACAATTTCCAGGATTTACCATTAGAATTAGAAATTTCATTTTCGAATGGTAACAATTTCCCGGTTTTTTGCCATTGGATATGGAATTTTTATCTTTGAAAGGTAATCATTTTACCATCAGATTTATGACCCCTCCTCTAGGCGGGTAATTTGCGCTTTTTTGTTACCTTTAGATTTCAAGAAATTGTTTTATAAAGGTAATTTCCTCCAATACACAGAGTCGGACTCTTTTATTTTATATAAGTTAAAGTATGTCTTTATTATGAGTATATTCACATTTTGTAAGTGATTTTCTTAATAACACCGCCAAGCGCTTCGCCACTGTCGCCTACGCTGCAAAGTATATACTCTTTCGTATGGCCGACCCAACGGCCGTCTTTTAATTCTTCAAACAAAACTTCAACTTCTTTGCCTATATAAGAATTGCGGAATTGTGTTGACAATTCTTCATCAAGTTCAAGAAGACGGTCGGAACGTATATCTTTGTCCCTGTCGGAAACCTGATTGGGAAGCTTGTCGGCAACAGTGTTCCTGCGGCGGGAATATTTGAATACATGCATCTCGAAGAATTTAATTTCTTTAAGGAAGTTATAGGTGATTTCGAATTCTTCGTTTGTTTCGCCGGGGAAACCTACAATTACGTCGGTTGTTACGGCGGGGTTGTCAAAATAAGTGCGTAACAGTTCAACGGCATGTTTAAATTCTGCAGTTGTGTACTTTCTGTTCATGCGCTTAAGAGTTTCGTCGCATCCGCTTTGGAGCGATAGGTGGAAGTGAGGACAGATGGCCTCAACTTTGCTTAGTCTGCTAAGGAATTCCTCTGTTATAAGGCGCGGCTCCAAAGAGCCAAGTCTTATTCTTGATATTCCGGGGATTTTCGCAACTTCTTCTATTACATTAAGTAAGTCTTCGTTGGTGTAACCTTGTTCTTTGGCCACGATGTTATAGTTTTCGCCATGAAAATCAAGGCCGTAGGAACTTAAATGAATTCCTGTAAGAACAACTTCGTGATAGCCATTATTGGCTAATGCGCTGGCTTCTTCTAATATGTCATTTAACTTCCGAGAACGGATGCGTCCACGGGCTAAGGGAATTGCACAATATGAACAGAACTGGTTGCAGCCGTCCTGGATTTTCATAAAGGCACGGGTGTGCTCCGAAGTGCGGGTTATGAGCATACTTTCGTAAGGCACGGGAGCTGTCAGGTCAGAGACCTTTATATTTTTATTCCGGCTGCATTCGGCAGAGGTTGCTATATCTTGGCTGCACTTAGTGGAAACACTTATATCATTGTTATCGCGTCTGCACTCGCCGGAAGCATCCGTATCGTTGCTGCCGCGTCTGCACTCGCCGGCATTTTTAGTAATGTATTCTGCAATTATAGTAGCGATTTCGGCCTTGTGGTTGTTCCCGATTGCAATGTCCACAGCGTCATCGTCGCCGGCACCTTTAGTGTCGGTCTGTACGTAACAGCCTACGGCAACAACTATGGCACCTGGATTTTCCTTCTTGGCCTTATGTAACATTTGCCTGCTTTTTCTGTCGGCAATGTTAGTAACTGTACATGTGTTTACGACATAAATGTCAGCTTTTGTGTCAAATGGCACAATTTCATAGCCGTTTTCCGACATTTTTTGTTGCATATATTCCAATTCATATTCGTTAACCTTGCATCCGAGGTTTCTAAATGCTACTTTTTTCATATATTTACCTTTGTTTTTTCGTCCTTTTTGCGGATTGACTTTTGAGGTCCTACACATTAGTATATAGTCAGAAGGTATGAAATTAAAGGAGGAATTTAGTTATGAAGACAGTACAGATTTCATTAAACTCAATCGACAAGGTTAAGTCTTTCGTAAATGATATTACTAAGTTTGATTATGACTTTGATTTAGTTTCAGGCAGATACGTAATCGACGCTAAGTCTATTATGGGTATCTTCAGTCTTGATCTTTCAAAGCCTATCGACTTAAATATTCATGCTGAAGACAATGTTGATGAAGTACTCGAGACATTAAAGCCTTACACAATCTAATTGTGAAGCTTTAATACTTCAGAAATTAGGCGCATTCCTTGCGGAATGCGCTTTTTTAATGCTTGCTGTCCGGCACGGTAGCGGCGCAGCATCCGGCACAGTAGCGGCGCAGCATCCGGCATAGTATCCCAAGTTGTCGAAGCAACCTTACGGAAGCTCTTTGAGGTAGCGATTTTGCGGTAAGCAATCTTGCGGATTTTCAGATGAAATGAGTTGACAAGGAAACTTAATCTGGAACCAGGCGCGGTTTCAGCTGGGATTTCCAGATGAAATGAGTCAACACGGAAGCTTAATCTGGAACTCGGTGCAGGGACAGTTGGGATTTCCAGATGAAATGAGTCAACACGGAAGCTTAATCTGGAAATAGACGCAGGGACAGTTGAGATTTCCAGATGAAATGAGTCGACAAGGAAACTTAATCTGGAAATAGACGCAGGGACAGTTGGGATTTCCAGATGAAATAAGACAACATGGAAGCTCAATCTGGAATTGGGCGCGGCGATAGCATGAGATTCCAGATAAAATGAATCAACCCGGAAGCTTAATCTGGAATTAGTCTGGAAATAGACGTGGGGACGGTAGGGACAGTTGGAATTTCCAGATGAAATGAGTCGACGAGGAAACTTAATCTGGAATTAGGCGAAGGAACAGTTGTGATTTCCAGATGAAATGAGTCGACACGGAAGTTAAATCTGGAACTAGCCATGGGGAC
Organism: Lachnospiraceae bacterium; assembly: GCA_045642345.1. Lineage (GTDB taxonomy): Bacteria > Bacillota > Clostridia > Lachnospirales > Lachnospiraceae > JAILLW01. Next base: position 8,699 of record JAZUIS010000031.1, read on the forward strand.
AGCTGAATTACATGCCAATATCGAGAAGTAAGAGACAAGCAGGTAAAATTCAGTTTGCTGTGATATGAGTGCGATATCAGCCTGCCCACACAATCAGCCTGCCCGCACAATCAGCCTGCCCACATAAATTTGAATTTCCATACTAAATGCGGTAAAATGTACCTTTAGGTATACCCAAAAGTAAATCGTTTTAATAAGTATATCTTTGTACATAGCGGACGAATGTAATTCCGGCGCGAATTGGATATCCTGTCGGACTTAAATTAGGATGGATATAATTGAAAGAAAACGACCTTAAGGGTATGTATTGGAGGATAGTAATGGAAGATTTAGGAAACACACAATTTTTTCAGGTAGAGACTGATTCGGCAACGGTTAAGGATGTGCTTCACGAAGTATGTGACGCCATGAATGACAAAGGGTATAATCCTGTCAATCAGATAGTAGGATATATTATGTCCGGTGACCCTACATATGTTACATCACATATGGGTGCACGTTCCAAGATTATGAAACTTGAAAGAGATGAGATAGTTGAGGAACTTCTTAACGCGTACATACAGACGAATCACTGGGACTAAGCGACGAAGCAACCCGTCGGAAAAAGACTAAGCGACGAAGCAACCCGTCGGAAGAAGACTAAGCGACGAAGCAACCCGTCGGAAGGCTACTGAATAACTAATTAGGACGTATATATGCGAATAATGGGACTGGATTACGGCTCCAAGACGGTAGGCGTGGCAATTTCCGATCCACTTCTTATTACAGCCCAGGGTGTGGAGATAATAAGGCGTAAGGATGAGAACAAACTCCGCCAGACTTTGGCCCGTATTGAAGAACTGATAACAGAATACGAAGTGGGAGAGATAGTGCTCGGGCTTCCTAAACATATGAATAATGATGTGGGAGTAAGAGCTGAGTTGTCCCTAGAGTTTAAGGAAAAACTTGAGCGGAGGACAGGACTTCCCGTTGTGATGCATGATGAGAGATTAACCACGGTTGTGGCGGACAAGACAATGATGGAAGCAGGTGTCAGACGTGAAGACCGCAAGGATTACGTTGATATGATTGCAGCAACCCTTATACTGCAGAACTACCTTGATATGCGAAGCAATGGAAAGTAAACATAGGAGCCCTGCAGAACTACCTGGATATGCGAAGTAACGAAAAGTAATGCGAAGCAACGAAAAGTAATGCGAATAATAAAAACTAGTTTATGAATTAACAAAAGAGGTAGTGGGAATTTTGACAGGCGAATAACTCTTACGCCGGAAGAATACCCCAAAAAGAGTATGGAAAAGATTACATTTGAATTGGACAATAACGAAAAAGCCGAATTCTTCGTGCTGGAGCAGGCGAAGCTTTTTGGCAACAATTATATCCTGGTTACCGAAGAAGAGGAGGGCGACGCAGAGGCTCTGATTCTCAAGGAGATAGCATCTGAATCAGGCAAGAATGCCAAGCAGGATACTACTTATGAAATAGTTACGAATGATGACGAACTTGGTGCATTGTCATCATTGTTTGAGAGTTTGTTGGAGGATTGTGCACTTGAGTAAAAATGATATGATGAGAACCTCGGCACTTGCTGTGATTCCCCTTGGAGGACTTGAACAGATTGGTATGAACATTACCGCTTTCGAGTACGAAGACAGCATAATTGTTGTCGACTGCGGATTGGCATTTCCCGAGGATGATATGCTTGGTATAGACCTCGTCATTCCCGATATTACATATCTTAAGGAGAATATTAAGAAGGTCAAAGCATTCTTTATTACACATGGACATGAGGACCATATAGGTGCTCTTCCGTATATTTTAAAAGATATAAATATTCCCATATATGCAACACGTCTTACTATGGGAATTATAGAGAATAAGTTAAAAGAACATGAACTTTTGGATACAACCAGACGTAAGGTTGTTTCATTCGGACAGTCGATTAATATAGGACAGTTCAGAATTGAGTTTATAAGAACAAATCACAGTATTGTTGATGCGGCAGCTCTTGCGATTTATTCGCCTGCGGGAATTGTCGTTCATACCGGAGATTTTAAGGTTGACTATACTCCTGTTTTCGGTGATGCAATTGACCTGCAACGTTTCGCAGAAATCGGCAAAAAAGGTGTTCTTGCCCTAATGTGTGATTCTACTAATGCGGAGCGTGAAGGATTTACTCCTTCTGAGAAGACGGTAGGACGTAACCTTGATGATTTATTTGAGGAGCACGATGATACACGAATTATTATTGCTACCTTTGCGTCTAATGTAGACCGTGTTCAGCAGATTATAAATTCTGCCCACAAGTTCGGCCGTAAGGTTGTTGTGGAAGGCCGCAGTATGGTAAGCATCATCGAAACCGCGATGAATCTTAAGTGTCTTGAGGTACCTGGGAATACTCTTATCAGTCTTGATGAACTTAAGAATTACCCTGATGAGCAGACTGTTATTATTACAACAGGTTCCCAGGGAGAGAGTATGGCTGCTTTGTCCCGTATGGCAAGCGGTAATCACAAAAAGATACATATCGGGCCGAAGGATACTGTTATTTTTTCATCACATCCCATACCGGGTAATGAAAAGGCGGTTACCAATGTAATTAACGAACTTCTTGTTAAGGGCGCCGATGTAATATTCCAGGATGTTCATGTATCCGGACATGCCTGTCAGGAAGAAATCAAACTTATTTATTCTCTTGTTAAACCTAAGTATGCAATTCCTGTACACGGTGAATTTAAGCATCTTAAGGCTCATGCGAAGCTGGCAACCCAGATGGGCATACCAAAAGAGAATATCTTTATACTTCGTTCCGGTGATGTGCTGGAGCTTACGGAGGACGGTGCCGAAGTTACAGGTCAGGTTCATGTGGGTGATATCCTTGTTGACGGACTTGGAGTAGGAGATGTTGGAAATGTGGTGCTTCGTGACAGACAGCGTCTTGCAGAAGACGGAATCATTATTGTTTCCCTCGGTATAGACAAAGCGAATCAGTGTCTGGCTGCGGGACCTGAAATAGTGTCGCGAGGTTTCGTATATGTCAAGGAATCGGATGAATTGATGGACGAATCAAGAGAGGTTGTTTATGAAGCCGTTCTTGACTGCCTTGACAGGGGAGTGAAGGATAACAAAAAAATACAAAATGCAATTCGCGATTCGCTTGGCGGCTACGTATGGAAGAAAACCCAGCGCAGACCTATGATTTTACCGATTATTATGGAGGTTTCGTTTTAATGGAAAAGTCAGTTGCAGGAAGTATCGAGAAATTAGTATCCGCAGTTAAGCAGACGGATATTTATGCCACCTATTCATTTCAGGTCAAAAAGATACAAAGATATCCTGATTTGATGGAGCAAATCAATGCTTATCGTGAGGAAAACTTCATGCTTCAGAGTAATTTTGAAGGTGATGAGCTGTTTGATAAGATGGAAGAGTTCAATTCAAAGTATGAACAATTCCTTGAAAATCCTGTAGTAAACGATTATCTTAGTGCTGAGACTGCACTGTGTCGTATGATGCAGGAAATAAATACTAACATTATAGAAGGACTGGATTTTCAATAATGAGTGTTAAATCATTAATTCTGGGCGTACTTGAAACGATTATTAAGGTCGTTGTCGCTGCGGTTTTGATTATGTTTATTTACAAAGGTATCACTGCCGCATATGATTTCGGATACAAAGTATTCGCGGATGAGCCCGTATCAGTTAACAACGGAAGAACAATTACAGTAGGAATAGCCGAAAACGCAACGGCCAAGGATGTTGCCAAGATGTTGGAAGAAAAAGGCCTCATAAACGATGCGAAACTCTTCGTTGTACAGGAACTTTTGTCAGCATATCATAACGAAATTAAGCCGGGTATTTATGATCTTCGCACAGATATGACCGCTCATGATATGCTTCAGATTATGGCATCGGGTGAGAATATTGTTGATTATGGTGTGGAAGATGCAGTTGCTCCGGTGGACAATTCGTCGGAAGGAACAAGCTATGATTCCGATGAACCTGCCGAAGAAGAATTCGAGGGAATCTACGTTGACGGAGAACTGGTTACAGAGGATGAATTATCCGAAGAACCGGCTGATGATGCCAATGCGGATATTGAAGAAACAGAAGGTGGCGCCGAATGATAACCGATGAGAGAATGTCCACCTTCATCAATTCATTTAATACAGGCAATACTCCGTTCCTTAACGAACTGGAAGAATATGCTATCAAAACCAATGTGCCGATAATAAGACCTCAGATGCAGAGCTTTATGAAAGTCCTTTTGGAAATGAAAAAGCCCCATAATATTTTAGAGGTCGGATGCGCCATTGGTTTTTCTGCTTTACTTATGGCTGAGTACGGACCTAAGGATTGTAAGATTACAACAATCGAAAAGTACGAGCCCAGAATCCCTATTGCAAAAGAAAACTTTAAGAAAGCCGGTTGCGAAGATCGAATTACACTTCTTGAAGGTGACGCCATGGATGTCTTAAAAGAACTTGACGGTCCCTACGACCTTATTTTTATGGATGCCTCCAAGGGTCAGTATATTAATTTTCTTCCGGATATTTTAAGGCTAATGCCCGTAGGCGGAATCCTTCTTTCGGACAATGTCCTCCAGGACGGAAATGTCCTTGAATCAAGATTCGCTGTTATTCGCCGCGACCGTACCATTCACAGTCGTATGCGGGATTACCTTTATGAATTAACTCACAATCCGTCACTTCGCACCGATATCATGCCCATAGGTGACGGTATTACACTAAGCATAAAAATGTGACAGTAGGGACGGTTCTTTTTGTCACATTAATTCGCAAATGGTGCATAAATACTGGAAATGTGACAAAAAGAACCGTCCCCACTGTCACATATGAGGAGAAAAATGAAAAAACCCGAATTATTGGTTCCGGCAAGCTCGCTGGAAGTGTTAAAAGAAGCTGTGATTTTTGGCGCAGATGCGGTATACATCGGCGGCGAAGCTTTCGGACTTAGGGCTAAGGCGAAGAATTTCACAATAGAAGAGATGGGCGAAGGTATACGCTTTGCACATGAATATGGTAAAAAGGTATACGTTACCGCAAACATACTGGCCCATAATAAGGACCTTGAGGGGGCAAGGGAGTATTTTGAAGAGTTAAAGGCAATTAAGCCGGATGCCCTTATTATTTCCGACCCGGGTATGTTCACAATTGCCAAGGAAATATGTCCGGAGATTGAAATTCATATTTCCACACAGGCTAACAATACCAATTACATGACATACAATTTCTGGTACAAGATGGGCGCCAAGCGCGTGGTAAGTGCCAGAGAATTATCCTTAAAAGAAATACGCGAAATAAGAGATAATATTCCGAAAGATATGGAAATAGAATCTTTTATGCATGGTGCAATGTGCATTTCATATTCCGGAAGGTGCCTGCTTAGCAGCTTTTTTGCCGGTCGCGATGCCAATCAGGGAGCCTGCACGCATCCTTGCAGATGGAAATATTCCGTTATGGAGGAGCAGCGCCCCGGTGAATATTTCCCGGTTTATGAGAATGAAAGAGGCACTTATATCTTTAACAGTAAGGATTTATGCATGATAGAGCATATTCCCGAAATGGTGGAGGCCGGTATTGATTCCTTTAAGATAGAGGGACGAATGAAGACGGCGCTCTATGTGGCTGCTGTTGCAAGGACATATCGCAAGGCCATAGATGATTTCTTTGAAAGCCCCGAAAAGTACCGGGCCAATATGGACTGGTATAAGGAAGAGATATCAAAGTGTACATACAGACAGTTCACCACGGGCTTCTATTTCGGAAAACCCGACGAGAACACACAGATTTACGATACAAATACATACGTTAATGAATATGTGTATTTGGGAATAGTCGAAGATGAGTTAAAGGAAATCACATTATCTGACGGCACCAAAAAGACAGGAAATTTCGCCAAAATAACACAACGTAACAAATTTATCGTGGGTGATACCATAGAAATTATGAAACCTGACGATAGAAATGTGTTTGTAAACGTGTTATCCTTAACCACTGAAGATGGACAAAGTGTATCAAGCGCTCCTCATCCTCAGCAGGTTTTATATGTAGAATTAAGCGAAAACGCTTCAAAATATGATCTTTTGAGAGTGAAAGGAAATACCAATGATTAACATTGAAGAGATTTTTGGCTCCAAAGTATTTACCCTGGACAAAATGAAGGAAAGAATTCCTTCAAATGTATACGAAGAAATTCTTAAGGTTAACCAGCAAGGCGGCGAACTTTCTTTTGAATCTGCCGACATTATTGCCAATGCCATGAAGGACTGGGCAATCGAAAACGGTGCAACACATTACACCCATTGGTTCCAGCCTCTTACAGGTATCACGGCCGAAAAACATGATTCCTTCATTACGCCTCCCAAAGCTGACGGAAGTATGATTCTTAAGTTCTCTGCCAAGGAGCTTATTAAAGGTGAGCCTGATGCATCGTCTTTCCCTTCGGGAGGATTAAGGTCTACCTTTGAAGCAAGAGGATATACGGTGTGGGATACAACATCTCCTGCATTTATTAAAGAAGGAAGTACGGGTGCCGTACTTTGCATACCTACGGCATTCTGTTCATATACAGGTGAAGCTCTTGATAAGAAGACTCCGCTTCTTAGATCGTTGGAAGCTATCAACGAGCAGGCTCTTCGTATAGTCAAATTATTCGGAAACACCAAGGCTAAGCATGTAAACGTTTCGGTAGGTGCCGAGCAGGAATATTTCCTGGTGGACAGAGAAAATTATCTGCTTAGAGATGACCTGGTGTTTACAGGAAGGACTCTTTTTGGTGCACCGGCACCTAAGGGTCAGGAAATGGATGACCATTATTTCGGAGTTATTCCCGAAAGAGTCGGTGAGTTCATGTCAGACCTTAATGTGGAGTTGTGGAAGCTGGGCGTTACGGCCAAGACTCAGCATAACGAAGCAGCTCCTGCCCAGCATGAGCTGGCTCCGATATATGAAGAAGCCAACATCGCAACGGATCACAATCAGATTGTAATGGAGACAATGAAGAGAGTGGCTTATGCTCACGGCCTTACATGTCTTCTTCACGAAAAGCCCTTTGCGGGGGTTAACGGTTCGGGTAAGCACAATAACTGGTCCCTGGTAACTGACAATGGTGTCAACTTACTTGACCCCGGCGAGTCGCCGAATGAGAACTTCCAGTTCCTGGTGGTTCTTGCCTGCATTATGAAGGCGATTGATACACATGCCGATCTTCTTAGACAAAGTGCATCGGTTGTAGGCAATGATTTACGTCTTGGTGCTCAGGAAGCACCTCCTGCAATAATGTCTATCTTTTTAGGTGACCAGCTTGATGATGTTGTTAAACAGCTTGTTGAAACCGGTGTTGCACAGCATTCGCTGGAGAGTGAGATACTTCAGACCGGAGTATCTACATTAATAGATTTCCAAAAGGACGGAACTGACAGAAACAGAACTTCACCTTTCGCCTTTACCGGAAATAAATTTGAATTCAGATCGGTTGGTTCTTCGGATTCAATCGCAAGTCCCAACACGATTCTTAATACAATCGTGGCTGAAGCTTTTTGCGAAGCTGCGGACAGACTTGAAAAGGCTCCGAACTTCGATGACGAAGTTCACGACATTATTAAAGAATATATGGCTAAGCACCAGAGAATTATATTTAACGGTGACGGCTATTCCGAAGAATGGGTTAAAGAAGCTGAACGTCGCGGCCTTCCCAATATTAAAACAATGGTAGACGCTGTGGAGACTCTCACAACTGACAAGGCTGTCACTTTGTTTGAGAAGTTCCATATCTTTACACGTGCGGAACTTGAGTCACGCCAGGAAATTCTGTATGATTCATATTCCAAGTCGATTAATATCGAAGCACTTACCATGATTGATATGGTTTCCCGCAAGTTCCTTCCTGCAGCCCTTCGCTATGCAAGGTATCTTGCGGAGACAGTTAACTCAATCGAAGATGCGGGTCTTGATGCTTCTTTGGAAAGAGAGATTCTTAACGATGTACAGAAGAAGGCATCCTTGATGAAAGAGGCCTGTAATACTCTGAAAGCTGTGAGTCAAAATGCTGCGGCAATTAACGATTCCAAGAAAAAAGCTTTCTACTATAAGGACAATGTTATTGCAGCGATGGCTGAGCTTCGTAAGCCTACGGATGAGCTTGAACTTATCGTGGATAAGTCAATGTGGCCGGTACCTACCTACGGAGACATGTTATTCGAAGTATAAAATGTGGCAAAAAACGTGGCAAAAGGACCGTCCCTATGGCAAAAGGACCGTCCCTGTGGCAAGGAGGAAAAAATGCGTTACTTTTTTAATGGCAAAATCAAACAGGAAGATGATTTTTATACAATAAGTCTTCCTTTTAATGTATGGGAAGTGAGCCGCTATCGTGATGAGATTAAGGCTGAACTTTTCCTTGATAACAAGATGATTATGTGCAATCTGGTTCCCGAGGATGTAAACGACCAGAAGGGTAATTACAAGATTCAGCTTACAAAGGAAGATGTAGCGGGAGTTAATACAGATATTACCCATAAGCTTTTGATGCATGTGGGAGCTACATTGATTCGCGTTAATCAGAACAGTCCCTATTCTGTTGATAATCCGATTAGAAAGATAGACTCTGTGGATATTATTATCCAGCCTGTAGACGGAACTTGCGGTCAGACCTGTGTCGCAATGCTTGCAGGCGTAACAATCCCGGAGGTATGTACCGTAATGGGCTGCCGTGAGTGGCAGGCTACGATGGGTATGGTGATTTCGGGACTTAATTATTACGGAATTAATCATTCGGATGTAATCGTATTTACCGAAGGTGAGGAAGTAACTCTTCCCAAGTGCGCGGTATTAATGGAAAAGATGGGTCGCTTCTGTCATTATCTTGTTTATTTTGACGGCAAATATTATGACCCCAATGATGGTGTCATGACTGATTTTGATAAGTCAAAGCTTCTCGGATACCTTGAGATTAAGCTTGATGATGAATCTGAAGAATAAGTATATCTTTGTACAAAGATATAAGAATTGATAAAGGCGGTAATTCACAATGATTAATGAGCAATACAAAAGTATGTTAAAAGGTAAGTCTGTAATCAGACAATTATCTGAGTTTGCAACCGAGCGAGGCAAAGAAATAGGATATGAGAATGTATTTGATTACAGCTTGGGAAATCCTTCAGTTCCTGCTCCCGAAGAATTTAACGAAGGTCTCATTGATATGTTAAAAAATATGACTTCAATGGAACTTCACGGATACAGCCCTTCTGTGGGTATTGCTTCTGTAAAGGATGCTATTGCAAAGGATCTTAATGAGAAGTATGGAATGAATTACAAAGGATGTCATATTTTTCCTACATCCGGAGCTGCAGGCGCAGTCGCTCATGCTGTAAGATGCGTGACAAAACCGGGAGATGAGGTTCTGACATTTGCCCCCTATTTTCCTGAGTATAATCCCTACGTTAACGGCAGTGGCGCAGTACTTAAAGTAGTTCCTGCAAATACCGTTGATTTTCAGATTAATTTTGATAAATTCGATGAGATGATGAATGAAAATGTTGCGGCAGTTCTTATTAACACTCCCAATAATCCTTCGGGCGTGTTATACAGTGCCGAGACGTTGACGAAGCTTGCCGATTACCTTAATACCAAGCAGGTTGAGTACGGACATGATATCTTTATCATTTCGGACGAACCATATAGAGAAATCGTATTTGACGGGGTGAAGGCTCCTTACGTTTCGAAGTTCTATGACAATACATTGTCATGCTATTCCTTCTCAAAATCAATTTCACTTCCCGGTGAAAGAATAGGCTATGTTGCAGCTAATCCTAATTGTACGGATGCTGATATTATAGGTGCCATCTGTGCACAGATTTCAAGAGGAACAGGTCACAACTGTCCGTCGTCTCTTATGCAGCTTGGAGTTGCCAAGGTTCTTGATAAGACTTCTGATATGAGTGTCTATGAAAAGAATATGAATATTCTTTATGATGAACTTACTTCTTTAGGATTTGAAGTGGTTCGCCCGGGCGGAACCTTTTATATTTTCCCTAAGGCACTTGAAGATGATGCGGTTGCTTTTTGTAATAAGGCAAAGGATTACGATTTGATTCTCGTTCCTTCCGACAGTTTCGGAGTTAAGGGATATTTCAGAATGGCTTATTGTATTGATACCGAAAAGGTTCTTCGTTCCCTTGATGCATTACGAAAGTTTGTAAAGGAGTGTTATCCCAATGTCTAAGAATACAAAGAACTCACTTATTATGAGCGTGCTTATGCTCATGGTTGTTGCATTATACACTGTATGCGTTAAGGTCGTTGATGTGGCACCCATAGGCCCCGAACATTCATCTGTTGGATTTGCTTCATTGAACGGACCTATTGCAAGCGCACTTGTATATAATGATTTTTGCTATAAGGTTTCAAAAATATTAGGTATCTTTGCATTTTTGTTTATAGCGTTTTTTGCCATCATAGCATTAAGACAGATTATTGCCCGTAAGGGAATTTTTAAAGCGGATCAGCATTGGTATGTGCTTGGCGTGTTTTATGTTTTGGTAGGTATTGTTTATATCTTTTTTGAAAAGGTAGTAATTAATTACAGACCGATAATTATGGATGAAGGGTTGGAAGCATCATATCCTTCTTCACATACAGTTCTTGCTCTTTGCGTGTTCGTAACAGCTGCAATGCAGTTTAAGGCAATGAGCAAATCCAAGGGTAAATTTAATGTACAAAGTATAGCATGTATCGTATGTGCGGTTGTTATGGTTGTGTGCAGATTCTTATCCGGAGTGCACTGGCTGACAGATATAGTAGGCGGATTAATAATCAGTGCATTTTTAATTATGGTATATGTGACATTATTGTCATTTTTAGCTGATGCTATTGCAAAGAAGCAAAATTGACTTAATTAGTTGACAAATGTTTTTTTATGCGATAGAGTAGCACTTGACATAATGTTTATTGATTATGTTTATTCAATTATCTATGTGAATATATTTTAGTTTGTGATAATCGGTGTGAAAGGAGATTAATCATGGCAGAAGAAAAGAAAGTCGCAACAGCGAAAGTTATTATTCCTGTTAAGGCAGAAGTTAAAAAAGAAGAAACAAAGGTAGAAGCTCCTAAGGCAGCAGCACCTGCAAAGAAGGCACCCGCTAAGAAAGCGCCTGCAAAGAAGGCACCTGCTAAGAAAGCAACAGCAGCTAAGGCAGCAGCACCTGCTAAGAAGGCAGAAGCTACTAAGAAGGCAGCACCTGCTAAGAAGGCACCTGCTAAGAAAGCAACAGCAGCTAAGGCAGCAGCTCCTGCAGCTAAGGCAACAGCTACTAAGGCAGTAGCAGCTAAGGCACCTGCTAAGAAGGCAGCTCCTGCTAAGAAAGCAGCAGCTAAGAAGGCACCTGCTAAGAAGGCAGCTCCCGCTAAGAAGGCAGCTCCTAAGGCAGCAGCACCTGCAAAGGTTGCACTTAAGGCTTCAGTTAATTTTGAGTTCAGCGGAAAGTCTTATACTCCCGATGATTTAATCAGCATCGCAAAGGATGTTTGGAAGTATGACCTTCAGGGTAAGGCAGCTGATTTCAAGTCAGTTGAATTATATGTTAAGCCCGAAGAGAGCACAGCTTACTATGTAATTAACGGCGACGTTACAGGAAGCTTCTTCATCTAATATATTGATTGCAATTTGCAAAAGATTTTGGATGAAATCATATAGTTATTGAAAAGATAGGCGGTTCTTGTTTTCCAAGAGCCGCTTTTTTATGTTACAATGTACATGCGTCCCATAAAGGGGAATCTCCTGTGATTGCCCCGACTTGGTGGCCGCTAAAAATGCCCCCGCATTCCGTGGGGCGGAATGGAGATTAGTATGGATTTTTCGTTTGGGCTTGATACATATTCCTTCCTTGGCGATGTGCTTAATGTAATCGGATTATGGCTGCTGTTTCCCAAGATGGGCGGCAAACGCTGGTGGACTTTTGTTCCGCTTCTTAGAGATTACAAGCTTGCCAAGTGCGCCGACAGGGAAGATATTGGTAAGATATATTGTATATCTTCTTTTTTATATGCCGTATTGAGTTACATTAATAACATATATGAGTATTCGGCAATCGAAAAGGTTACACTTACTTCAGTTACGTTGAATATTTTGGTAATCGGTACGCTGCTTGTTAATCTTGTTTATAATATAAGGATTTATTCAGGCTTATGCGAAATGTTCAAGCGCCGCAAAAGATGGATGTGGCTGTGGATTCTTGCCGACGGCCTTACAACTGTTATCTGGGGTGCATCAAAGAAATTCGAACCTTCTTATATTGTCGTAGATGAAAAGTATGCAGGTGATGACACCAATATCATGAATGACGTGGATGCCATCGAAAAAGGTCTTACCATCAATATTTATTCACGTTCGGTTCGCAATATGTTTAAGACCAAGTACTTGCTAAAAGATATACACTTAAACATTGAACCCGGCAAGATGGTTCTTCTTTTGGGCGGCTCCGGTGCAGGTAAGACAACTTTTCTTAATGCCGTTAACGGATACGAACCTGCGGATGCACAGATTCTCCTTAATGACGTTGATGTGTACAAAGAGTATGAAAAAATGAAATATCAAATCGGATTTGTTCCTCAGCAGGACCTTATCCGTTATTCAGATACTGTAATCAAGACCCTTTCGGATGCGGCTTCTTTACGTCTTCCTTCATCCGTATCGAGAGCCGACAGGAAAAAGAGAGTGGCGGAGGTTCTTGATATCTTTGGACTTACACCGGTTAAGAACAGTATTGTTGCCAAGCAGTCCGGTGGTCAAAAGAAGAGAATTTCCATTGCAACTGAATTTATTTCAGACCCTTCATTATTTATTCTTGATGAACCGGATTCCGGACTTGACGGAATTCTTGCCAAGGATTTGATGAGACGTCTTCATGAGATTTCACGTCAGGGTAAGATTGTAATTGTAATAACCCATACCCCGGATCGTGTTATCGAACTTTTTGATGAAGTTATTGTTCTTGCCAAGGATGAAAACAGAATCGGAAGACTTGTATTTAACGGACCTATTGACGAGGCTAAGAAGTTCTTCGGCAAAGATACGATGGAAGATATTGTAAAATGCGTTAACCGTAAAGAAGAAGGCGGAGAAGGCATGGCTGATGAATTGATTAAGAAATTTGCGGAGGTGAAGAACAATGGCACAACCGAAAATTAGACGAAGACTTCAACATAAAGGAAGATTTACGCAGATACCTATTTATTTAGGTAAGTTCTTTAGAATGTTTATATACATGGATGACTGGAAAGTACTTCCTATGGCAGCTATTATTGCAGGTCTGGTTGCATTCGTTGCCGGACGTAACATGTTTGTTAATATGGAAGGATGCCTTATGGGTTCCCTTGCCATGACATGTATATGTATTTGGAACGGTTTCTTTAATTCCATCCAGTCGGTAGTTCGTGAAAGAGATATTGTTAAGCGTGAACACAGAAGCGGTATGCACATCACATCATATCTTTGTGCACATATTATTTACCAGGCTTTCCTGTGCTTACTGCAGACGATTATTACCATAGTTGTGTGTTCCGCAGCGGGAATGAATTTCCCTGAGCAGGGATACTGTACACCCATATTCAAAGTAGATATCGGAATCACTATCTTCCTTATTACATTTGCAGCGGATATGTTGTCCCTTATGGTTTCCTGCATTGCCAAGACTACAACAGGTGCAATGACGATTATGCCCTTCATGCTTATATTTGAGCTTCTGTTTTCCGGAAGCGTATTTAAGCTGGGCGACAACATGACCAAGTTCACGGATCTTTCCCTTGCCAAATGGGGACTTAATTGTATGTGCGCTCAGTCGGGATACAATAATCTTCCTATGATTACTGTTTGGAATCAAATGGTGAAGTTTTCTAATATTGAGTACCAGGGATTTAAGCCCCTTGCTGAAATTACTTCATATATGCAGACCAATAACCTGATTGATGATTTCAATCTTCAGGTGGGTGCCAACAGCCAAAATGCAAATTATGTCCTTAGCTTAAATAATGTAGGTAACTGCTGGCTTGCACTTGCGTTGTTTGCGTTGGTTGCAATTGTTATTGCGGTAATCTTCTTAGAGCAGATTGATCGCGATAAGCGATAATGTGACAGTAGGGACGGTTCTTTCTGTCACATTTTTGAAAATTTGTTAATTGCTGCAAAACGGATACAGTATTATCTATTTCACGTCAGCACTCTTGCAGTTCTAAGTGTTGCAATATTATTTTTAGTTTAACGGTACGGCACCGAACTATTCGCCATCCATGGCGGGGTTAGTTCTTTCGCCTGCGTCCTGCAGGCTCATGCCTGATAAAAAGCAACACTAAGAACCGTTACAGAGCGCTTCCTAATGAAATTGATACTACTGTATCCGTTTTTTGCATCATAAACATAACAAAGTGTGACAGCGGGACGGTTCTTACTGTCACATTTTGATTTAAATAATAAATAGCGGTGCACATATATCTTTTGGCGTCATCGTCACGCAAGATGAAGTACGAAGTTAGTGAATTACTTCCAAGAAATTAGGGAAAACACACAGGAAGTGTGTTTTAGGCGTAATTTCGACATGGATGTCGAACTACGCCGGCCCGGGCATAGAGAATAGTAATTCACTTAGTTCGGACAAATCTTAAGTGACTAGCCAAAAGATATATGTGTACCGCTATATTTGAGTCTTTAAAGTGTGACAGAAAGAACCGTCCCCACTGTCACATTTTAGATTTTCTTTATAATTCTTTAATATTTACTTCTATTGACATTCCAAAACCCTAAGAGTATATTATGAATTGTGCTTGATGTTAGCACTCCAGCAAATTGAGTGCTAATAACAAAAAGTGTAGAAATAATTCATATGTTTAGATAGGTACTTGTCAGATTCGACCGATTTTAGTCAAACAATTGACAGTTAATTGAAAGATTGGCCCGATTAAATGCAAGTAGCAGAATACGAAAATGCAAGAATTATTGCATGAAGCGGTATGAAATATGACACTTGATGATCGAAAAATAACAATTTTACATGCAATCATCCAAAATTATCTTGAAACGGGTGAGCCGGTAGGAAGCCGAACGATTTCGAAGTACACAGATCTTAATTTGAGTTCTGCAACCATAAGAAATGAAATGGCTGACCTTGAGGAAATGGGACTTATTATTCAGCCACATACTTCAGCCGGAAGAATTCCTTCAGATAAAGGCTACAGATTATATGTAGACTCAATGATGGAAACTAAGGATAAAGAAATCGAAGAGCTTAAAGAAGTAATCCTCGAAAAAGAAGAGAAAATGGACAGGATGCTTAAGAGCGTAGCGAAGGTTCTTGCAAATAACACGAACTATGCGACGATGATTTCGGCTCCTGCCATTCAGGGAAATAAAATCAAGTTCCTTCAGTTATCCAGAATGGATGAGAATCAGATTCTTGCTGTAGTTGTTGCAGAAGGTAATGTGATTAAGAATAATGTTATTCCGGTTTCGGAAAGCTTAAGTGATGAGACGCTTCTTAAACTTAATCTTCTTCTTAATACGAACCTTTGCGGCAAGGCGATTGAAGAAATTAATCTTCCTATGATTACTACCATGAAGCAGCAGGCAGGAATTCATTCGGATGTTGTATCGGAAGTAATCGATTCCATAGCAGAGTCAATCAAGGTTGAAGAAGACCTTCAGATATATACTTCGGGAGCTACGAATATTTTCAAGTACCCTGAACTTTCGGATAATCAGAGGGCATCGGATATCATCCATACACTTGAAGAGAAGCAGCAGCTTACGGAATTCGTTACGGAAGCCCTGGCAGATGAATCCGGCACCGGCATTCAGGTTTATATCGGCGATGAAGCACCGATTCAATCCATGAAGGACTGCAGTATTGTAACAGCCACTTATGATTTGGGCGAGGGCATGCGAGGTACAATCGGAATCGTAGGACCGAAGCGAATGGATTATGACAAGGTTGTCAGTACATTAAAGAACATAACTCATCAGCTTGATGATATGTATAAGAAATAAATACGGACAAAGCGTATAAGTAATTTGGAGGTACGTAATGACGGACAAAGATATGAACAAAGAAACAATTGCAGGAGAAGAGATTCTTGAAGGACAGGAAACTGCCGATGCTGCAGCAGATGCAGCTGAGAACGATGCAGATGCAACTGACATGAACGCAGCAGATGAAACTGTTCAGGAAGGCGCTGATGAAACATCTGACACAGATGTGGATACAGAAGACAGTGAAGCAGATTCCGAAAGCGAAGATGATGCAGAAGATCCTGATTCTAAGGACAAGAAGTTCTTCAAGAAAAAAGACAAAAAGCAGGATGCGATGAAGGAGAAGATTGACGAACTTGAAGATAAAGTTAAGCGTCAGCTTGCAGAGTTCGAAAACTTCCGTAACAGAACAGAAAAAGAAAAGACACAGATGTTTGAAACAGGTGCCAAATCTGTTATAGAAAAGATTCTTCCAATAGTTGATAATTTCGAGCGCGGACTGAATGCAATTCCCGAAGATGAGAAGGGTAAGCCTTTTGCAGACGGAATGGAGCTTATTTATAAGCAGCTTATAGCCGAACTTGAAAAAATGGAAGTTAAACCTATCGAAGCCGTGGGAACGGAATTTAATCCGGATTTCCACAATGCGGTAATGCAGGTTGAATCGGAAGAATACGAATCAGGCTTCGTAGCACAGGAATTATTAAAAGGATACACCTATCGCGACAGCGTCGTAAGACATTCAATGGTAGCGGTAGTGCAGTAGATAGATAAGAAGCCTCGCAAGACATAGATACAGATGAGGCAGATACTACATCTAAGTACATAATTAGGAGGATAAATAAATGAGCAAAATTATTGGTATTGACTTAGGTACAACTAACAGCTGTGTAGCTGTTATGGAAGGTGGTAAGCCCACCGTTATCGCTAATGCAGAAGGCGCAAGAACAACTCCTTCGGTAGTAGCATTTACAAAGACAGGTGAAAGATTAATCGGTGAACCTGCTAAAAGACAGGCAGTAACAAATGCCGAGAAGACAATCTCTTCTATTAAAAGAGATATGGGTACAGACAATGGTCGTAACATCGATGATAAGAAGTACTCTCCTCAGCAGATCTCAGCTATGATTCTTCAGAAGCTTAAGGCTGATGCAGAAAGCTATCTTGGTGAAAAGGTAACAGAAGCAGTTATTACAGTTCCTGCTTACTTCAATGATGCACAGCGTCAGGCAACTAAGGATGCAGGTAAGATTGCAGGTCTTGATGTTAAGAGAATTATCAACGAACCTACAGCTGCAGCTTTGGCTTACGGTCTTGATAACGAAAAAGAGCAGAAGATTATGGTTTACGATTTAGGTGGTGGTACATTCGATGTATCTATTATCGAAATCGGTGACGGCGTAATCGAAGTTCTTGCTACAAACGGTGATACACACCTTGGTGGTGATGATTTTGATAACAAGTTAACTCAGTACATGATTGATGAATTCAAGAAGGCTGAAGGCGTTGACCTTTCACAGGATAAGATGGCTCTTCAGAGATTGAAGGAAGCAGCAGAAAAGGCTAAGAAGGAATTATCTTCAGCTACAACTACTAACATCAACCTTCCTTTCATCACAGCAACAGCAGAAGGTCCTAAGCACTTTGACATGAACCTTACAAGAGCTAAGTTCGATGAGTTAACACATGACTTGGTTGAAAGAACAGCTATTCCTGTTCAGAATGCTATGAAGGATGCAGGTCTTAACAATTCCGATATCGGTCAGGTATTGCTTGTTGGTGGTTCAACACGTATTCCTGCAGTTCAGGATAAGGTTAAGCAGTTAACAGGTAAGGAGCCTTCTAAGTCTCTTAACCCTGATGAATGTGTTGCACTTGGTGCTTCTATCCAGGGTGGTAAGTTAGCAGGTGATGCCGGTGCCGGTGAAATCCTTCTTCTTGACGTAACTCCTCTTTCTTTGTCTATCGAGACAATGGGTGGTGTTGCTACAAGATTAATTGAAAGAAATACAACTATTCCTACTAAGAAGTCACAGGTATTCTCTACAGCTGCTGATAACCAGAGCGCTGTTGATATCAACGTACTTCAGGGTGAAAGACAGTTCGCAAGAGATAATAAGTCATTAGGTCAGTTCAGACTTGACGGTATTGCTCCTGCTCCTCGTGGAATTCCTCAGATCGAAGTTACATTCGATATTGATGCTAACGGTATCGTTAACGTATCAGCTAAGGATCTTGGAACAGGCAAGGAACAGCACATTACAATTACGGCAGGTTCTAACATGTCTGATGAAGATATCGAAAAGGCTGTTAAGGAAGCTCAGGAGTTCGAAGCTCAGGATAAGAAGCGTAAGGAAGCTATTGATTTAAGAAACGAAGCTGACTCATTCGTATTCCAGACAGAGAAGGCTCTTAATGATGTTGGTGATAAGGTATCTGCTGACGAGAAGAGCGCAGTTGAAGCTGATATCCAGGCTGTCAAAGATATACTTGAACGTACTAAGGATCAGGAAATGTCAGATTCTGATATAGATGAACTTAAGGCTGCTAAAGAAAAACTTACTACTTCCGCACAGGGCGTATTCACTAAGATGTATGAATCTATGCAGGGACAGCAGGGTGCAGGTCCTGACATGGGCGGCTTTGCAGGCGACATGGGCGGTGCTTCCGAGGAAGCAGCAGGTTCTGAGCCTGAAGGCGATGTAGTAGACGGAGATTATAGAGAGGTATAATTCCATGGCAGAAACTAAACGCGACTACTATGAAGTCTTAGGCGTTAGTAAATCCGCAGATGATGCGGAACTTAAAAAAGCATACAGAGCATTAGCTAAGAAGTATCACCCGGATATGAATCCGGGTGATGCTGAGGCTGAGAAGAAATTTAAGGAAGCTTCGGAAGCATATGCCATCTTAAGTGACCCGGAGAAGCGTAAGCAGTATGACCAGTTCGGATTTGCTGCATTCGAAGGCGGCGCAGGTGGCGGTGGATTCGGTGGCTTTGATTTTAATTCTATGGACTTTAGTGATATCTTTGGCGATATCTTCGGAGATTTCTTCGGTGGCGGAAGAAGCCGCAGAACATCTAACGGTCCTATGAAGGGTGCCAATATCCGTACCAGTGTGCGTATAACTTTTGAAGAAGCAACCTTCGGTGTGGAAAAAGAAATAGAATTAACTTTAAAGGATGAATGCGGAACCTGTCACGGTACGGGAGCCAAGGCGGGAACTACTCCCGAAACCTGCTCCAAGTGTGGCGGTAAAGGTCAGGTTGTATTCACTTCACAGTCTTTCTTCGGTACTGTTCGTAACGTTCAGACTTGTCCGGATTGTAACGGAACAGGTAAGATTGTTAAGGAAAAATGTCCCGATTGTTATGGCAACGGATATATTGCCAGCAAGAAGAAGATTCAGGTATCTATTCCTGCCGGTATCGATAACGGTCAAAGCGTACGAATCCGCGAAAAGGGTGAACCCGGTACTAACGGCGGACCGAGAGGCGATTTGCTTGTAGAAGTAATCGTATCCCGTCATCCTATTTTCCAAAGACAGGATTACAATATCTACTCAACCGTTCCCGTATCTTATGCAGTTGCGGCGTTGGGCGGTGAAATTGTAGTAGATACCGTTGACGGCAAGGTTATTTATGAGGTTAAGGCCGGAACTCAGACTGACACTAAAGTCAGACTTAAAGGAAAGGGCGTTCCTACACTTCGTAACAAGGACGTTCGCGGAGATCACTACGTTACACTTGTTGTACAGACTCCGGAGAAGTTATCCAATGAAGCTAAAGAATTGCTTCGTAAGTTCGATGAGCTTACAGGCGACAGCTTAAATGCCGCTTCCCGTGCAGGCGCATCGGATGATTCTTCGGATAAAGATAAGAAGAAAAAATTCTGGAAAACCTGATAATTCCTAACAGACTAAGGATTACAGATACCGGAATTCAATTTAGGTAACAGAGGAAATCAGTATGGATATTAAAACCAGAGTTTCCCGGATAATTGAATTACTTGATGAAGAATACGGCACCGATTTTCGGTGCTTTCTTCATTATGAGAAACCATATGAACTGCTTATTGCAACAATTTTGAGCGCGCAGTGTACCGACGAGCGTGTCAATATTGTAACCCGGGATTTGTTCCTTAAGTATCCGTCACTTGAGGCCTTTGCCGAGGCATCTTTGCCCGAACTGGAAAAAGATATACATTCAACAGGTTTTTACCATAATAAAGCAAAGAACATAATTGAGTGTGCAAAAGAACTTATTACTAAATACAACGGAGAAGTTCCCTCGGATATTGATGAACTTATATCTTTGCCCGGTGTTGGGCGTAAAACTGCCAACGTAATACGCGGCAATATTTATCATGAACCAAGTATCGTAGTTGACACTCATGTCAAAAGAATATCAAATAAGCTGGGTGTTACCAAGGAACAGGATCCTGTAAGGATAGAGTTTGATTTGATGAAAAAAATTCCAAAGGACCACTGGATCCTTTGGAATATAGATTTAATTACTTTGGGCAGAACCATATGTAAGGCTCCCAATCCGAATTGTAAGGAGTGCTTCCTTAAGGGAAGCTGCAAAGAGTATGAGAAGAAGCACTAAATACTTCGAATAAATCCACTTACGGTAAGAATTAGGAATCAGCTTGCTTGGATGATTCCGGCTCTGATAAATATGCTTCCAACTTACTTACAATACTACGGCTCATCAGGGAGTTGATTTCGGATGCTTTCGTGATTAACTCTTTTATTTTGTCCGTGTTGCCTTCATCAGAGTATATCTTTGCAAGCAAATCAAAGGAAGAACTGACGTCAGTGTCAGTTTCCATAGCAAATTCCAAAATGGTTTTTGCTTCGTCAACGAATTCGTTCTCATATAAACAGTGTGCCCACTGATTAAGGGTACGGGCCAAAGTTGTATAGGCCTGGTCATATGCCATGAGCCTGTCTATGTTCGGGGCTCCGTATTTTAATTTAAGATCTGTATTGGTTAAACCTGTAAAGTTTACGATGGGAGATTCCGATATACTCTTCAGTGTGTGGTGACAATCGGATACCTTTGGGTCATCCTTTAAAGTATCCATCGGGAGCGTCTCAAAAGGTATTGTTATATAGTTAAGATCGTCCAGACTTTTACGTCTTGTGGAATTAGCCTTAGCCTCACGATCCCAGAAACTTTGATATTGTTCGGCTTCCTTATCGCGTTGTCTGTGAATCGTATACATAAGTGTTAAACAAAATATTACAACACTTGCAAAGATAGGGTATTTCATATATAATTCCTTTCAGTAAAGATTTACCAAAAAAGGTGAAAAAATATGTTAAATTTTAACAATAAAAAGGGTAGAAAAGTAGCATCGATTGTTATTGTACTTATTCTTATCCTTGCAATGATTATACCAACTATAGCATCTTTGATGCCCTAAGGCAATGAGGCAGACTATGTTAAAGAGGCTGTTAACAACTGTATACGGACTTTGCGCGGGTGTGATTTTTATGGCAATTTCACCTGTTTTTTGCTGTGCTGAGAATATTTCTTCAGACACCGTTCTTCAGGGAATTTATGCCGAAAACATCCCTCTTGGAGGCCTTAGCGAGCAGGAAGCTGCTGAAGCAATTAATGTCTATATTTCCGAGCTTTCCAACAGAACCATAACTTTATATACGGTTAATGATAATGAGGTAACGATTACTCCTGCCGATATCGGAATTAAATGGAGCAATCCCGAAATAATAGATGAAGCTCTTTCTTACGGCCATAGCGGTAATGTTGTACAAAGATATAAAATGCGTAAGGATCTTGACTATACGAACAAGATTTACGATATAGCTTTTTCTGTAGATGATGCGCTTGTTCGTCAAATTCTTGAAGAACAGTGTTCAATATATAATCAGGAGGCCATGGACGGCAAGGTTTCTCTTGAAAGCGGAAGTTTCGAGATAATAGAAGGTCGTACAGGCCTTATTCTTGATGTGGATGCCTCTGCATCAGGCCTTGAGAACTTCGTTCAGAGTGAATGGGGCGGAGAGAATACGACATATCAGTTAACAATTAAGGTTGACGACCCTAACGGTTCTGCTGCTGATCTTGCTTTGGTTAAGGATCCCCTCGGTACTTATAACACAAGTTTTAAAACTTCTTCGTCTTCCCGTAGTGCCAATGTGCGTAACGGTGCTGCTCTTATTAACGGAAGCGTTATTTATCCGGGTGAAGAATATTCTTTTTATGATCATGTTAAGCCCTTTACCAATGATAACGGTTATCAGCTTGCCGCTGCATATTCGTCAGGCCAGGTTGTAGATTCTGTAGGTGGTGGTATTTGCCAGGTTTCATCTACTTTATATAATGCTGTGCTTATGGCAGAACTCGAGGTAACAGAGCGCCGTAATCACGGTATGATAGTTACTTATGTTGATCCTGCAAGAGATGCTACTATTGCCGAGAGCGCAGGAACAGACTTTAAATTTAAGAATAATACGGATGCACCGATTTATATTGATGCATATACTACCGAAGATAAACACCTTTATATTACTATTTACGGACATGAAACACGTCCTGCGGACAGAGAACTTTCTTACGAAAGTGAAGTTATTTCAAGAACGGATCCTCCGGCAGACGTATATATTCAGGATCCTAGTCAGCCTGCAGGCTATGTAAGTACACAGTCTGCCCATGTGGGCTATAAAGCAAATCTTTGGAAGGTTGTTACTCAAAACGGAGAGACAACCCGTGAACTTGTTAATACGAGCACCTATAATCCTGCTCCGAAATATATAACTGTAGGTACTGCTACGGAAGATCCTATCGCCGCCGCAGCCCTTAACAGCGCCATTGCTTCAGGTGATCTTGATACCGTGAAGAATGCGGCGAACAGTATAAAGAATGGTCAGGCTCAGGCCTCTTTGGATGATCAGCTGGCGGCTTATGAGGCTGCCCTGGCGGCACAGCAGGAACAAGGAGCCGAATAATGGATGTACTGGTAACCCGTTACATAGGTATTCGAGGGACTGCCATTCTGGCACGAGAGTATCGAGATGATTTGGTAAACCGTTATCCTAAATGGCTCGTTGATGAGGCCTGCCAATTTGATTCTTATTTGAATAGTAGTGATTCTCAGTTGTCTGATGAGAACGTTATATATTCCAAAGAGTATACTGAGTTTGGTGTTTTCGAAGCATTGTTCCAAATGTCACGTGAATTAAAATGCGGTTTGGAAATTAATATCAAAGATATCCCCATTAAACAGGAAACAGTGGAAATATGTGAATTTACCGGCGTAAACCCATACGCTTTGTACGCAGGATACTCAAGTGTTGTTGTGGCTAAAGACGGTAAAAAAGCGGTGGAATTTTATGAAAAAAACGGAATTCCCGCAACAATTGTTGGCACAACTACCAAAGATAATGATAAGATAGTTATTAATGAGGACGAACGGGGTTTTCTTCCTCATATCAGAAAAGATGAACTAAAGACTAAATTAGGAAGAAGGTTATACTATGAGAGAACAGATTCTATCAGTGCTGGAGAAGAACAGCAGAATTGAAATAAAGGAATTGGCTGTAAGACTGGGAGCCGATGAACTTACGGTTGCCAATGAAATTAAGGCCATGGAAGACGAGGGCATCATCTGCGGATACCATACAATGATTGACTGGGAAAAGACATCAATTGAGCAGGTTACTGCTTTGATTGAGGTACGTATTACTCCCCAACGCGGTCAGGGATTTGACAATCTTGCCGAAAGAATATACAAATACCCCGAAGTTAACAGCGTTTACCTTATTTCGGGCGGATACGATTTGCTGATTACTCTTGAGGGCAAATCATTAAAGGAAGTATCAAGCTTCGTGTCGCATAAACTTAGCACACTTGAAGGCGTGCTTAGCACGGCAACACATTTCATTCTTCGCAAATATAAGGATCACGGTACCATCCTTGACAAAAAATATGAGGATAACAGGGAGTTAATGTCACTATGAGAAATCCGTTAGCAGATAAAGTTGTTGGCATCAAGCCATCCGGAATTCGTAAATTCTTTGATATTGCTGCTGAGATGGATGATGTTGTATCCCTTGGTGTTGGTGAACCGGATTTTGACACACCCTGGCATATCAGAGATGAGGGTATTTATGCTCTTGAGAAGGGCAGAACCTTCTATACTTCTAACTCAGGTCTTCTTGAACTTAGAAATGAAATAAATAATTATATTAAAAGGACTCAGGGCATCTCTTATGATGTCAAAAAAGAAATAATTATTACGGTAGGTGGCTCTGAAGCTATTGATTTGGCGATTAGAGCTATGATTAATCCCGGTGAGGAAATCATTATTCCGCAGCCCTCTTATGTTTCATATGAGCCCTGCGCTATTTTAGCAGATGCAGTACCTGTAATAATTAACCTTAAGGCTGAGAACGAGTTCAGACTTACGGCAGCAGAACTTGAAGAGGCTATTACGGATAAAACAAAGATAGTAGTCCTTCCGTTCCCCAATAACCCCACAGGCGCCATTATGGAAAAGAAAGACCTTGAGGCTATTGCAGAAGTAATTATCAAGCATGATTTATTCGTTATTTCAGATGAAATATACGGAGAACTTACATATAAGGGCAGGCATGTATCAATTGCATCCCTTCCCGGAATGCAGGAAAGAACTATCCTGATTAATGGATTTTCGAAAGCCTATGCAATGACAGGATGGAGACTTGGTTATGCATGCGGTCCCGAACTTATTATGAAACAGATGGTTAAGATTCATCAGTTCGCTATTATGTGTGCTCCTACAACAAGCCAGTATGCTGCTGTTGAAGCACTTAAGAACGGTGATGAAGACGTAGCCATGATGAGAGAGGATTACAACCAGAGACGTCGTTTCTTATTGAACGCCTTCAAAGAAATGGGTCTTGAGTGCTTCGAACCTTTTGGCGCATTCTATGTATTCCCCTGCATTAAGGAGTTCGGAATGACTTCCGATGACTTTGCTATGCGTCTTCTTAATGAGGAAAAAATTGCTGTAGTTCCCGGAACAGCCTTCGGCGATTCCGGTGAAGGCTTCTTGCGTATTTCGTATGCATATTCTATCGAGAAACTTAAATTCGCGATGGAAAAAATATCAGCATTCATTGAAAGATTACGCGAAGAAAAAAAGTAATTGTTATAGTGTAGAGATAATCTCGTATGATATTATTAAGGTGTGTTTAATAAAACACACCTTATTTTTGTTTTGGGGGATAAAAATATGAAGATGGAATATCAGGTTGAAGACAGACCAAAAGCAGGACAAGTAATAATGTTTGCTCTTCAACAGATATTGTCGGTGGTTACCGCAACTATAGCAGTACCGCTGGTTGTGGGACATGGTCTTAAGCCGTCTGCGGCATTATTTGGTGCAGGTGCGGGAACCTTAGTTTATATTCTGTTTACGAAACGTAAGAGCCCTGTTTTCTTAGGCTCGAATTTTTCCTTTGTTAAATCGATGATTCTGGCATTTAGTGGAGCCACTTCCGTAGCGCTTGGTTATTTGGGGTTGATAATCGGAGTTATTTTTGCCGGAGTTGTTTATGTTGTATTAAGTCTTCTTGTTAAGCTTTTTGGAACAAACTGGATTGATAAAATTATGCCGCCGGCAGTTATTGGTCCTACTGTGGCGCTTATCGGATTAACACTTTCGCCGGAAGCTATCGGTAACATCCTTAAAGGCGGCGTTACAGAAACGGTAACGGAATACAGTGTTGAAGTTATAGATGGTATTCCAAATATTATTACTTCTGAAATCCAGAAGCCTGTAGCTTCTATTTGGATTGCTTTGTTGTGCGGAATTATAGCATTTGCGGTATCTATGATAGCTTCTGCATATGGCAAGAAGAATATTAAACTTCTTCCGTTCCTGTTGGGAATATTTGCAGGATACGGAGTTGCTCTTATTTTTACCGTTATCGGAACTGTTTGCCAAATGCGCTCTTTACTGATAATTGACTTTGATGTTTATGTAAGATATTTAGCGGCGGACGGTATATCTTTGTCCACATTTATTAATATTCCGGATTTTGTATTCCTGAAAGCCTGGGGTGGCTTCGGAGAATTAAATGCTTCGTACTTAATAACGCTTCTGGTTGCGTTCGTGCCTGTTGCTTTTGTAGGTTTCGCGGAACACATTGCGGATCACAAGAATCTTTCAAGTATTATTGAACGTGATATTCTCAAAGATCCGGGCCTGTCGCGTACTCTTCTTGGAGACGGAATAGGTTCCATTGTGGGAGCGTTCTTCGGCGGAGCTTCGAACACAACATACGGCGAGTCAATCGGATGTGTTGCACTTAGTCGAAATGCATCTACTATTACGACGGCTGTAACGGCTGTTGGATGTATGATTCTTTCATGCCTTACTCCTATAGTTGCATTCATGGAGTCGATTCCTTCCTGCGTTATGGGTGGAATCTGCATCGGCCTTTACGGATTCATCTGTGTATCCGGATTTGTCATGATTCAGAGCCTTGATTTTAATAAGGACAAAAATATATATATTGTATCGGCAGTGCTTGTTGCCGGTGTCGGCGGCTTGGAACTTACTATAGGTAATGTGACACTTACCGAGATTGCGGTTGCGCTTATTTTTGGTATCATATGCAACCTAATTGTCGGAAAGGCAAAAGATTCTGACGAAAACTGAATTTGATTTTGGGAGGGCTTACACTATGAAAATATGTTTTATTGGCGGAACAGGAACAATTAGTACAGCGATTTCACGCAAATTGCTTAAGGAAGGTCATGATCTTTATCTAATAAATCGTGGCAACAGAAATGATGTTTTGGGCTCGTATCCCAATCTTCACAATATTGTATGTGATGTAAATGACGAGCAGGCTCTTGCGGTTGCTGTTAAAGGCATGAAGTTTGATTCTGTCTGTGATTTTATAGGCTTTGTTCCCGAACAGGTTCAAAGAGACTACCGTGTGTTCGAAGATATAACTAATCAGTATATGTATATCAGTTCAGCCTCTGCATATGCTAAGCCTGTGCAGGATTATGTAATTACAGAGGGAACATCACTTGTTAATCCCTATTGGGAGTATTCACGTAATAAGATTGCTTGTGAAGAATTCCTCATGAAAATGTATCGCGAAGAAGGCTTCCCGGTTACTATCATTCGCCCGTCTCATACTTATGATGAGCGCTCGGTACCGCTGGGCGTTCATGGTGCTAAAGGCTCTTATCAGGTTATTAAACGTATGCTTGAAGGAAAACCTGTTATTATTCATGGAGATGGCACTTCATTATGGCATATGACTTTTAATGAGGATTTTGCAAAAGGCTTTACAGGTCTTATTAATAATCCCCATGCAATCGGCGAAGCATTCCAGATTACCAATGACGAAACCCTTACCTGGAATCAGATTTATTCAACAATTGCCCGTAAATTGGGCGTTGAATTTAAGCCCTACTATGTTTCTTCAAGATTTTTGGCTGATGTTTCGGATTATGACTTCGAAGGCGGATTGATCGGTGATAAGGCGAACTCAGTTGTATTTAATAATGCGAAATTAAAGCACGCTGTTCCGGGCCTTAATATGAACATAAGATTTGAAGAGGGTATCGGAAGAACCATAGACTATGTACTTTCTCATCCGGAGTGTCAGGTAGAAGATCCCGAATTCGATGCATGGTGTGATAAGGTAATCAAGGGCCTGGAAGAATTAAAGGCAAAAATTAGTAATGATTAATGTGAAAACATATAAGCTAATGTTGAGTTTGCCAAAATGGTTTGAATTAAGCGAACTTTTGATATAAAAAATACTTGCACATAAATAATAAGTTGTGTATAATACCAAAGGTACGCAAGAAATGCGAACAGCCCAACCCACCGAAAACATATATTTTTGTACAAAGATATAATGTTTTCAAATATAGCGGTATCGCCAAACGGTAAGGCAACGGACTCTGACTCCGTCATTTCAAGGTTCGAATCCTTGTACCGCTGCTAAAAGACTTCTCAGATGATATGGGAAGTCTTTTTTGTTATAACTGTATATGTTCTAATGATTATTATTGATTTTAGAACAATTGGTTAAAGTAACGTTTGGTAGCAACTTCAACCATAACGATGTTGCTGCCCGAAAGAAGAACTTCGAAAGCCACGTCATCTATTTCCCAGTATTGTGCCTCTTTGAAAGTTATGGCTGCAGAAAGCGGTGCTTCTGCAGATTCAGGTAATTCACTTATGAAATATTCGGATAACTGTTTATACAAATCTTTGGAATAGAGAGCATCAAATGCCATTACCGCACCGATTAATTCGTCTTCTAAAAAAACATACAGGATTTTAACTTTATGTCCGGATACGTTTGAATCTTCATATATCAGTACGGTGCCTTCCGCACCTTCGGCAAAATATTTTTTTCCTTCTTCGCTGTCTGCAGTGATTTCTTCTACGAAATCCCCCTTTTCCGATGCCATAACCTTGGCTACGGAATCTCCCATATTGGCCTTCCTAAAATGTTTATCGCCCATTGCGATTCCGCTAAAATCTGAAGTTGTTGAACTGCAGGCGCTTAGCATGCTAATCATAAGCAAGACACATAAAATAGATTTACTTTTAATTTTCATTTTATTCTCACACTACTTTCCGATAACTTAAAATTTACGACACTTTCAACTTAAAAGCTTATCAAGACAAAATTCTATCATATATTATGAAATCATGCATTTGTTATAATAGTGCATTTTATTTTCATGTATATTCTCTTCCATATATTTTATTTCAAAGTACATTACTTGGATCTATTATTCCGAGCGTTATACTTCAACGTACGTTACTTCCGCTTATTTTATTCCAACATATATCGCTCCAACATATATCATTCCGACATATTTTACGGAGAAGGATATTGTTCCAACATATTTTACGGTGAAAGGAACTATGTTGCGGTGAATATCCGTAAAGTATCAACCATATTGCGCGGTGATTACGGATATTAAAGCGGATATGAGGAGAATATCCGTAAAATATGCCCTATATCAAGTGTTGATTACGGAGATAGAGACAGATATGTACATAATATCCGTAATAATCTGCCATGTGATATGCTATATTACGGAGAAAACGGAACAAAACTTTGATTTATCCGTAATATAGAGTCATACACTATCCTGGATTACGGATTAAGTAATAAAAGGCGGTATTTTATCCGTAATATAGAGTCATACACTATCTCGGATTACGGATATATGAGTCAAAATTAGAGAAATCTCCGTAATATTCGTCGGACAACAGCCTTTAATTACGGATATATGAGTCAACAAGGAAGTTATATCCGTAAAACACGCTGGAGTAGATATAAAATTACGGATTAGACAATGAAAGATAGTTTTATATCCGTAAAGTGTATACGCTTTTACTTTTTTGCTATAATTAACTTACTATACCGTCAGAATACATTATATCCAAAAAAGAATATTATATCTGGCAGAGTATATTGTAAATGCAACAGAATACCTACTAACAGAATTCTATTAAATATTAGGAGGCACTATGGCTGACACACCTACTTCTCCCTGGGCGGATTTAATTCCGGAGGGTGATTTTGTTTCGACAGCGCCGACATACGAGGTCGGTAAATTCTTTGATGATTTTCATGAAGACGAATACATAGGAAATGGCGACCCTCAGTATAATACGCTGAAGTACTACTTCTATGACCCCACCGAGCACGGATATCCGAAATATGCTGCGAGTACCGAACATGGTTATCCTAAACGAGATTCAAGCATTAAGGATTCCAACGCCATGCAATATCCTTTGCTTATATTTTTGCACGGAACCAGTAACGCACTGGTGGGTACAACGTGTATTAATTATACCGGCGCGGAACTTTATGCTTCTCCTGAATATCAGACAGATTTTGGCGGTGCGTATATTCTGGTGCCTGTAGCCAATGAATATCAGGGTGAGGAACATGTTGAAGGTGCCTGGTGCGAGGAATATGTCCGACCGTTATACGGACTTATTAAGGAGTTCATTAATAAGCATACCGACGGCGTCGGCAACAAATTCCTATTCGGCAATTCTTCGGGTGCTACTATGACCATGCGAATGGGTGAGAATTATCCTGACTTCTTTAATGCGCTTATTCCTGTGGGAACAACCTATATTCCGGACAAAGATATACGTAATAAGCTTGATGAGAATGATGTGAAACTGTTTTTCGCAATAGGACAAAAAGATGAGTTTCATCCCTATGATGAGGAAATAGCGCCGATACTTGATAATTTAAAAGCAATGAAGAACTGCTTTATTTTCATGCCGGAATGGGTGCGTAACGGTGACCATGGAATATCATCGATTAATGCAGGTTTTGAAATGGGACAGCACTGCCTTATGAATGCGGTACAGTCTAATCTTAAGTTTGATGACGGAACTCCTATGGATGAGAGACTTCCTCGCGGTATGACGGGATGGATAGATGAAGTTAACCGGGGCTCTGCAGGAAGAGTGCGTGAGTATGCACCACATGGCGGTTATCTTAAGACAGGTTATGTAGAGGTTGATGATAGTATATCTTTGTACTACGAAGAATACGGAAAAGGTGACAATATTGTCATTTCTGCGCAGGTTGGTTTTTATCACCGTGGTATGCAACAGAGGATGGCTGAACTTGGTTATCATGTGTATTGCATTACTCTTCGTGGCTTTCATCCGTCGAGCCTCATTACGGATGATTACAAAGAGCGATGGTATGATATCTTTGCATCGGACGTAGTTGCGTTTGCAAATAAGATGGGAATCGACCGGTTCGTATACATGGGAGCCTCACACGGCGCGGGTGTGGGCTGGCATTTGATGCTTCAGGCTAAGGACAGGGTAGATGCGTTCATTGCGGTTGTTGCAGGACCCCACAGCCTTAAAGAAGACACCATGTCATACAGACAAATGCTGGAACAGGGAATTATCAAGGAGGTTCCACCCTTTGATTTGCCTATAGACAACGACACAGCCCGCAAGCAACGTCGTGATTATCGCGACCAATGGATTTCGGAGGGGACAAAGATATCATTTCCGGAAGAAGCAAGGCTTGATTACGGACGTCCCATGATGCGGTTCGGAACAGAGGAAAACCTGTGTGAAGCACTTAAAACCATCACGGTACCGGTGCTTTATATAGGAGGAAACGATGATCCGATAAGTACCCCGGAACTTATGATGAGAACTTTGAATTGTTTGCCGCACTGCAAGATGGTATTGTATACCAATTGCGGACATAATATTGATACGGACCTTATTGAAGAAGTATCTGATGAGGCGGACAGATTTATTAAGAATGCCAAGAAGACCGGGAAGTATTATTTGCCGGTGGAAGGGTAAACATTTTTACTCAAATTATCAAGAACGGGATTTATATTCGTGTTACATTAATATTACGATATCGTATATGTTTATTTGAAATGCAAGACAGAATTCTTACACAGCAGAATTATCGGTGAACTAAATCTGTACAACAGAATTGTCGAGGAAAGGAATTCGGATGGAAACTATTGAACTTCTGGTAGGTGCTCTTGGTTATATTGAAGACAACCTGACGGAAAACATCAAAACTGAAGATGTGGCAAACCATTTGTATTGTTCCAAGTCCACTGTTGAGAAACTGTTTAAGTATTTCAACAACATTAGCATCAGGGTTTATATAATTCGACGAAGGATGAGCAAGGCTGCCCAGGAAATAAGGAAATTCCCGGACAAATCGTTACTTGATATCGGTGTCACTTACGGATACGGAAGTAATGAAGCCTTTACCAGAGCTTTTACAGGTGTATGGCACGTGTCTCCTTCTGAGTTTCGTAAAAACCCATCTAAGTATGAACTTTTTCCGCCTATAAGGCCGGATCGTGATTTAATGGAGGACGAACATATGAGTGACAGATTAAAAGTTGATATAAGTGAATTGTATGATTGTATAAGAGAGCGTAAGGACTGCTATTTCGTAGTTGGAGATATTAAGTCGCTGGTGCCGATTAATGAGGTTTCATTCCAAGCAGGTGATTTGGCGATTATTACTTCTCTTAAGAGAATGGAGAATGCATGCGGACCAAATGATCTGGTGTTCCGCATCGGCGGTGATGAATTTGTAATTTTAACGGATTCTCAGGATGAAGCCTATGCCAACAAAATATGCGAGGAAATCAAGTCTCACAACGGTGAGAATATTACCTGGGAAGGACATGATATTCCGTTATCTTTGTACGTTAAGGCTCTTAAGCTTGATATATACAATCTGCGATACAGCGAATTGTTTTCAACGCTCCAGGATGCTATGAGCAATGAGTACAAAAAGAGCTGTGAATAAACACAAAATTCTCTAAATTTAAAGAGTTGACGGAGCAAATATAGGTTACTAATTTGAATTTACAAAAGCGGCTTGCATGGCAGGCCGCTTTTGCTTGTGTGACGTGCGACGCAATCTACAGGGTAACGATTTCTGTTTTTTTCTATTGGGATTGAAAATTTCAAGTTTACAAATATCGAGGCAGGGGAAACATGGTAAGTAAAGCAATTGATTTTCAAATTTACCATTAGGAGATAAATATATAATTATAAAGGTATACTTTTTTTGTCTACTCCCTGAAAATTACCATTATATAGAAGTAATCGCAAATCATATGGTAACTCTCAAAAAAAACTTACCATCCAATTTAATTCTGCATACAATAAATGGTAAAGACCCCAAAAAAACTTACCATCCAATTTATGCAATTCTCGAATCAATGGTTGAATCATTGCTAATTAGCGTAAAATCCTACCATTGAATAGGCACAGTACAAATCAAATGGTAAATGAATCTGTACATCATACTAAAAGG
>JAZUIS010000032.1:0-41698 GCA_045642345.1 Lachnospiraceae bacterium
AAGAAAACCATATCAAAATCATTTCAAAATATCTCTTGACATATCACCAGATTGCTCCTACCAAAAGATTATCCGACCGGGACAATTTCGATTTTTAAAATTTAAGTACCTAAAATAAACCTGTTTAACTTAATAGGTACACAAATTACTCCGTATATTCGCGGAGTCATAATCACATTATTGGTGAAGGATTCAATTGTTCATTCTTACCTTTTGGAAAACAAGTGAATTTGTAACAGAATCGGAACCTGACACGGCTCTGATGTTAAGAATCGGTGCAATCAGCAATAAGCCGCAGCATATGAACGCAATTGCAGCACTTAATGTTTTAATGTTATCGGAGCACTGGGCCATAACCATACATATAGGACAGTCCTCGTCCTCGCAATGATGGTGCACGTGACCTGATAAGAACATTACCGAAAATAGCAGCACAAATACGACAGCAATCATTACTGCCCCGGCTAATACCCTATTCATTTGTTTGCTAAAGTATCTTATCTTCATAATTCTCATTAAACATTAATAACAAACTGTCGCGATTATATCACACCGATAGAATTAGTCAATACCATTTCGGCAGTATCACATTTGAGCACAGATTGCCTCGGCCCACATGCTTAATCATCCTTATTACATCTATATTGGCATTAGCAGGACGCAGTTTAATATCAGGGTGTGCCGTAGCATACACTCTGAATATTTCATCCGAGAAGCCCTGTCCCATATCATCCACGCCGTCAAAATCAATAATTGCCTC
This sequence comes from Lachnospiraceae bacterium, assembly GCA_045642345.1. Lineage (GTDB taxonomy): Bacteria > Bacillota > Clostridia > Lachnospirales > Lachnospiraceae > JAILLW01. Next base: position 761 of record JAZUIS010000032.1, read on the forward strand.
ATTGAATTCTTCAAGTCTGTAACATATCTGCCTCGCCTGAGCTCTGGAAAGCGGACCCAGCGAACCGCATATTAATGATACGGGTATATGCGTAATATTAAATCCGTCTTCATCGGAATACTTATTAAATACTTCTTTTGTACTTACTTTCATATCTTTATTCACCCTAAATACAACCATGGTTCCTATCTGGTTAAATGATGTAAAATACGAAACAAGCTGTGATGATTTAAGTTTGAATATTTGGTTCACACCGCCGGAAAGTACACGGTTATCCGATATAATTCCGAACTCACTTACCATCCTTGATGTAAAGAAAATGCCCTCACCCGAATGATTTTCGGCTTTCGTCGTAATCTTCCCCTTATACAGTTCCGTTAAGGAATCAACCCGCGAACCGGCATCGGCAAAATATTCCTCTACCACCTTAAAAATACCGCGGCCGTCATCCTTAATCACCACCGACACATTAACGGGATCGGTAATAATCGAAATATTAATATTCTTTCCCTCCGAGTGTTCTATTGCATTATTAACCATTTCAAGGAATGCATATTCGATTATATGTCTTGCATTTGAACCCAGACCATCTTCATTATCAAGAATCGGCTTAACAAAATCCGTATAAATTACATTCTCATCGGTATATTCATCAATGGAACAGCTAAATTCCCGCCCTGTCGTAACAGGTACATATCCGCATTTAGCCCTGTCGCTGGGTGCGATTTGATTAAGCAACACAGCTTCCTTAATATAGTTCTTAATTGTCGTAATCGAGCTTCCCGCGATTTCCTGAGCCTTTGATATGAATTCCGGGTCATCTTCCGATATTTTATAAAGTATATACTTTTTAACCGAGTCTCTCTTTTCTTCCGTAAATGACATTTAGTCTCTCCCGAATGTAAAACTTAATTTCCGCAATTCAAAACTTAAATATTATTTTACGAATTATACAACCCGTAATTTCAAAAATCAATACTTTTAAAAATATGCTATAATCAATACATAAACGCTATCTACGAAAGGGATTTTATGAATACCGATACGCTTACTGTTTCACTTAAAGGAAAACTCGATACAACAACCATACCTGCAATCGAAGAATCTATTTTTGAACAGATTAATAATTCTTCTTTTGACAATCTGGTTATTGATTTTTCAGATGTAACTTATATTTCAAGTATAGGTTTAAGAACGATGCTTAAACTGAGCAAAGAGTATCAGTTAAGTATTGAAAACGTAAGTCCCGATGTCTATGAAACCTTTGAAATAACAGGTTTTACCAAAATAATTGACGTTCAAAAAACTCTTCGCAGCATAAGTCTTGATAATGCCAAATTAATCGGCTCCGGATATTTTTCAAATGTATACCGGTTAGAAGGTGACACCATTGTCAAAGTATTCATACGTGATACCTCAATAGAAAATATTCACAGAGAACAGCTCCTTGCCAAGGAAGCATTCTTAAGCGGAATCCCTACTGCCATCACCTACGATATTGTTAAAGTCGATGGTAAATACGGGGTGATATTCGAATCAATCGATGGCGGCACCCTGACCTGGCAGATAACTAATAACCCCGACAAACTCGATGAATATATTACAGATTATGCCGATTTATTAAAGACAATAGACAGTACGGTTCCTACAGCTTCGACTCAGAAATTAATAAATATGGCTGATTTTGCCAACGAAAAGCTTGACGTCATCAAAGGCCATATCACAGCCGAAGAATATGCCAAGTCCAAAGAACTCCTTAGCAAGCTTGAACGTACAAATACCTATCTTCATTCCGATTGTCATACCGGAAACATTATGATTCAAAACGGAGAATATCTGCTTATTGATATGGATACGCTTTGTACGGGCAATCCTGTATTCGAACTTGCCGCAATGTATTTTACCTATATTATTTTTGAAGATTACGAGCCCGGCAACAGTGAGAAATTTATGCATCTTACAGCAGATGTTGCACGCCAGCTCTTCTATACTACCGTCCGTAAATATATGGGCAGCATAAGTGACTTTGCTTATGAAGAAAATCTAAAAAAGGTCAAATTTCTCGGGTATTTGCATGCCCTTTTCTGGAATCTGACCTATAAGCCTGAAGATACTGATTTCTTCAATTTTAATTATCCTAAATTCAGTGAATATCTTAGTGTTGTCGATGATTTAAATCTTATCGTTTAATTTTATTGTTTAATCTCATCGTTTCACGAATTCTCAATTAACTCCTGGGGAAGATGTTTGCCAAGACATCTGTACAGTTCATCCTGAGTATAAGGTTTAAAGGTTACATCATCAAAACCATACTCTTTGTACATTTCATCAGCGCCCTTAATTGCATTGGCCGTAAGTGCCACAACAGGAGTGCTTCTATTAAGTCCGCTCTTATCTTCTCTAATGTTTTTTAATGCCTCGACGCCATCAATACCCGGCATAAGATGATCCATAAAAATAACATCATAGTGATTAATATGTGCCAGCGCAACCGCTTCTTCGCCGGACTCCGATGCCGTAACCGCCATCTTCGTATTTCTAAGAAGCGACGAAAATACTTTAAGGTTAATTGCCGTATCGTCAACCACCAGAATACTTGCCTTTGAAGCAACAAGTTTTTTGGTAGTTCCGATGTCGTTGGCTTTATTATCCATTTCATCCTGCATAATATATCCCACTTCATTATTATCTATAATAAGAAGTTTGAGTATAAAGGAAAACGTAGAACCCCGGCCTTCAACACTGTCCACCATAAGTTCCGAATCCATTAACTTAAGTAATTTGGCTGTAATATTGACTCCAAGTCCCGTTCCTTCAATAGCTGAATTTTCTTTTTCATCAATACGTTCAAAGGCTTCAAAGAGCTTACCTATATCTTCCTTCTTAATTCCGCGACCGGTATCGGTAACAGATACCTTAATCGTTGCATTTTCATTATCGTTATCAAGAAGTTCCATATTAAGTGCTACCGTTCCCACCATGGTGTACTTAATAGCATTACCCAGGATATTCGTAATAATCTGCTTAATTCTTCCGCCGTCACCCATAAGGGTTCTTGGAATTCTTCTATCTATATCAAAAGTCAGATTAAGCTTCTTCTCCTTAGCCTTAATATCGAACATAACCCATTCGTCACGAACAAGGCCCTTTACATCAAAAGGCGTTTCAATAAGTTCCATTTTGCCACTTTCGATTTTAGAAAAGTCGAGAATATCATTAATAATAAGTAGCAGATTTCTTCCTGCACTGTATGCATCTATGGCATAGTTACGAATTCTTGGATTTTCGGCTTCGTTAACTATCATTTCATTCATTCCGAGAATGGCATTCATTGGAGTACGAATTTCGTGTGACATTCTGGCCAGGAAATCAGACTTTGCATGATTGGCCTGTTCTGCCTTTTCTTTACTCACTTCAAGTTCTGCATTACTTATTACCAATGAAGAATAATCCTTAGTCTCACATGTAAGAAGAAGGGCCATTACAGCAGCCGACAGTCCGAACATGGTAAGCAGATACTGCGAATTCAATGCAAGTTCAATCACCGAAGCGAAATTAAAAATCACTCCTGTAGATACAGCTATCCGCAACTGATTTCGTGTCAGTTTGCTTCTGTGAATTATCTGATGTATACATCCCGATGCCGTAATTAAGAACGGAACTATAAATATGGCAGCGTATCCGTATCCGTACGTCTTAACGCCATCAACATAATAAGCTTCCATACTATGGGTAAAATAGTTAATAACACTTATTATTTCCATCAATCCGGCAAGACCGAACACAACGTAGTCAATCCATATTTTCTTAATCACTTTGAAACTTTTATTAGTTGTAACTACTCTGGAATACGTATAGTACGACAAAGAAAAAAGAACAATAGACGTGTTAAATAAGAACCTTCCTATTCCGCGCCAATTAACAATATCCGAATTCATCACTTTGCAGAACTGATACAACAGATCGCAAATAATTGCAATCAAAGTTGAATAACATATTCTGCCAAAAGCAAAATTGGTTACCGTTTTTGTGGTAAAAATAGCTCTGTATGCTGCAATAGTCAACATTTCAATAACCAATGCAGCTATTAAAAAATCAATATTCGTTCCGTTTACTACCATATATCCTCCGCATTCCTAAAAGACACACTTAAGTACAACAAACAAAAACTAAAAATATAATACAAAGGTACTAATTAAGCATACCATATATTTTTAAAAAGTAAACGAAAATACGCTGTTTTATTGTGGCTGGTTGTATCAAATTATTATAATTTTGTGGTTGGCCATAAAATCATTTTGCTTTCATCGTATTTTGCGTATCAACTATTTATCAGAATATTCATAAATTATATTGTATTTATACAATCCGAAAGGTATAATGATATAAAATCATCATATCGAAACGGAGGGCTCTAATGGATATTCACCGGAAAACAGTCAGCGAGAAATTAGTAGCTAAAATAACTGCCGAATCCTTTGATTTATTGCGCAGTTTCGATAAGTTGTGCGAAGATGCTCCGGGTGAAAATCAAAAGCTCCTTCTGTCAATCATTCATGACAATCAAAACACCGAAATCGGTCAAAAGTATCACTTTGATAATATTAATAATTTCCAAGAATATGCAAAATCCGTCCCTTTGACCACTTACGAGGACTATTGCAATTATATTGACCGAATGATTGAAAAAAATGAGCGCAATATAATTACATCATATCCTATAGAATTCTATGCAAAAACCTCCGGAACATCCGGCAGCCCCAAAAAGATTCCCGTTTCAGACCGCGGAATGAAGCTTTTCAGGGACTATTCAAGTACTTTTCAAATAGCAGTTATTCAGGAATATTATAATAAGTCCAAAGGTATAAGCATTCGTTCCGGCCTGCGCTTTATGATTCTTGACTTTACCAAAAATAAATTAAAGAACGGTATCCCCTATGGTTCTATATCAACAGCATGTCTGTCCGATAACTCGATACCGCACTTAGAAAGTATTATGACCACCCCAAAGGAAGTTCTTTTCTGTAATGCAGGAATTCAGCTTCGTTATCTTCACGCCCGTTTCGGCCTTGAAGAAAAGGACGTTGTAATGTTTACAGGTGCATATATTCCCGCTTTGCTTGACGAAATGAAGTATATTGCCGAAAACTGGGAATTGTTGGTGGATGACATAGCTTTAGGTACGATTAATCCCCAATTCGGCATTTCGGAAGAAATAGTCGATTCTTTAAAAGACAGGCTCATCCCCAATCCCGACAGAGCCAACGAACTTCGTCGTGAATTCGAAAAGGGAATAGACGAAACACTTATAAAAAGAATATGGCCGAATCTTTTGTCCATAAACGCCATCTGGGCCGGCAACTTCTCTTCATATGCCCGTAAACTTCGTCGATACACAGGTGATTCCGTTCCTTATTACTCAATGTCCTACGTTTCTTCGGAGGGCATATTTGCAATTGCCAGATATCCCTATGACGAAAAGTATGTGCTTATTCCCGACTCCTGCTTCTACGAATTCATTCCCATAGAGGCGGCAAGCGATAATTCACCGGAGGCTCAGCCTGATACCCTGTTAATGAACGAGCTCGAAATCGGCAAGGAATACGAACTTGTTGTAACTAACCAGTCCGGATTATACCGTTATCGCATGGGTGACGTTGTTAAGGTAACCGGATTTTATAAAAGTTCTCCTGAAATCGAATTTAAATATCGTAAGAAAAATATAGTCTCTATCGCCGGCGAAAAGTTCACCGAATCCGATCTAAGCTATGTAATCAAGCAGTTCGAGCGCCGCACAGGCATTCTCGTAATTGACTTTTGTATGTACCCCGACATGGATTCGGAACCCGGAAGATACATTTTCTTTATCGAAACCGAGGAACATATTTCAAGCAAACAACATGATTATTGCCGACGTATATTAACCGAAGAACTCGTAAATGCAAGCTCTTCATTGGGCGTTTATATCGCTAACGGAAGCATGGGAACTCCCAAACTTGTATTCCTTAAGCGCGGAACCTTCCTTAAATTCCGCGAGCAAAAAATGTTCCACCTTGGTATTAACAGTAATCAGTTCAAACCATTAACCATAATAACCGAAGACCAAAAGGAATTCTTCCTTAAAATGTCACGAAACACGGAGGGACTTGTATGAACCTTGAATCATTAACCGACATCAAATATTTTCTTAACAAATGGGAAGAACTTGTTTCCTGCGATCCTGACAAAACCGCCGCCGTTGACGGTGCAACCGATATTCGTATATCGCGCCGTGAATTAGATGTTTCTTCGGCCAAAGTGTATAAATACCTCATTAATCACAGAATTGGCAAAGAAGATTTCGTTATGATATGTCTTCCTCGCGGAATAGATATTCTAACCTGTATTCTTGGTGTATGGAAAGCAGGCGCCGCCTTTACCGTTGTTGAAGACGACTATGCCCCCGACCGTATTGAATATATCCGTAACGACGTGGGCTGTAAGCTTTTTATCGACCGTAACCTTTTTACGGAAATAATGAACGAAGAGCCGCTTATGGGATTTACCGAAACGTCTCCCCATGATGCATGTTTTGCCATCTATACTTCGGGCACGACAGGTTTCCCCAAAGGTGTACTTCATGAATACGGTAATATTCTTTTGGACAGTCAGTCAGGTACCGGCAGCAAACGTGTCAACGAAGATTCCCGATATGCCCTGATATCCCCTATGAATTTCGTAGCGTCGGTCAAGGTATTTTTAGTTATGTTAAAGACCGGCTGTACCATTTACGTAATTCCCTATGACATAGCCAAAAATCCCCTTCTTCTCAAGGATTATTATATTAAAAACAAAATAACCGTCTCATTCCTGTCACCCTCAATAATAAGAGTATTGGGCCGTGACCTTGGTCCGTATCTTAAGTATGTATTTACGGGAAGCGAACCTGCAGGCGGCATATCCCTTGATAATGCCGAATTAATCAACACATATTCCATGAGTGAAGCCCTGTTTTCGCTGTCGACATACATTATTAAAGAATCATTGGATTCCGTTCCCGTTGGTAAGTCAAATTCCGAACTTATTAAGATTAATCTGCTTGATGAAAACGGTATTCAGGTATCTCCCGGTCAGATTGGCGAAGTAACCTTCGAAAATCCCTTCATGCGCGGTTATATTAATCTCCCTTCCGAAACCCGGAAGGTATTAAAAGACGGCATTTTTTACACCGGCGACTTAGGCAGAATGCTTCCCGACGGCAATCTTGTTTTGCTCGGCCGTAAGAACGAAATGATCAAAATAAGCGGTAACAGAATCGAGCCTGCCGAAATCGAACGTGCCTTTAGAGAAATAACATCAATCGATAACTGTGTAGCCAAGGGTTTTGAAGACCCCGCCCACTCATTTATCTGTCTGTATTACGCAGATAATACTAATGCAGCAAATGACACATCCGTCATAAATATAGACGAAGAATCCCTTCGTGCCAAATTGCAGAATATTCTTCCCTACTATATGATTCCTTCCTACTTCATCCGTCTTAACAAAATTCCTCTTCTTCCCAACGGCAAAGTTGATAAGAAGTCGCTCCCGAAACCGGATGATCTTAACTATGAAGTAGAATATATTGCTCCCACCAACGATACGGAAAGGACCGTATGTGAAGCATTCTCGCAGATACTTGGCATTTCCCCTGTTGGTATTAACCATGATTTTTATAAATTCGGTGGTGATTCCCTTAAGACAATGGCTCTTTTAGCCAAGCTTAACTGTCCGCACCTTACTGCTGACGATATTTTCAGAGAATGTACTCCCGGGCGGATTGCCGCCATTATTTCTTCCGACAGAAACGACACAGTTTCTCTTGAAGAAGCCGAATATGCTGCCCGCAAGGGTAAATACAACTTCACAGCCACCCAAAGATATCTCTACAGTCTTGAGTACGACAGAGACGACTGTATTTGTTGGGACCTTCCTTTGGCCTTTCGTATAGTCGACCCGGCTAACTGCGAGAAAATCTGTCTTGCCATGAATAAAGCAATGCAGAATTCCCCCGTATTTTCAACCGTAGCCACCCGTGAGGAAGACGGTTCCCTTATGTTGCACATTGACCCGGCTTCTTTTGCACCGGTCAAAGTGTATGATGTATCGGAATCGGAATTAACCAAGATACGTAACGATTACGTGTGCATTGACAGAAACATATTTAATAAGCCACTGTACCGTATTGAAATATACCGCACTCCCTCCGAAGCATTTTTATTTATCAATGTGGATCACTACATAATAGACGGCTCCGCTTACCAGATGCTCTTTAGCAATCTGATTGATGCCTATTACGGAAATGAACTTCCTCTTGATACCTTTTATACATATCTTAAGAGCGAAAACGAGAAATACAGTACTGCCCAATATGCTTCTGCGAAGAAATACTTAAATGATAATTACGGCCAAGTTAACTGGAGCAAATCTCTTGCTCCGGACAAAGATATACCAAGTGATAAGGTCCCGATTAATACCGTGGTTCTTCCGGGAATCACTTCGTCGGTGCTCGAAGACTTTGAAGCCCGAAGCGGCCTTACAAGAAATGGTCTTATTACGCTGGCTCTGCTTTTATCACGAGCCAAAGTCGACGGTCTTAATAAGCAGATAATAAACTGGATTTTCCACGACAGAGTTGACGCAGTCAGAGAAAAAGCTCTCGGATGCGTATTTAAGAATCTTCCCATCGGAATAGATTTTAGTAAATACGAGACCCTTAGCGAACTGTTCGATGCCCTTAAGTTTCAGTCCATCAACAACATTCGCAACGCATCCTGTGACTGGATGATGGACGCAGGTGTATGTTCATCTGCAGAATCCTCCATGGTGGTTTATGAAACTGCGGACATTATGCAAAGTCAAAGGCTTGCCCACATAGGTCTTGTGCCCGATATGCTCGAAAACCCGAGAGTTGTAAATCCTGTCCAGTACGCAGCCCAAATAATGGAACTGCCCGATACTTTCAGCATTAATTACTTCTATCATGCCAAACGCTATGATGAAGAACATGCATTGAAATATCAGGCAGTTGTAAGCGATATCTTTTATAAGATATTAAATTGTAAAGATTACAAAAACACTTCTGTAAAAGGGTTGCTAAAATAGGGTTGAAAACAATTTAATTAATGTTATAGATATTCCGCAATAAATAATGTAAAATACAAAGTGAAATTCGGGGGGATTTAAACGGAGTGAATTATGAAAAAAAACAATCGCGAATATACTTTAGATAAACGTAATGCAGCCGACAAAATATATAAAGCACTCTTAATCTTATCTATTATTGTCATTTCTGCGCTTTTTGCATGGCTGTATCAGATATCCAAAAACAACCTTATAAGCCTCCAGTACAGTGAGGTTCAGAGCCTTAACAAAGATGTTTCTTATATTCTCGAAAATCGTCGTCAGAAGATTGCTGAGGACGCCATGGTTATCGAAAGGTACTTCTCCGAAGAAAGAACAAATACCGAAATACTGACTTATCTTCATATGGAAAATTCCGTTATGTCCACTCTCGACCCCGAGTACAGTGATATTTACGGATATTTCCGCGGTTCATATCTTGACGGAAGCGGTTGGGTTCCCGGTACGGACTTTATTCCCAAGGAACGTCCCTGGTATCTGGCCGGTCTTAATAACAACGGTAATATCGCATTTGCAAGCCCCTACGTTGACGCTATTTCAGGCAATCTTATTATTTCATATGCCAAGCTCTTATCAGATGGGGAGTCTGTTATAAGTTACGATGTTCAGCTTTCAAATATGCAAAAGCTCGTAGCCGATACTGTAAACGATAAATGTCTCGAAACACTGATTTTCGACCAGAATGAAATAATTCTTGCCGATTCTAAAAAGGACAATATAAGTTTGCACTTCAATGAATTAACAGACAGCTACTATCCTATGTTATATGCAAAATATAACGAAAATCCCGATGAAAATTTTGAATTTTCTTATAACGGATATGACTATTACGTATTCAACAATTCTATCGTTGACGGCATGAAGCAGCTTGTACTTGTTGATGCAAGCATTATGTTTGCGCCCCTTAAGAAGGCTTTAATCGGCGGTACATTACTCTTTATAGTTATTATCCTTATGGTTATTGCCATAATGTATGATATTAACAGTCGTCGTAAAATAGCCGAGGATGACCTTGCTAAAATTAAGAAATTATATTACGAAGCAAATACCGATAAGCTCACAGGGCTTTATAACCGCAGAGCTTATGAAGATAAACTTGCCAAAATGGCAGATGAAGGCATGCCCAATAATCTGGTACTGGTATCGTATGACCTTAACGGCCTTAAGGCCGCCAATGATACCCAGGGACATGTTGTCGGAGATAAGCTTATATGCGGTGCTGCCGATGCCATTAAAAACGCATGGGGTAACTACGGCAAGGTATACCGCATAGGCGGTGATGAATTCTCTGCAATACTTGAAATCAACGGTACCGAAATTGATTCCGTAATATCCGCCTTCACCAAAGAAATGGAAAAATGGAGTCAGGAAAACGATATCGAATTAAGTGTTTCTTACGGCCTTTCATCCAAAGAAAAACTCACGAATGCAACCATCCGTGAGCTTGTTGAAATAGCCGATGCCAATATGTACAAAGAAAAGTCCGAGTACTATAAAAAATCCGGTAAAGACCGCCGTAAGCGCTAATGTAAGCCATCCCAGACTATGTCGTATTCATCATATGCGCCATATCTGTCAGGATACTTAATAATCCAGCAGGGGGTCTTCGCCTTAAAACTGTCGTAGTGCATATATTTAACTCTTAACCGGACATTAAATCCTTCTTCGTTTTCAGCCTCAACATAATATGAATTTGTCTGTCGATAACGCCTTACCTTTTCACGTCCTATTAATGTTGCCGTAGCTACAAGGCACTTACCTTCTTTAATATATGACAGTCGTGTCATTCCGTTCTTATATGTTTCTTTATATACGAAAACCATAGCAGCCGCATACACCAGCATCGCCACCGCAAATCCTATAATTGCTTTAATTCCGTAGGGTCTTGCCTCTTTTACTCTCCTGTCAATTTCCTTATCAAAGAGTTCTTCGGCCTTTGCGGCAAGTTTCTTATACATTTTAGTATCTTTGGGCAAACTAACCGAATTCCTATAGTTGCTGCTTTTAATTCTGGCAAAGTCGAGGCCCTCGTAATCATAATCCTCCGGCTCTTTTCTTACAGAATATGTTGTGTTAACCGAAGTATAGGGTAATATACTCGTATAAGAGTCCACATCCGTCGGCATAGTAACAGGCAAAGAAAATTCCCGTTCCACACTGATAATGCTTGTCATTATATAGTCTTCATAATTTTCAAATCTAGGTCTGCCCCCGCTGTATTTTTTAATCGGGCCGGCATTATTGTCATAATATATTCCCGCAAAAAGTGCTGCCAGAATAAGTACCACCAGGCCCCATCCAAGAGCATTCCACTGGAATATACTTTTCTTTTCTTTATTAATATTTGCCATTCCGCGCAAAAGTATACCCTGTTCTTCGTATTCCGGTCGTCTGAAAATATCCATTGTTTTGTTCCCCGTGTACAAATTTTAACGTACTGATTATATATTATTTTTAGCCATTTCATCAACATTATCCCTAAATAACTCCCTGCTGCTGATTGTATCCTATGATTTCCTCTGTTAAGAAAACCTTCTGTCTGCTATAATTACCGTTGATGTAAGTATTATGAGGAGAAATTATTATGAAAGATTTTAATTTACGAAGCAGGAAAAAGACCCTTAAATGGTCACTTATTTTTCTGCTTATCGGAGTTGTCCTTTGCCTATATGAGCTTAGAGATTTCCTTCCGATCTATTCCTATCAGGACCTTAACAATACCCCCTTTGACCTGATTGAAGAGGGCCCGGCAGAAATCGAAATTATATACGTATGGGATTGGTTCTGTTCTCTTGACAATGATGTCAAGCGTGACTATTTCGTTCCCGGTGATGATACCTATATTGCAGTCCAGCTTGTGGGTAACACTAATGACAAAGCGTATGATAACCTGAACAAAATAATGGAACTTGAGATGACTAATCCCGGTATTTCCATCGAAGAAATGATGGATCAGCTGGATTCCGTAAAAGTCAAAGGTCGTCTTGAATTTTTAAAAAGTGGCGAGGAATATGACTGCTATATGGATTATCTTGATGCGCTTCGTGAAGCAGGTTATGAAGATTTAACCCAGAGCGAGTTGGAATATATTTTCCCGCCTGTCATCTTAAGACAGCAGCGAATCGGCGGTAGCCGTGCCATAGGAAGTTCCGTATTTGCTTTTGCAGCCATGGATGTTCTGGCCTGCCTTATTATATTGATAGTTACCCTTTCCAAGGATTCTCTTAAGAATATAAAGAAATACTGTCGTGAAACAGGTGACTACGAAGGAACATACAGCAAATTTGAGAACCTCTACCTGTCCGGCGGCGATTCAAGTGTTAAAGTTAACAGCGAATTTATACTCTTTGTAGATAGCAACAAGATTGACTTCTGCCAGGTAAAAGATGTCATATGGTTCTACAGTTGCGTATCTCCTGCCAACCATAATATGTTGCAGCTTAAGGTATTACTGTCAACAGGTAAGATACATGAAATCACACTGGCACAGGGTGATGCGGTCAGAGCATGTGAAACTCTTAAATACCATATACCTGCCGCTTTTGAAGGTTACAGTGACGAACTCTTCACCCGATTCATGCGCGACAGACAATCAATGATTAATGAAGTAAATTCCCGCAAAGCCGGAGTTATAATATAAAGGAGAACAAAATTATGTATTTCGTATACGGTCAAAGAACAATCAGTACCAAGAAAGGATTTTTCGGCGAGAGCGTCACATGCTCTTTGTGCGGTCGTACCTACAAGCCCTCTCTTATCAAAGTAACCAAGTATTTTCACATCGACTATCTCCCGCTTATGTATCTGGGTGCCAAATATTATGCATCATGTCCTGTTTGTGCAGGTGCCCGCGAAATGGATAAGCAGTCTGCCAAGGCCATAATCGCAGAAGGCTTCGATACAACATCTCAGGATTTAACAGCTGTGGAAATGTATGATAAGACAAACAAAATAAGATCCTTTATTATGAAGGACAACATTTCCGGTCAGGATATCTGCATCGAAACAAATATCACCAGAGGACGTGCTAAAGAACTCAAAAGAGAACGCGGACTTAAGTCTGTCGAAAAAGTAACAATATAAGCATCATAAAAAAGGATTTGTGTAAAATGGAAAACAAGAAATCAAACAAGCCCTTAATAATAGCAATTATCATTCTTTCAATCGCTCTAATTGCGGCGCTTGTTCTAGGCGGTATATACTTTGTCAAATATAAAAATGCCGATGACAATAAGAAGGTTTCTTCCGAAGAGGAAGAAAAGCCCGCTAAGTCCGACAAGAAGAAAAAAGATAAAAAGAATAAAAGGGATAAATCCGACAAGAAAGACAAGAAGGCTAAAGAAGAAGCCGACAATTCTGCATCAGCTAACCCTGTTGCAGGCATGAATGTTATTTATTCGGGTTCCAAGAAAGAGGATGATCCCGAAACTGCCATGCTTATTCAGTACTTAATTGATAACGGCAACAACATTGCTGCTGAAGACATCGTCTCTGCAACTGTAGATGATTTTGATAATAACGGTACATATGAAGCATTTATCTTCGTTGGCAAAAAAATAGAATACGACGATGAAGAATACGGGGATTCCGGAGATTATGAAGGTCATATATGCTTCACCAACGGTGAACATGTTGAAGAGTTTGACGAATCTCCCACAGGAATCTGGGGCGGCATAGACGGCCTAATGGAAATGGACGGTCGTAAGTATGCCTGCGCTTCCGAAAGATATGTTACCGACTATGTAACACATGTATGGTCTGTATATGATAACGAAGCAGGCTTTTGCGAAATAGATGCTCTGGGCAGCATTTCACAGATCAGCCCTATTGATTTTGCTGTTACCGACAGTTGCTACGATACAGTCTTTGACAGCGAATTTTATATGATGAGCGGTCACTCGTGGAAGCCCTATTATTTCTACTACAACAAGCCCACCGACCAGATCTATGAATATGGCGGTGCCTATGTTGCAATAGATGATATCGATGCATTAAGTGCAACAGACCTTACAGAACAGATTAAAGCCGAGGGCCATGAAATAACTTATGCCCTTTATCGTGAAAACGGAATTCTTACGGTTAACTACAGGGATATGGACGAAAAAGGTGATGTTACATTCGGTAACATTAACTATGACTGTTTTGCCGGAGATTATATAAATGCCTGGAGCACAGGTTCCGGGGATATCTACTCTTCCGACTACTACGGTATATATGTTTCGACAATTTCGGACCTTTATGCCACATATCCGGAAGTAAAGCAGGAAACCGAAGATGTTGAACTTACAGTAGCTTCCTATAACAACGTAATTGCCAGCCGTGGCATCGCTCTCCTGTCCGGTCGTAACCAGAATGATGAGTGGGTAAGCATTGTTATTGATAAGAACACAAAAATGGCGCCCAATGACCCTTCTTTGTTTAATGACAGAGAAGACTCCATGAGCGCCGTTGAATGGATTGAAAAATTAATTCAGATTGAAAAGGACAGTGATTGGGGCACCATTAAAGTAGAAGGTGTATACAAAATGACTGTCACCAACAATCATGCCGATTATATCGAAGGCCTTTATTGGTGGGATTGAAGCTGAAGTAAGGCTGCTACAATCTTTGTTAATCCCATCTGACGCAGTTTTTGGATTGTCATAAGGAACTGAATGTACAAAGGTCCATAGTATTTTACATTTTTATTGATGAAGAAATCTTCACCTCCTTGAATCATGAAGTCATACTTTTTGCCCATATAGGTTCCTGTGTAATGTAAGACGGTTCCTTTGCTTGCAGCCAGGGCTTCAATTAATGAACTCGGGATACTGTTTCCCTTATATTCAATAATCTGCTGACTTTCTTCGCCATTTGCTTTATTCTGCTGACTGAACGTATTAATCTGTTCGATCAGCCCATTTATATACGTTTCATTAACACCGGAATTGGCTGAACTTCCTGTTATTTTTTCTACAACGCTGCCTATTACAGGAGCTGTATATGAATCACCATCATCCTTTTTAATAACCTTCTTGGGATTAATGGTATATGTATCATCAATTACTACTTCCTGCTGGTTTTCGCCCACATAGGCCTTCAAATACCAGGTTCCCACATCATAAGGTTGGTCTGCCAAATATTCTCCGTCTTCTTCTGCTGAATACTTAATAACAATATTAGGATACGAAGCCTCCAACCATTCGTCGGAATATGTAACCGTAACACCCTGCAGAGTAGAACCTGCTTCTTCGGAATCACAGCAAATATCAGCCGTTATATCAGTATCACAGAATTCACATCCGGCAATAATTTTGCCGTCTGCATATGTGTAAACGTGCGTGTCATTATGGCCTTTTACCGTATGAGTAAAAGGCGTGTTGGCATATGACATTTCTTCTGCGAAGCAGTCAGCATATCCTGCATATACCATCGCTCCGCTTAGTTTAGGTGTACCGCTTCCGCAGGTCTGACGCCACTTATCTTCAGAAGCACCCCGGTTCAAAAGATATGCAACTTCACCGCTTGAAAATGCTTTGGCAGATTTTTCGATTCCTCTTGCTTCATCGGCAACTCTTGAATAACTGTTTGAGATCGATGCAGATGATGTTCCTACCATGTTACTTTCATAGGCATTATAGCAATTGGAAATATATATATGACCGGCATCATAGCTTCCGACAATACCGTTCGAAGCTTCACCAATATTACCGCAATAGCTGATTCTTAAGGGCATACTTCCATTGCCATAGTACACAGCCGACAACATTCCGACTATACCTCCGACGCACAGCTGACTTTCGTAGGTTGTAGTAACCTTAGCGTAATTAAAGCACCTTTCAATAGTTACACCACCGCCATCGTTGCAAAAAGCCTCGCCCACCAATCCGCCGACGGATTTGCTGCCCGATACATTACCCTTAGTCGTTATATTTTTAATAACCGCCCCTGAAGAGACATATCTGAATAATCCGACACTGGCTTCCGTACCACTTAGATCATTTAAAGTTACCGTATGGTCCTGTCCGTCAAAGGTTCCCGTATAGCTGTTGTCTTTATCGACGGTTCCGAAAAAATTTCCGCTTCCGCCTATTTGCATATAACCGATCATGGGAAAGTCGCTTCCTACAGTAATATCCGTTGTAAGATAGCCGTTAATATTTCTACTGCCCGCGTTAACGAGCTCGGCGAATTCCTTAAGGTTATCACTCGATGATATTTTAAAGAATTCCTTGCCATCCCTCGTTTGAGTTTCAAGCTTTACCTTCACAAAGTTGCGGGATTCTGTAATCCTATCATCCGGAAGCATTAACTTTCCTGTGGAAGCATCCTTATAATATCCCGTCAATCCAAGCGAGCCAAAGGTCACTCCGTAATTTACGGTTTGGGATATCCCATCCACCGTAATATTAACCTTACCCTTTTCGTCCTTTGATACATATATTGTCATATCATTTGTGACTTTGGAATTCTTTGCTACATCTTCGTCGTTTGCGAGGGTATACGTATATGTGTAGTCATCACTTTCTTCAGGCCAGTAAATGCCGCATCCGGACTCAACATAGTATTTGGTAATTTCAGCATTACCATTATCCTTATCAAGGAAAGTAACCGGGTATATCGGGCTATTCAATTCGCTATATGAGTTGTCAGTGCCAGTGAATACCTCATAACCCTTTACATTACCCTCCGAGCGCACAAACATATAGTTTCTATAATCTCTACCAACTATCAGTCCATTCACAGAACCGTTATCATCCACGTACAAACCATCACACAAATTCATACTGACAATATTCTTATTCTCATCTGCTCCATTAACCTGAATTATCTGCCCATTGCGCGGCAGGCCACTAAGATTCACAATGTTCTTTTGATTCCCGTCCAAATCATAAAGTATATATGAAGCGTCCCCCCAATTAATTCCATCAAGGCTGCTTAAACTTGTATATACATTTTTCAATTTAATATTGCCTTCAAATACCGCGTTCGTGCTTTCAAAATATATCTTGCATGTGCTGTACATTTCCGTATACGCTTCATTGGGCGCTGTACTTGTTGTAATGACAACTTTGCCCCCCCGGTAGTGGATTTCACCGTTTCCTGCAGTAACCTTTGGTTCCATGAGCCTAGGCAATTTTTTAGACGCCGAAGCAGTAAGAGTTCCACCTTCTGTATCCCCAACGAAATTAAGAGTTCCGTTTACCGTAAAATATTCCGATACAGCCGCAATTGTTGAATCACCGCTTATATGTAGATTAACTGTTCCGTCAACCACAATCGGACTTATACTGTCTGAATAACCATACGAAGTCGTTTGCTCTGAATCAACCAGGCTGTCATCATTAACAATACTTAATCCGTCAAAATACAAATCAACCGTAGCCTGTGAGGCGACCTTAATGCATACATCCACATAAGCTCCGTTACGTTCGTTGGAACCTGTTAGGGTATATGTACCGCTATTGGCGATCTCAACATCAATTGTTCCGTTAGTAATATTAACGTTACTAATATTTACTGTAGTTCCGTTTTCAGGCCGAAGTGTCTGATGGGTAGGTTCAGGAGCCTGAGAACCTAAGCTCCTTAACATGGCTGTTTTTTTAGGCGCAGACTTTTTCACCTTTTCCTTGCCTTCGCCCTCTTCGTCTTCTTCCTCGGATTCTTCCTCTTCGTCTTCTTCAGAATCTTCCTCTTCTTCGGTTTCTTCGTCTTCTTCAGAATCTTCTTCAGTTTCTTCTTCAGACTCTTCTTCCTCAGTTTCTTCTCCGGTTTCGCTGCTTTCTTCGGAGTTCTCATCTGCCTGGGAATTTCCGTTGGATTCTTCACCTGATTCTTCTGTGTTTTCCTGCGAAGCTCCATCTGATCCTTCGCCCAAGTCTCCACCGTTTGAATTTTCTTCATTTACCTGTGCATAAGCAATCATAGTAGCGTCAGAAACACCGATGCTTGCAGCAAGCATCGTTGCTATTGCCTTATATGCTATTTTTTTGCGTCTTTGGTTACGTTCAATACCTCTTCTTAGTTTTCTCATCGTTCAACCTTTCATACATAATGCTTCATACAAACGGTAACGTTCCCCCAGCATTACCTCATGATTCCATGGTTTTTGTGAACTGACATAGTGAATAATTCTCGGTTGTTCCCTTTTTACATCCTCGTACATTCTGCCATAAACCTCAGGCTTCCTATGACAGAAAAATTCTATATTGTTCTGGTAATTCCATTCATAATCAAGCATTTTAACCTGCCCGTCGAATAAAATATTCAGAATATCCTGATCGTTATAATGATATTTTTGACCGTGAAGTAACTTAATAACACTGTCAAAAGATATACTTTCTCTGCACTTTTGCAGATCAAAAAGTACCACTCCCGCATTGAAATAATTATCCGGACATTTCATCTTAAGGGCATCGGTACGGTAATTGTCCACGTTATATGGAAGTGATCCGTTAATAAATACCGCCTTTTTGGAATAACTCATCTGTCTAAAGCCCGTTTCTTCCACAGCAGCAACCATCATGCCGTCCGTATCCTTAAAATAAAGTTCCGAAACGTCACCTTCCACGATAATGTCGCAGTCAAGGTATAACATTTTGTCGTACTCGCCAAAGGCTTCCGACAAAAGCAGCAGGCGATAATTGGTAGCCTTACTTAAATAAGAGCCTACCTCGCAATTTATTTCATCCTCATATTCTGTTACATCAAGGAAGTTGATTACCGTATCTTTTTCGTCACTTACCAGTGCCGCGATTTCATTCCGTTTAGCTTCCGGAAGTTCGGTATAAAGAATATAGATATTGTAAGCATAGTTCCTGTTACGATTCTTCAATAGTGAAAACAGCGCAACCTTAAGGTAAGGTGCGTAATTTTCATCTACTGCGTAACAAATATTAACATTGGAAGTCATATTTTCTTTGCGCATAGTTGTAGTTATAATTCCGGTACCTTAGTAACAATTTGATTATAATCATTCGGGTGGGTAAAGTACACTACCCTTCGGGGTGGTTTTGCGGGGTAGTCTTAATATGGGTAGGGAAATTCGGTATTGATTGAAGATATGGGGGTAGTCATGCTATTCTATATTAAGGAGGTATCATTATGGAATCAAAATATGTATTACCCTCATTGGCACAAAGCAAATTTAAAGAAGCCGAAAAAAACAGACAGAATGTCTACATTTTCAGTATGTGCGGATACGGCAAAACAACCTTTATCCGTAATGTCATGTGGAATTCCGAGTATTTCTACTTTGATATGCTGGAAGACCCCCATGCTCTTCTTGATTTTAAAGTCGACAAAAAATCGACTTTGGTTATTGATAACCTTGGCTTTTTGAATGACAAAGCCGTGATTTCCAAAATCTATGATATCCTTCAAAACCCCTTATGCTGGTGCATTCTTATTTCACGTGCCCAATGTCCCGAATGGCTTATTACTTCAGCCGGTGCTTCAGGAGGCATAGCTACCATAAGTGAATCGGACCTGGCATTAAACTTCGAAGAAACAGTATCTCTTCTTAATAAGAATGGTATAACAGGCCTTAAGGAAGACAATCTTTCTACGCTTTTTACGTATTCCAAAGGGCATCCTCTGTTTATCACATATATTGCCAACAGAATGCAGACTTCAGGCACCGGAAGTTCATCTGTAGTGCCCTTTGACGACACAATAGGCGAAAGTGCAAGGGAGTTATTTTTTAACTACTTTGACCATGAACTTATATCCAAATGGAGTGACAATATTATTAATTTCACCGTTCAGATGAGTACCGTTCCGGTCTTTAACATACCTCTTGCAGTGGAAATTACAGGGGTTAACAATATTGAAGATCTCATTGCGGAATCCAACAGGATAGACAGTTTCCTAACTAATAACAACGGGGTCTACAGTATTGCAGAGCTCTTACGTCGCTATCTTTGTACGAGAATGTATTCTCTTTATTCCAAAGACAGAATATTCGACATCTACAATACTGCCGCCCACTACTACAAAAGACATAATAAAATTCTCGAAGCATATGAACTGTACGAAAAAGCAGGTAACAAAAGCCGACAGCTTGATATCCTTATAGAAAATGCCAGACTTAATCCCTCTGACGGTTACTTAACCGAATTAAAATCAGAATACCTTTCTTTGGACAAAGATATAATAATGCAGCATCCGGAACTGATTGCAGCCGTATGTATGATTCATTCCCTTGCCCTTGATATAGATGCAAGTGAATACTGGTATGGTATCCTTAAAGAAAAAGCATCTTCTCTATCGGGCCGTAATCAAAAGATTGCAAAACGCTATTTAACATATCTTGATATCGCCTGCATACACAAGCCGGCCAAAAATGTATTACCCATATTAAAAAATCTGACTTCCTCTGTATTGGACCGCAGCATTGAAGTCCCCGAATGGGCTCTTACCTGCAACGGCCCCACACTTATGAACGGAGGCAGGGATTTTTGCGAATGGAGTAAAAAGGACACTGAAATCTATGCTGCCATGGAAATGCCTTTCCGTAAAATATTCGGCAAATCCAGTGCCGGCATGCCGGATTTATCACTTGCCGAAAGTTTTCTTGAAAAGGGTGAGTCCGATTACGAAATAATGCGATTGGCCTCAAAGGGCCAGATGGATGCCGATATGCGTGGACGCGTTGAATTAAGTTATGTTGCCGTGGCAATTCTGTCACAGCTTCATCTGATACACGGTCATATTGACGATGCCCAAAATGCCATCATTAAATTCAGAGACGCGCATCCCGAAGCCAATCCCAAGCTTCTTAAGAACGTTGATACACTTTTGTGCCGAATCAGCCTTCTTACCAATAATACGGAAGCTATAAATGCATGGCTTAAGAATGCACCTGATGAAAATCAGGATTTTAATGTGCTCTACCGATATATTTATATGTGCAAAATAAGGTGTTATCTGGCAGTAAACAATATGACCGGTGCATATACGCTTCTTAATAAAATGATGTACTACTCCAACATCTGCGAACGAACTTTTATTAAGATAGAATGCCTTATTCTAATGTCTATTTGGGAATATCGAAGCGGATTGGATAAATGGGATTCTACCTTAAGCGAAGCACTTGCCATGGCCGAAGAATATCATTTCATAAGGGTTGTTTCCCGTGAAAGTGCCGCCGTATATGATATGCTCAAAAAGTGCAGTTACAAATACACTGATGCGGATTATAAAAAGCAGTTGTTCGAAGAAGTAGAGTCCATTATGCAGCTATACCCTGCATATCTTAATATTGAATCGGATAATCAGGCTTCTATCAGCGATAACGCTCTTGAAATATTAAAGCTTCAGGCCAAAGGTCTGTCCAATGATGAGATTGCTAAGGCTCTCTTTATTAGCAAAAACACCGTTAAATATCACTGTAAGGAAAATTATCGAAAGCTTGGCGTAAACAGCCGTTACGCCGCCATTACGGAAGCCAAAAAAAGGGGAATTATCGATTAATAATTCCCCTCTAAATCAGATTATTATTTTTTCACCATCTACTTCGATAACATTAAGCTTGAATGACTGTATGGACTGTTCTTCGCCGTCAACGACTTTTATTGCTTCACAGCTTACTGTCTGACGTCCGTTCTTTAATACGTCCATAAGTTTTAATGTTTTATCTATGGTCATCATCGGAGTAGTTTTCTTTTCTCCTTTGATTGTTTCAAAAACAAGTTTGCAATTCTCCTCAGTAGAAATACTGCTTACACCGTTATCCCAAAAATGCTCGTCTGCCATACCTTCGCCCCCTTTTACCAATCTTAGGTCGCACGTAGCAATCAATATGTTTTACACAATTATAATTATGCCTTTAGTACCGATTAAAGTCAATATAAAGAATACTCAAAATTTACCGCCTAAGGTCTCTCATTATAGTTACTCCCGCTATTGATGAATAATTTTATTCTTCTTCCTCTTCTGCTTCAAAGAAATTCAAAGTCAGCAAAGCATTCAGAATTCTTTCAAGATATCCGGCATTTTACTGGCATTCATATATATATATTTGTGCCCTTGACTGAATCCTCTTACATACATCATCAATAGTGGCATTATCTTCGTAGTATTCCTTAGCTTCCTCAAGAATAATCGAAATAATCTTTTCATCAACCTCACCGTTCTTATTTACAGCGGCTATCAGTCTTCTGATGTCGTCTATTTCTTCGTCGGTCAGAGGTTCAAGTTCTCTTTCTTCCCCGTTAACCCAGTAATTCATGGGATAGAATATTTCATTTCCGTCCTCGTCTCTCCACGAAAAGCCCATACAGTTAGGGTCCTGGCCCTTCTTTAACTTTTCTTCAAATGCGCTTTCTTTAAGGGGAAAGCCGTAGCCACTCATTTCACTGTCATTCTGGAATTCATCGGATAGGAAATACCTAAGGAACTTCCAGCATAATTCTTTATTATCGGATTTTGACGATATACAGAAATTGAGTATTGGATTAATCGAACTTCCTATCTCTCCTCCGTCGCAGGGAAAACCTATACAGGCAACAGTATCACCAAACGTAGCGCTTCGTGTATACGCATAATTTACCAAATCCGAAACGCTTCCTATCTGGCATATTACTTTATTATTTCTGAACCAGTTCTCCGAATCTCCCATCTGCTTAACCATAAAATCATAATCCATATCCCCGGAAGGAATACAGTTCTTGGTAAATTCAAGGACCTTCTTAAATTCATCGGAATTAAAATTACATTCTGCCTTTTCCACGTCAACGAATCTGCCGCCGCTCATCTGAATACATGAGCGAATAATATCTTCCTGATTCTTCCATACGAAAAACTGGTTGGCTCCCACGTTATTGAATATGCTCATGGCATCGTCAATACTCCAACTGAAGGAATCACCCACAACCGACTTTTTAGCCATAACCGTATTTACCGAATACACAGGCACCAATGAATACAATTTTCCGTCCTTTGAAAAGACATCAAGAATATGCTCGTTAAAGTCCCCACGTTTGAACTCCGGATCGGCATCAATATAGGGATTTAAGTCTTCAATAAGATTTTTACTTATATAAGTGTTTATGGGAATCGAATAACCCACCAGCAAAATATCCGGCATGTTACCCGAAACAATATCGGTATTCAGTTTGCTTATTGCCGTCGATAAATCTCCGTTGCCGTCGGAATACATAGCCTGATAATTAAGAATTCTGATGCTGTAATCAGGATTATTCTGGTTAAAAGTGTATACCGCCCTGCGAACGATTTCATTGTCATCCATTACAGCAAGATCGATTATGGTCTTCTCGCGGACATCTTCGGGATTTACCTTACAGAAATTACCGATGCAGGTTGAACCGTCATTTATCGAGCGATAGCTTGCTATAAAATGCTGCTCATCAAATCCCGCCGCGCAGTATATATTATCCGTAGGAACTCCCGAAGCCGTAAAATCCATTACCTTGGTAAGCTCCACATCTCCTACATTAAATTCAAAAAGACATCCGTTATTACAGTACAGGAAATCCTTAGCCACACCGGTTGATATGGTTGCCCAGTACTTTGCTCCGGGAATTTTCTCACCCTTATCAACGGTTCCCGTAATCAAATCGACTTTGCCAACCACAACATTGTACTGGCTGTCCGTATACATGGCATACAAATCTCCGGACTTTGAATTAAAATAACTGGCATAATTAAGGTTCTTATCAATAATCTGTGAGGGCAGAACATTAAGACAATTAAGATCATAATCATAGGCAATAATGCTGTCTGATGTCTGTATAAAGATATGCTCTGTGTCACATACGAAATTTTGCACGGAATATTCATCATTTAATGATTCAAGTGCAGCAACAGGTTCGTCATCACGGACATTCTTATCAACCACAATTTCACCGTTTTTATCAATCTTGGCAAGTTCAAAATAATATCCGTTTTCGGCAGTTCTTTCTTCAGGTCCGGCAAAACCTTCCCCCATCATTCCATCTTCCATGGTGTCATCTGCAGGAACATTTTCTCTGTCCTTGGTCCACAAAAGGGCATAAACATCCCCTTCTTCGGTTACGCATACCTTATCCATGTTGTCAGGGCCCAGCGAAACCGTATAATATAAGGCCACTTCACCGTTTTTATCATAATAAACGAAGTGAGCCACATTCTCTTCCATCTGATTCGTGGTTCCGTAAAAAACAATTTCATCACGGGTTTTTACGAGTTTAAATCCCGAAGCAGAGGTAATCCCGTCTTCAAGCTGCATATCCTCCAGGCTAAAAACGAAATTTCTGGTATCCTCCTGAGCCTTTTTGCCGCAGCCGAAAACACCGACTGCCACAAGGGCAATAATAAAGGCACTACATATTCTGTTCTTGTGTATCTTCAGAAACCTCTTCACCCTGATTTTCCTTTTGCATTTTTAATCTGATTTCTTCGGCTATATCTTCAAGCTTGTCTGTTATTGTTTTTATGCTCCATGTTCTGCGGGCATATTTAAGTGCTATAAACACAATCAGCCAAACAATGGCTACTGTCAGAAGAACTGCTCTTATGATCAACATTGTCGATAATATATTTTCATAAGCTCTGGCTTTATTTTCCCAGTAAGGATAGACTATCCTGTTAAAGCGCATTACTCTGTCAGTCTGGGAATTAAAAACCTTCCACAAATTGGCAATTCCGAATCTTGATGTATTATTAACAGTTTCAAAGGTATTTTCCTGCAATCCGAGTTTACTCGTATCCTTCAAAATGTTATAAAGATTTCCTTCATAAACATCATCTCCGGCAAATTCAATGCAGCTTATGCTGCCTACATTTCCAAGGGCTTTTAATGCATCATAGTCCATATAAACAAATCCGCCGTCAGCCCCCGTTTTACGAGCCATATAGCCCTCATCAACCGTATACACCCCCCGAATATAAAATGCACTTTTGCCTATATATACAGGCATATCAAGAACATCATAGGAACCGAAGAGTCTCCATGCCGTGTAGGAATCAATGACTATACCGTTTTTACCAACATCATCCGGATAAAGATATCTGCCAACGGCCATATCCACAGGATGGAAAAAGAAGAAATCTCCGCCTATTCCTATGGCTCTGAAATTATCGGAATTAATTCCGTCATCTGTCGAAATAGTTACGGTACCTTCGGCACTGTATGCAGAGGTAAAAGGTCCCGGAAACATTTCATCGCTCTGTGCAGTAAATGCGGCAGGATTGGATAAAGCATAGTCATCGGATACCAGCTGATTTAAACGGTAAAAAACATTAATATCCGCCTTGGCATCTTCTGACAAAAATATAGTAACCTGGCCGCCGTTTCCCTGAGGATTCCACTGATCTGCAATATGCTGCTCGCCAAATTCGTTAACCCTTTTGGCACAAATTAAAGTCAGAATCACAAAGGCAATCAGACATGATGCAAAAACAATAATTCCGATACGGGTCTTCTTATTTATACTTTTGACATAAGAAATAAATTTCATAACTATTCCGCATCCTCATTAAGTCTGACCTGTTTGCCGGCCTCAACATTTCTGTCCGATTTGGTAATAATATATGTTCCCGATGTTAATCCTGTTACACCGGCATAATTATCGTCATTCATTATCTTATTAACGGAAACCTTATTGGCATAATACTTGTTGCCTAAAGGTGAATTTCTGGTTTCGATAACGTATACGAAATCTCCGGAATTATCATGGTGTATTGCAGAAATAGGTACCACCGTGTCACATTCTTTGGTAACGGAAGCCATATTAACCGTTAAGGACTGGCCGGGCTTAAGTTCTGCGCTTTCGACACTGAATTTAAGAATCGAATTCCTGCCCGGGTTATCGGGATCATCCGAAATATTGGTAAGCGTTATTACGGCATCAGATGCAATCCATGAGTTATCAAGCTGGGCAAATTCGCCAACCTTAACCTTCTTGGCCTCTTCATTCTTAACGGAAATTTTAAGGGTCATAGCCATTCCGTCGGGGACAATCGAACACATATCTTTGCCGTTTTCGATGCTCTGACCGGCAGTATAATCCACAGACTGAATCGTTCCTGCAACAGGAGCAGTTACCTGTGTTCCCGTAGACTTAGCCTTTAGTCTTTCGATTTCATCCTTTTTACGCTGAATATCATTGCTTAACTTATCAGCATCAAGAGCATGTGAAATATCTGTTGTAAGATTCTTGGCCTCCGCTTTAAGTTCGGTCAGTTCTCTGTTAACTCTGTCATAATCTTCGTTAGCATATTTAACAGCTGCATCATACTGAGCATTAACCTTGGCATCCTGTGCAGTTATTTCTTTGACATACTGCTCGGCATTTCTAAGACGCTCCAAAGCCTGCCTGCAGGCATCGGAATCTGTTGTCTGCAGATTAGTGATATCCGACTTTAACTGCTGTTTATCCCTAACCTGTGCCTCCAGAGCAGAAACATTTACCCTGTTGTTTTCTTTAGCTACATATTGCTGTACTGCTGCGTTGTAGGAATTGTTGAGGTATTGGTATTCGGGCTTGATGCTGCCGTCGTCATTAACCATTGACTTTTCCGGGGCGATTTCATCATAAGTACAATATTCTCTATAGATACTATCTAACTCGTCAAGAGTAGTCTTAGGGTCAATTCTGTCCCCTTCCGTTTCACCACGCAAACCAATTCCGATAGCCTTAAGTTCCGTCTTAATTGCTCCAAGTTCAGAGGCGGGATTTGTATTTACATTTTTAATCTCTTCATTTAACTCAGAGATTTCTCTTTCAAGTTCCGCAACAGTTTCAGATTTCCACTTAGCAAACTCATTATTCTTTACGGTCTGGTCATCAGTTGCCAGAACCACCTCAAGATTGGCAGCAAGCTTATCTGTAGTCTGTCTTACAGCATCCTGCATCTTTCCCATCTCAAGGTTCTCAATCATCTGTTTCTTTTCATCAAGCAGTTCCTCGCAGGCCTTAATTCTGGTCTGAATGTCACCGATCTGATTAACGTAATAATCGAAAGAAGATGCGCCGTTTTTATTAACGGAAGCTGCAACTCCTGCAGTAACATCGGTTGTAAGAAGTGCTTTATAATATTCAAGTTCCGCTGTTGCAAGATCACTTTCGGCCTTAGACAGTTCCTCGGATTCTACATCCGAAAGATCATATATGGGATCACCGACTTCAACGTGGTCGCCTTTAGATACATGAACCGCATCTATTTTTCGGGTTTCCTCCGCTTTCATTACGAAAGGGTCACCGGTTTCAATATTGCTTGTGCCCCTTACCTGCTCGGTTATGGAACCCTTTCCCACATAGGTAGTTGATACCTTTGGAAGGGAATAATTCATTATGGTATTTGAGAATAATGTCAAAAGTAACATTATCGCCAAAAATATAATGGCTATATTCTTAATCCATTCCTTCTTATTTTTCTCATTCATAACTGCTTTCCTCCGAAATCTTAACCCTTAACTCCGCCCTGGTACGAAATACCGTCAATAAGGTATTCCTCTCCGTACAAAAATACGAACAAGGGCAAAAACATATATATTGTGGCAATGGCAAATGCCAGTCCTATCTCTCCTGTATTAATCTTCGACAAAAATACACTTAAAGGATGATAATCCTGTGTGGGGAGAAGAATAATCGGCTGTTCCACCATATTCCAATAATCAATAAAAATAAGTATCGCTATGGAAGCCATTGAACCCTTACTTAAGGGAAACGCAACCTTCCAAAATATTTTCCATTCGTTACAGCCGTCAATCTCGGCGGCTTCTATGATGCTCTGAGGAATTCGTCTGATAAACTTCGTCAGCATAAACACCGCAAAGGGCGAAAAAATACCGGGAAGCCATATTGACCAGTAACTGTCTATAATTCCGAGTTTATCTGCCACCAGGTAGTTGGGAACCAGTGTAACCTGATAAGGCATAAGCATCAGTATTATATAAATAAAAAACACTATTTCTTTCCATCTTCGTCGGTATCTTGATAATCCGTAGGCTGCCCATATGGAAACCAGGGTCTGGAATATCACAATGGGAACCGTAAGCTTAACGGAATTCCAGAATTTGTACAGATACTCCGGGCTCTTAAACAACACCGAATTATATTGTGAAAAAGAAAACTCATCCGGTATAAATTTTAGGGTAACGTCTTTTGATACCAATGTATTTTTCTTATTTACCGAGCTGGTAAAAACAGAACCGTAGTTAGCCGAAATCTCACTCTTAGCCATAAAAGAATTGGTAATTGTAAGTACAATGGGCATAAGAAAAATCAATGCAAAAATCGTAAGCAGCAAAGTAACCATTGCTGTCTTAACTGCGCTTTTACGATTCCTTCTATTCTTTCTACGCTTTGCAGCGAAGGCTTCATATTCAGTTTGGGACAGTTTATCTTTAATCACTCTTCCAAATCCTTTCCTATTCTTCCTTCTGCCACAAACATAATACCGATAATAATAACCATTGCAATAGCCATAATCATGGCCGCTGCGGACATCTTCTGATAATCAAGAGACTTAAAGGTGTTATTCATAAAATGCTGGAGCATATACATGGTTTCGAAGGGATAATCTCCTTTAAGAAGGTATACTTCACGGAATACCTTAAAGGAGTTAACCAAAGATATAATAGTTACGAAAAGCATGGTTGATGTAAGATACCTAAACTTAACATTCCAGAATATCTGCCATCCGTTGGCATCTTCAAGAGAAGCCGCTTCAAGAAGGGACTCAGGCACACTGGATAGAGCTGCCATAAACAAAATCATATTGTATCCAAGGTTCTTCCACAAAAATAAAACCACAATAACGACCTGGGCATAATTGGAATTAAGCCAGTCAATCTTCCCATGGCCGAAAAAAGTAAGTATGGAATTCATTGTACCGTTATTATGAAACAGAACCTGCCAAATCAAAACGATGGAGGCTGTGGGAACCATAAGAGGACTTAAAAAGAAGCTTCGTAACTGACTTTTGAAGGGAAGTTTAAGTTCCAAAAGCATAGCCAGTCCCAATGAAAGAAGAACTGCCAGAGGCACCGAAACAAGCGAAAAAATAATAGTGTTCTCAGCTGCTTTTCTAAAAGCAAGATTCTTAAACACCATAGCGTAATTCTGAAAGAAAACAAACTCCATATTTACGGGATTGTCAATCATGGAATAATAGATAACTATAAGAAAAGGAACTACAAAAAAGACCGCTACCCCGATTAAAGAAGGTACCAGAAAAAGTGTTGATTTAAAATCAGCCTTACGGTCTCTTTTATTAGTTTTTACATTCATTAGTTGAAATTCCCCAAATGCATATTGGAATATACTCCCAATTCATTATAATATGCACCGAATGGGTCTTCAAGCATACATTTAGGGACGGTCCTTTTGCCACGAGGATGTGTACTTTAAGACATAATCATCTCCATCATCAAACAATGCTCTCACAGCCTGTTCATCAAATTCAATAAGGCTGTCTGCTCCTACACCGCTTTTTCGATCAGTTCCGGCATCGATGAATATTTTGCAGTCAGCATCAATTGTCGGGACTGCCGAATAGGAAAACTGTTCTTTATCCGAAACAGTTATCATGTTAACTGCCTGCCCCGAAGAATTCGAAGAAGTAAATCCCGTAACGGTTACATTCGGACAATATCTTAAAAGCTTAACAAAATGATCCGCTGCGCTTATACTTTGAGCATTAACCAAAACAATAATCCGTCCGTGGTTCCAAAGGTTTTCACCTTCCACGACGAGTCTGTCGCCTTCTTTAAAGGTCCCGTCCGCATTCTGCATATACTTCCAGCTTTCTTTGTCAAAAACCGATGCGGAACAATGATACTGCTCGCCCTCAGGCATAACCAAAGATGCCATTGCCATAATCATATACGGATCACCGCCGTTGTTATTTCTGACATCAAAAATCAACGTATTATATCCCTTTTCCTTATAATCAAGTATCTGCGCTCTCATTGAATTTTTAAGAGCATCATATTCATCCTTACCGTAAGAATCCAGATTGGCAGCCATTTGCTTAATTCTAAAAAGGCAGGTATTTTCATTCACTTCTTTCCAGGTAAGGGTGCCGATATCATCAACCGCTCTGTCGATGATTTTAATGGTTTCCTCAAGTCTGTCACAGTAAAATCCTCTGCTTTGCAATGTTACATCGGCCTCATTACCGGCCAAATCCCTGTAAGTCACTTGGACGCTTTCACCGCCGATTCCGCCGATAAGCAGGGGCTTATAAAAATTTTCATTTTCAAGGACAGGCATATTGGGAATATACATGATGGGATTATCCATGCTTGCCCCAACCACAGTTGCGATATCTTCATCGGTTTTGGAATTAAGAAGGTTTTCCGGAGTTTCTTTGTTCCAAAGAAGAATCTCACAACCGTTTGAGAGCGGAGCCAAATCCTCTTCGACATTTACCGCAACAAATCTGCCGTCAGATAAGCGCATAACAGACAGACCGTAATCATTACCGTACATCTGCCTTTCCGCTTCTTCGACAATTCTGTCATCTCCGCAGGCGTATCCTACATGACCGTCATGGAATTCCTGCGCAAATTTCGCCCAAACAACAGAATTTCGGACAGGGTCTTTGTCTTTTTGGGCCTGTTCAAACATAGGATAATACTTTTCATAAAGTTCATCGTAATCTATATCTTTATGCTCTGCCAAAATATAGTTTTCCTTAATCGTAGCAAAAGCCTTGTCAAAGTTATCCGTATAGTCATAACTTTCATGGTCGCCAAAACTTAATATCAATATTCCGGAAATAACCGACATAAGCAATCCAAAAACACATAAGTATGTTCTTATTTTTCTCTTTTCCGCAACAAATCCCACTATGGCAAATACCACACCCAAAACGCAGGGAATAAGTACCGCCGCAAATCCTGCATAGGCTACCAGGCAAAGTGTCAGTCCACCGGGCAGCAAGTACAGTATCTTCCAGTATGGTGACAGTATCTTTTCCGAATATTTAGCTGCAGCTATAAGCCCCGTATAAAGCAGTATGTTTCCTATTATTAATACCAAATAGTATGAATTCATCATTTCCTCCTAAGGTAAATCATCCTTTTTGAAATATATCCATCCTAAGAAAAGATATAGTGCCGTAAAAAGAATCGACGTAACAATAACCTCCGCAATTATACTGCCGGACAATGACCAGTCATATCTCGCGTACTGTTTTATTCCACCAATCGCAATATTATACTTGTTTTGTAATTCCGGGGTTGCCAAATGCTGTACCGCAGTTCCTATCGGCAGGTAGGAAATCCTGTCTTCTCCAATGAGCATAGCTACAATCATCGGCAGATATATAAGTCCCATCGCGCCGAATGCAGTCGTCATTGTCTTTACAACCTGACATGCGAGAATTAAAAATGCAGCAGTTCTTATATGTTCAAAACCAAGCATCAGCAACCTTATAAATAACCATTTTTCGCTTTCGGCACTTCCAAAGCCCCATATGGAAATACTAAGCGCTATGCTTAATACCACACACACATAACCAATTATCGCAATCGACATTGCCACTATTATTCTGGCCAAATAAACCTGTCGCCTGCTTTTTCCGATAAGAATCTCATAATTTAAGGTTTTATCACCAAAATCGTCGCAAAAAATATAGGCAGCCGCACATCCCGTAAGGATCATCGACATATAAGCTATCATCGCCAGTATGTCGGAATATTCTTCTTCCATTGTCATGTCACCGCCGTTCATCATTACAGGGCATCCCGAAATAACCAATATAACAAGCACTATGCCAATAAGTGCCTTAAAAAATATCGGATTATGAAATATGCCGTAAGCCAAGCTTTTAAATTCTTCCTTCATACCTTACCTACTTTCTGTCTCGTGATTTAAACACGCAGTATCCGGCTGTAAGCAGCACTGCTCCGAACACAAATGATATGACAAGCGCATTAATATTTTCGCCCCAGTTATAAACCGGCAAATATACGTCCTTGCCATTTACAAAACCCGGTACCATATCCGACGGTTTCATGACAGTTTCATATGTTGTTACCGAAGACAAAATGTATGTTTTTTCCAAGCCTTCAAACAATTCGCTAAGTAACATAGAAGGCATCATGACTATTACTTCCAACAGGTACACAATCACAGGTGAAGCAACCGTATTTTCAAACAGGAAAGAGAAAAATACCACTACCGACACAAACCTGAAAATCATAACAAATCCGGCAAGAAGAAGCATGAACAGGTCATTTACCTGTAAATCCGAGCTATGATATCCGTTCATTACACATCCGATTATCAAAGAAATAAAGCAGGAAATAACAAAATATGCATATACAAACACATAGCTATACAACGCTCTTGCAAAATATGAATGCGTCTTTTTGTATCCGCCCAGCAACTCATAATTGATAAATTTGTCCGAAAAATCAGAAGAACATATCAGCGGAACAAAAAAAATCGTCACAACTAATACTACTACTTCATTACTTTCGGCAATTGCCCGAAAGCCATATGCTCCCGTATATTCCCCAACTCCTCCTATGGACACTGCAACAGCAAAAATATAGAGTGCCAAAACTGCTATCGCATACGCCCATGCCAGGTAGTCTCGACGCAGAGAATATCTTATGGACTTAATTATATTCAGCATATTCTTCACCTACCAAATCCATATAATACTTTTCAAGGGTTACTTCTTTGACAAATATTTCCGTCGGAATAACTCCGTTGTCCGATAGAGTCTTCGATATCAGCCTCGCCTCATCCATTCGTTCACTAATCCGGATTTCACCTTTCTTTCCGGCATCAAACTTCTGTATTCCCAGTTTATCGGCAAGAATTGCTACAGCCATTTCATCGTTATCCGTATGCAGATGCAAATACTGTCTGCACTCCTTTTCCAAATCGGGAGCTGAGATTTTCTTTATAATCTGACCTTTATTAATAAAAAGATAATCCGTACACAATAAGCTAAGCTCACTCAAAAGATGCGAGGATATCACGATTGTTATATGCTCTTCTTTATTGAGTTTAAGAAGCATATTTCGTATCTCGACTATTCCCTGGGGGTCAAGTCCGTTAACAGGTTCGTCAAGAATCATTATTTCAGGTTTACCAAGAAGTGACATGGCAATTCCCAGCCGCTGTTTCATTCCGAGAGAAAACTTCTTTACTTCCTTTCTGCCCGCACTTTCGAGGCCGACAATTTTAAGCACCTCATCGGTTCTGTTTTTGTTTGGAACACCTCTTTGAATACGCTGTTTTTCCACATTCTGTCTTGCTGATAAATTCTGTTTTGCATACGGAGTTTCTATCATAAAACACATACGACTTCTGGAATGACAAAGGCCATCCTCGGTGGTCTCACCGAAAATGCTTATTTCACCGGTTGTCGGAATTGCAAGACCGCCAAGCATCTTCATAATAGTTGTTTTACCGGCTCCGTTGGGACCGACAAGACCGACTATAGAGCCTTGCTCTATCTCAAAGGACACATTATCTACTGCCATTTGCGTTTTGTACTGCTTTGATATGTTCTTTAATTCAATTACGTTACTCATATTGTTTCCTTTCACAATTTGCCCCAATCACGGTTCATATAATAAGTCTATCCGAAAATATTAAAGAATTTCTTAAATAATACAGAATCATAAAAAACGCCCGAAACATTTATTTCGAGCGTCTTTCAAACTTTATTCCTATAATAATATTTCCATCATTGATTTTACCGAATGCTTCAGCCCCCTGCTTACCTGCCAGAACCTTTACAATATACAGTCCAAGGCCTCCGGGGCCACCTCCGGTTCTTGCCGCATCCTTCCGATAAGTTCTTTCAAATATCCGATCAATATTGATGTTTTGGATATCGTCAGCTTCATTTTCGAATTCAAAAACAACATTTTTATCGTCCGCCCCAAGGCTGATACAAAGCTGTTTTTGTCCGTGCCGCAAGGCATTGGTAAGAAGGTTTGCCAACATACGCTGCAGCATGTTCTTATCGGCTTTGATAAATACACTGTATTTCGGCATTTTTATCTTAGGCTCAATATCCTGTTCCTTGATAAGGGATTCATTCTCTATTAAAAATGCGGCCAAAAACTCATTAGCATCAACGGTTTCAAGGACAACACCGACATCTTCGCTTTCGTAATACGACATCTCGTAGAACTCATCAATCATGGCTCCCAGTACGTTTATTTTTTCCATGCATATCTTAAGATGAGCCCTTTCGTCATCGGACATTCCGTTTATTTTTGTGAGCAGCTGAAGATTGCCCTTAATAACCGTTATGGGCGTTCTAAGGTCATGCGCAATATTTGATATCGATTGTTTCAGCCGATTCTCCGATTGTTCCGCTTCAAATTTAAGTTTTTTCTGATAGTCAAGATTTGAATTGAAGTTGCTTATAAGCTCATTCAAATCCTTGTCAATCAATTCAATTGTAATCTGCCGATTATAATAGGTATCTTTATTTAATTGGATTCCTCTGCCGGCCTTTCTTATCTGTGCTTTCAAAATAATGATATACACAAACAGAATCACAGCTGCCACAGAGGCTGCGATTGCTATAATTATCGTGATCATACTTTAAGCTTGTATCCTATTCCCCAAACGGTTTCTATCACATCAGTTCCGGATGCCCTTTTAAGTTTGTTCCTAAGATTACTGATATGAACATTTATCGTATTATCTTCATAATAATATACATCTTCCCAAACCTGCTCATATAAATTGGCCTTAGTAAATGTTTTGGATGGATTTGCCATAAACATTTCAAGCAGTTTGGTTTCCTTAAGAGTGAGGGATAATTGTTTGCCGTCCACCTCAACCCGGTTTTCGTCCCGATACAGTGTGATTTTGCCCGCCTTAAGCACATCCCCCATACCGGATGAATTGGTTCTGCGCAAAACTACCTGAATACGTACAAGTACCTCATCAATGTCAAAAGGCTTGGTGATATAATCATCAGCTCCCAGTCTAAGGGTCTCAAGTTTGGTCTCCATTGCCGATTTTGCGCTGATAATAATTACCGGCGTATCGGAATATTTGCGAAACTCATTTATCAAATATTCTCCCGATAATCCGGGTAGCATCAAATCGAGCAAAATCAAATCGTATCTGCCGTTTTTCATGGCTATCTCGGCACGATTTCCATCGCCTTCTTCCGATACCTTATACCCTGCCTTTTCAAGACATTGAACCAAAATTTTCCTTATTTCCCTGTCATCTTCGATTACCAATATTTCACTCATATTTCTCCCAACCGCACTAGGGACGGTCCTTTTGCCACGAGGATGTGTACTTTGGCTACTTGCCAATTATTCTTTTAATAAAATATATACCTTTTTGCCTTTCACTTGACGAAAAATCATATTTATTTCATTATCAGCTATTGATGCTGAAAATACAAGTTATTAGGGACGGTCCTTTTGCCACGAGGATGTGTACTTTGGCTACTTGCCAATTATTCTATGAACATTCTAAGAAGCAGGTTTCTCGCATGTACTGAGTTTTGAGGCTTACGGACATTTGAGGATTACGGATATTTGAGGCTTACGGAGATTTGAAGCAGCGCAGTAGCTACGGGGCGAAAAATGTATATTTATGCGTAAAATGTATAAACTTTCTTGTTGACATTACATACTTTTTCTGTATAACATAGGTTAGTGGATTTGGGGAAAGAAACTCTGCTGTTTATCAGTTTTATCAAAGAAAGTAAAGGTAAAAAACATGAAAAAATCAAAAAGATTTGAAGCAATCATTATTGCATTTGTTCTGTTGCTGAGTTTTTGTATATTCCCCAATATCAATGCATACGCAGAAACAAGTTCCGGTGAGTCCAACTCATACTACGGCTCCTACAACGAACACGAAGTTACTATTGAATTACAAAAAGACATTGACGAAGCAGGAACTGTATCGGTTACCAAAACCGACGACACAACTTTTGAGATTAGTGCTATCGCCAACGAAAATTACAGTTTTTATGAATGGGTTTGCGGCCAAAATGAGAATATTACTTTTGGCCAGTATCAATATTCAAGCACTTTTACAGCCACATTAAATGAAAATCCAACTTCAGTTAACGGACACATTCGATATTTTTTACAAATGACTGCATATTTTGCATCAAACAATCCCGGCCAGGGAGTACCTCCGTCAGCGCCTCCGATTATAGAGGAGAACCACAACCAAGGCGGAAATGTTACTCCGTCAGCTGCACCCGAGATCTATGAAGCGCCCGCAGTCTATGAAGCACCCAAGCAGGATGGTGAAAACACACCTTCATCAACACCTGAGCCTGCAGTAGTTGAAACACAGATAAATGTTGATACTCTTTTGGAGGCTATACCAAATATAAGTTCCGAAGATAAAGCAGTTATTTCGAATGACACCTATAATTTCTCTTCATTTACAACCACAGAGGGATTTGCATCCGGTATTGAAAAAATATTGACAAAAGCTGATGCAGGCAAGTCAAGCAGCGCTGCAACATCTGTAAGTTTTTATACTCAGAGCCCGTTTACCTTCTCACCGAGAATTGCCGCAGCCATCTGTAATGATAAATATGATGTGGTTTACACCTTCAAATATAAGGGCCGCCTTTACAGCATAACCATCCCTAAGGGAACTAAGCCCGAAGCATTGTTAGGCAGTAATAACTTCGACGGTCCGATAACCATCGGTGGAAGACTCGGCACACTGCGCATGTACTAGGGACGGTCCTTTTGCCACGTGGATGTGTACTTTGGCTACTTGCCAATTATTCTATGAACATTCTAAGAAGCAGGTTTCTTATGAAACCTGCTTCTTTTAATAAGTCGACTATTACCCTATCGTCCTTGAGTACAACATTTGTACAGTTTGGCAAAATGCTTTTCTACGAAACGTAGAATTATTCCGTTACTTCTTCTGTTTCGAGCATACTCTTCTTTCGCTTCTTGTCTTCGTACATCTTTTCATCGGCGCTTTCTATAACATCCGGAATCGAAGCCATGTTCTCTTCATCATAAATTGCATAGCCACTGCTTAACTGCAGTGCATACGGTGCCTTATTTTCCTCATTACGGCGTTCCATTCTCTCATCTATTTCTTTGCAGAAAGATGCGATTTTTTCTTCATCATTGGTATTAAGCAGAACTGTAAATTCGTCTCCGCCGTAACGATATGCAGTATATCCGTTTTCTCTTGAGAGTAAATCCAAAGCAGCTGCCACTTCTATCAAAGCATTGTCGCCTTCACTGTGTCCATAGTTATCATTAATACTCTTAAAGGAGTTAATGTCGAGCATAATAAGCGACCATGGATTTTCGTTTCGTATCTTATCCGAAATGTTCTTAATCATTAGTCTTCTGTTATTCAAATGCGTAAGTTCATCATGATAAATACTTGATCTCTGGCTCTGCATATAAACATATAAAAGTACAAGCATTTGACCAATCCAAACAACATACGGGAAGAAAATTGTACCGTATATTACTATGGCAATGAAAACAATTGAATTTGCAAAAACCAGTTTGCCATGCTTTTCTCTTTCGGCATATTCGTTCCTGTCGCAACATTTGCCGATAAGCACCAACAGCAAAATAAAGTATATCAGTATGCAACAATATGTTTGTAAATCATCGAGCGGGCCGTACTTAAACTCTCCGTCCTCATAGTAGATAAACAACTTTGTATGTGAAAAAGCGATTCTTGCAGTAATAAGTACAAACGTCACAAAGTATAGAAGCCTTATGATAAACGACCAAAAGCGCGACGGATTATGTGTCCTTGAAAGGCAGAACTCACTCCAGAGAATTGCGCTTAACAGCATGGTTACATAACCGATTATGCAGGTTTTCATATATGTATCCGCTCCGACCCGGTCGAAAAATATATAAAGCACCAGTCCGTTATTAATCTCTGCCGCCATCGAAAGTAAGCACGTTACTCCAAGTAACCTGGCCATGACATGCTGTGTTCTCGTGTATCCGTTTCGGCCGAGAGTAATTATGTAATATATAGATATTATTAGACATATAAACGGTGCCTGAAATGCCAAAATCGCCGCAAAATAATATGAATCTAACATAGGGCTTAATTCCTCCGGTATTTTTTGAGTGTATTCTCCAGTTTGATGGGTTCAATAGGTTTCATTAAATAGTCATCAAATCCCAAACCAATATAGATTTGACGTGCTCCGTCAGTTGCATCGGCAGTCAGGGCAATAATAGGCGTATCGGCATTAACAAAGTTTTCGATTTGCTTCATCTTACCCAGGGTTTCAACGCCATCCATCACCGGCATCATCTTATCAAGGAAGATGATATCGTATTTTTTCGAAACAGCCTTTTCTATAGCCTCTTCTCCGGATTCGGCAGTATCAACCTTAACTTCGTTTCTCTTAAGCAGGGAAGATATAACCTTAAGATTGACCGAGTTATCGTCAACAACCAGTATTTCCATATCTTTGTCAGTAAACACTTCCTCGTTGATACGCGAAGCTGCATTACCATCCTTGTTCTCGACAGAATCAACATTCGGCAGCGTAATATCAAAATAGAAATTCGAGCCTTCTCCGTATTTGCTTTCCACATGAAGTTCCGAATTCATCAGATTTAACAGTCCGTTAACAATCGTTATGCCAAGTCCGGTTCCTTCAATATTTCGGTTTCTTTCTTCATCGATTCTGACGAACTGCTTATTAAGTTTTGAAAGATCTTCTTCCTTAATTCCCATTCCCGTATCTTTGACAGAAAAATGAAGCTTTGACTCTGCTTTGCCACGTGTGCCGGAAATACTGAAAGTTACAGAGCCCTCCGGTGTATACTTGGCAGCATTATTTAATATATTAACCAAAATCTGTTTAAGTCTTACATCACTTCCACGATAACCGGCAAGCAAAGAAGGATCTGCCTCCACATTAAATTCAAGGCCTTTTTCCTTCATTTTGGGACTAATCATATTTACTATATCTTTGACAATATCCTTCATATCAAAGTCTACCGTCACAAGAGTCATCTTATTGGATTCTATCTTGGATAAATCAAGGATATCATTAACAAGCGACAGCATCATGTTACCGGATGCCTTGATGTCACGCGCATACTCATATATTCCCACATCCTGTGTTTCGCGCAAAATCATTTCATCAAGACCGATAACCGCATTAAGGGGCGTTCTTAATTCGTGAGACATATTCGAAAGAAAATTAGACTTGGCCGCAGTTGCCTGAACAGCATCCTGATGTTTTAGTTCCACTATTTCAAGAAGATCATCAAGACTCCTGTCATGTTCCTGGGTTTCCTCATCGTATTCAATCAGAATTCCAATAATAATATTGCCGACCCAATCGGCTACCAAAAATCCAATGCAGCTAAACAGCCAGCTTGTAATATTAAAATCCTGCAATCCCGAATATTCTCTGGGTATAAGTACCAGGAATAAAATACAGCATGCCTGTACAAATATAGTAAATCTAAAGCTTCTTTTATCCAAAAAAGTGATAACCGTAAGCCATAAAATTGCATCAATAATGAATACTACGAATATAGATGTGAAACATAATTGCATAGAAATTGCAAATACACAGACAGAAAGAATATAGAGTACTTTATATGCAAAGGAATGTCTTAAAGCCGACATTCTGATTGCCGTCATTGTGACCAATGTCACAGCCCAAAAGAATACCATTGCCGCAGCAAAAGAATCCCAGCCGCCTTTATCAAAGCACACGCCGAGAATGGCACCGATACCGTATAAAGCATATACAATTATGGATAATACCTGTCCTTTTTTAATGATATCAGTCATTCGATGTCAACTCCTTTCGGAACAACAAACGGAAGACTGCACTTAATAATCTTCGCCGTCCATTCCTTCTGAGGCTCTTGAAGTTCTCCGTCAAAATCCACTCTAAACGCCATACCGTCTCGTCTCTTTATTGATATTTCGGAAACATATCCGTCATATCTTTTTTGTTCCTCACTACCGGTATTTTTACCAACAAGGCCCAATATTGTTCGTATCAGCCTGATTCTGTTCGCATTTTTGTACACCAACAAGCGTCCGACCCCATCGGTGATGTTCGGTTTTTCATCAAACCAAAGTCTGCCTCCGATTACTCCCCCGTTACCGAAGAACATTTCAGGAGTCTGACCTACGATTCTTTTTTCTTTATTTATGATAATTTCCAAATCCTCAGACCTTGAAAATAAAACAGCATAAGCAAAGCCAAATGCATACGGAACACTTTTTCCCAAAATACTGGCATCTCTAAACTGTTCCATTCGCATAATCTGCTCGGAATCCATGCCAAGCGAGAACGTATTAAGGCAATTGCCGTGATTGGTCTTTATATAATCTATCTTTACGACCTTACCTTCAATCAACTCGTCAATATCTTCAAACAAATGTGCATCGTCGCCGAATACCTTCAGGAAATCATTTGTAAAGCCCCTGGGATAAAAAGCAAACTCTACATTAGAAAAATCTTCTACTCCGTAAATTGCATTACTAAGCGTTCCCGAACCACCGCAACAATAAATTCTCAATTTCTCGTTGCCAAACAGGTTAAGAACTTCCTTTATCAGATTTCTTTCGTCCCATGCTTTTCTGGTATGAAAAATATAATAATTCAAATCAGCGTACTTTTCCGTCAAATGTTTTCTCAAGCTTGCCGAAAATTTGTTTCTTCCTGCATGTGAATTAATGATAAAAATGTGTATCATTCAAAATCCCTCAATGCGCACAACAGCAATTGATACAACAAACCAAGATTACTATACCACGTTAACATAATGTCGGCAATGCTTTATTGCGAATTGATTTTTCCTTTGTTTATTGATATATTGTAACGCATAAGCAG
>JAZUIS010000033.1:0-10482 GCA_045642345.1 Lachnospiraceae bacterium
AAAAGGATAATGATGCTGTGCAAAGGGCATAGCTCCTGAGTCAAACCAGCAGTCGATAACTTCAGGCACTCTCTTCATATTTTTGCCGCACTTAGGGCACTTGCAAAGTACTTCGTCAATGTAAGGTCTGTGAAGTTCAACATTCTTAGCATCCGGGTTACCCGACAAGGCAGCAAGTTCTTCTCTTGAACCGATTGCTTCCTGATGACCGCAGTCTGCACATTCCCAGATATTAAGAGGAGTTCCCCAGTATCTGTTACGGGAAATACCCCAGTCCTGAATATTCTCAAGCCAGTTACCGAATCTTCCTTCACCGATTGAAGGCGGAATCCAGTTAACTGTTTTATTATTGGCAACAAGATCATCCTTAACGGCAGTCATCTTGATAAACCATGACTCACGAGCATAGTAAAGAAGCGGTGTATCACATCTCCAGCAGTGAGGATAATCATGTTCTACCTTAGGAGCGCTAAAGAGTATACCTCTTGCATCAAGCTCCTTAAGAACCTCGGGATCACAGTTGATTGCACCTGCTTCGATTTCCTTCTTGGTGGGCTTACATCTCATACCGCCAAAAGGAGTGACGTCCTTCATGACACCGTGTTCATCAACCATCTGAACGAAAGGCGCATCATATTTACGACCTACTCTTGCATCATCTTCACCAAATGCAGGAGCAATATGTACGATGCCTGTACCGTCTGCCATGGTTACATAGTCATCACAGTATACGAAGAATGCTTTCTTATGCTGCTTGTCTGCCTCATCCTTGGCACACTGATACAAAGGTTCATACTCTTTGTACTCAAGGTCGGTACCTACGTAAGTCTCAAGCACTTCGTAAGCAGGCGTACCTTCGGGTCTTTCGATTGAACCGAGTACCGTATCGGCCAGAGCCTTGGCAAGGATATATGTATATCCGTCGGCAGCCTTAACTTTAATATATGTATCTGTAGGATTAACGCAAAGTCCAATGTTGGATGCCAATGTCCAGGGGGTTGTTGTCCATGCAAGGAAATATGCATCTTCATCTTTAATCTTAAAACGTACTATAGCTGTACGCTCTTTTAATGTCTTGTAGCCCTGAGCCACTTCGTGAGAAGAAAGTGGGGTTCCGCAACGAGGACAGTAAGGAACAATCTTAAATCCTTTATATAAAAGACCTTTGTCCCAAATCTGTTTAAGAGCCCACCACTCAGACTCAATGAAATTATCATGATAAGTTACATATGGGTCGTCCATATCAGCCCAGAAACCTACTGTTCCCGAGAAGTCTTCCCACATTCCCTTATATTTCCATACGGATTCCTTACACTTGCCGATGAACGGATCAAGACCGTACTCTTCAATCTGCTCCTTACCGTCGATTCCAAGAAGCTTTTCAACTTCAAGTTCAACGGGAAGACCGTGAGTATCCCATCCTGCTTTACGAGGAACCATATATCCTTTCATAGTTCTGTAACGAGGAATCATATCCTTAATAACACGTGTAAGAACATGTCCTATATGGGGCTTTCCGTTAGCAGTCGGAGGTCCGTCATAAAAAGTATATGTAGGACAGCCTTCGCGCTGCTCCATGCTCTTACGGAAGATGTCATTATCTTTCCAGAACTTTTCAACTTGTTTTTCACGATCTACAAAATTAAGATCTGTAGAAACTTTTTGGTACATAACGTTTATCCCTTTCATTTATATTAATTCACATAATCATAGACCATAATATTCTACACCTTTTATTGCAAGAAATAAATAAGTTATTAATTAATATTGAATATTACTTCTTCTTTAATTTATTGACTTTTCAATAGAATGCTATTATTCTATCTTTAAATTTTTATGTAATGTAAAAACAGGCGACCTATTAAGCTTGCGATTTGCTTCCTAAAAGACCTGTTTACAATATTATTGGTGGAATTGAACGGAGAAAAATTATGAAAAAAAGCATTATATCTTTATTCACAGTCGTTGCAGGATCAATTCTCTTATTAGGATGTACTGTAAGAGATTTTACACGAAAAGATGTGAAATCCTATATTAAAAATGATTTAGGAATTAAAAACTTCGAACTGGCAGAGGAACCTGAAGAATATGTCGGCAAAGATAATTATACCGACTATATCTGGCATGTTAAGGATTTAGATTACGGCTTTGATTTTACTGTAGTGAACGATACTTTTTATTCCGGTGAATCAAGACGCAATCAGTTAAAAGATGATTATTGTGCCATGTTTGTCCAAAATTACGAAAAGCCGCTTCCCGACGAAGTTAAGCTTTCGTATGTTTTTTACGAAGAAGACGAATATACTGTTGCCAAATTAGCAGGAACATTCGTAGATAAGGCCGAGCTTGACAGTCTCCTTGAAGATGTCGGTAAGGTCCATTCATACTATGAAGGAATTGGCTTTAATTCAGCAAGCATCCCCTACCTTCTCTACTTCAACTGTCCTCTTACTGATGTACCCTTTTATAAACAGAATGCATCTATAGGCGGCCTGCTCAGTAATTGCAATACCCTTGATTATGACGCAATATACGACGGTCTTATTATGACGTGTCTTGATCATCGTTACTTTGAAGGACTTGAAGGTTTTAGCGATGAGTATATAGATTCGTATATTAATACTAATAAAGATGTCCGTCGTCTCTATCAGGACGGACAGCCCCTTAATGATCTTATTGCCTCTGAATACGGCTACGGCGTAAGTTTTGCTACACTTTATGAGGTACTTAAACTAAACGATTATGATGTGACAGGTAATCCGTCGAATTACTCATTTGTGGGAGCAGACGGCTCTGAATATGCAATTTCATATTTTTATAATGACTATCCCTATGTTCGTCAGGAACAGGAAGAACTTGGGTACTACTATATGAAAGACGGACAGAAAACCCCTATGGAATATAGTTTCTATAACCACTTTAAGCTAAGTCAGGTAGAGAAAATGACAGGCATTAACCTGTCAGATTCCCTTTAAAGAAATATAATATTCACCTTTATCCTTGTTAGTCACTTCGACATGTAATTTAACTTCGTCATTGCTAAATTCGATTATTCCCTCGGAATCAAAGTCACCGAATTTGGCAATGATTGAATCTATGGAATAATACATTTCGCCTTCATAGGCCAAAGCACATTCTTTTGACATATCCTCTTCGGTAAAATATGAAT
This sequence comes from Lachnospiraceae bacterium, assembly GCA_045642345.1. Lineage (GTDB taxonomy): Bacteria > Bacillota > Clostridia > Lachnospirales > Lachnospiraceae > JAILLW01. Next base: position 3,170 of record JAZUIS010000033.1, read on the forward strand.
GCATTTTGATAATCTTGTTATCCGAATCTACCGATGCAGATACTTTTCCTTTAGAGTATGTGGGAACATCCTGATCTGCTGTCCATGCATCCGTAATAACGCTTCCGAATTGGGCATTACCGATACCATATTCAAAGGGCTCAGCTGTTTCTACGTTTACCGGCTCGGCATCTGTTTCTTGAGCTGTTGTTGCTTCAACCGCATCTGGTTTAGCCTCGGTAACATCTTCCGATTTACATGCGGTCAAAGATATAGCCGCAACAAGAATAATTGACAATAGATAAGTTTTTTTCATGATAATTTTCTCCTTAATTTTCCCTTTTACTCCAATTTAATCTGTGAAGCTGACCTTCAAGCTGCATATTCGAGAAGTTATTTTGGCGGAGTGCCTCATACAACACGATTGCAACCGAATTGGACAGATTAAGTGACCTTATATCATCAAGCATCGGAATTCTTATGCAGGTATCTTCATTATCAACGAGAATTTCCTCCGGAATTCCGGCGCTTTCTTTACCGAACATTATATAGTCATCTTCACCGAACTCTACTTCGGTATACACTTTGTGAGCCTTGGTAGTCGCCATCCATACCTTGGCATCGGGGTGCTTTTGCTTAAAGTCTTCATAGTTCATGTATCTTGTAACATTAAGTTTATCCCAGTAATCCATACCGGCCCTGGCCACGGTCTTATCGTTAAGCACGAATCCCAGAGGCTCTATTAGATGAAGGTCGGTTCCTGTTGCTACGCAGGTTCTTCCGATATTCCCGGTATTGGCCGGAATTTCCGGTTGATGAAGTATGATATGCATTATATTTCGTCGTCCTTGTCTTCACCGATGGGGATACTGAATATAAATTCCGTTCCGACACCTTCGGTGCTTATTACATTAATATTTTCGCCGTGGGCACGTATAATTTCACGGGTAATCGAAAGTCCCAGTCCCGTACCCTTCTTATCCTTACCGCGGGATAAATCCGTTTTATAGAATCGTTCAAACACCTGATTAAGCTGGTCTTTCGGAATACCGATCCCCGTATCCTTTACCGATACAAATACCTTATTCTTCTTTTCGGAAGTCTCTATCTTAATAAACGAATCCGGATGTGAGAACTTAATGGCATTGTCGATAAGGTTATATAGAACCTGTTTTATTTTATCACAATCTGCCTTAACGTAAAGCTCATCTCCGCTTAAAATAAGTTCGATTGCGATTGCTTTCTTGATACATGTTCCTTCAAAGGTGGCAACAACGCTTCTAATTACGGAATTAATATCAAATTCACTGATATCAAGAAGCATTCCGGCGGTATTTAAGTTATTCAAAGTAAGCAGACTGTTGGTAAGCTTACGAAGTCTCTCCGTTTCATTAAGCACAATACCCAGGTACTTTTCGTGCATTTCCGGAGGAATCGTACCGTCCAGCATTGCCTCCAGATACCCCTTAATGGATGTAAGGGGCGACCTGAAATCATGGGACACGTTAGCCACGAACTTCTTTTGGTCATCATCCGCCCGGGCACTTTCCTGAGCCATATAAGAAACCGTCGCGCCAAGATATCCTATCTCGTCATCGGAATCCATCTGCAGTTCATAGTGCATATTTCCCGCCGCATACTGCTCCGTAGCCTCCGTAATCTTGCGCAGAGGCATATATACCATTTCGGTAAAAAATATAAGAATAATCAAAGACAACAGGAACAGAATAACCAGAAGGAAATAATCAATCGTAAGAAGGCTCTCTCTTTCAGCCTCAAGCTTACTCATAGGATAATGAAGCACCACATATCCCTTAATCTTAAAGCCTGCCGTTATGGGGGCAAAAACGCTTAAATGCTCTTCCGTAAAGGAACCAAAGAAGTTTCCCACCATATAATTGGTATTACCTGTTGCCGTGGGATCAAAACCTTCTATCTTTTCTTCTTCGTTAAGTTTAATTGCTCTGTCGGAGCCAAGAATCAGACGACCCGAAGGATTAATAATCCAAATGGCCGCACCCGAATATGCGCTAAGAGCATCGAATTCACGCTTAACCGTATCGAGGGCGGTTTCATTATTGTACAAATCGCGGGCGTAAGTATTCGCAACGGTAGTTGCCTCGGTGTACATGGATTCTGCCTTTGTGCGCACCAAATAGTCCTTCGTCATGCTGCTTACGAATGTAGCAACAACAATAAATCCGAAGAATCCGAATATCAAATACGCCAATATGAACTTAAGATACAGAGTTCTTCTCATACGCTTTTTCCATGTACAAAGATATACTTATATGAATATGCCTGCAAAGATATACCGCCGGCACTTATTTCCAGAAATCTACCTCATCAAGAAGTCTGTCAAGCAGTTTTGCATTCTTAAGCGAAAACTCCGGGCTTACGTGGGGAACGTCATTATTTAATATGCATCTTCCCATCTGCTCTATCTCAAGAGTGTAGTTGGAGGAAGCATTCACACAACGTTTCTGTTCATTGCCACCGGTAATAACCCTGTAACACAAATCGCCTTCCTGATTATACTCTACTTCAGACTTAATGTCGCCCTTGGTACCGTGAATATATAATCTGTCAAATCTGGCATTCGAATTCTTGCCCAGTATCATTCCTACGTTAAAGGATGCCCTTACGCCGTTTTTAAATTTCATTATGGCCGCACTGAAAGCATCAACGCCTTCATCCGTCATCTCGGCTATTGCCTTGACATATTCCGGTTCGGAATCTATAAGGGACAGAATCATGGTGGTGCAGTAGCACCCCAAATCATAAATCATACCGCCCCCAAGTTCCTTATGGAGTCTGAAATCTTCCTCATAACCCTGGGTAAGAAATGCTGTCTCGATATATTGAATTTCTCCCAAAAATCCGCTTGTCACTTCCTGCTTAAGTGCCTCCATATAGGGACTGTGAAGATAAGCATAGGCTTCCATCAAAATGACATTATTCTCTCTTGCGGTATCGAACATCTCCTTAGCTTCTGCGGCATTAAGGGCAAGAGGCTTTTCACAAAGAACATTCTTACCTGCCTTTAGTGCTTTAATGACCCATTCCCTGTGAATATCATTAGGAAGGGGAATATAGACAGCCTGTACTTTCGGGTCTTCAAGAAGTTTATCATATCCTACATACCCTACTTCAAACCCGAAATCATTCTTAAACTTATTGACCTTTTCTTCATTTCGACCGGCAATTGCATAAAGATAGCAATTCTTGGCCTTTTGCATTCCCGGAATCGTACAGCCTTTGGCAATGCCTGCGGTTCCAAGGACGCCCCAAAATACCTTTTCCATTATTAATCCCTCATAAAAAATATACTGTTTTTATACCTTATATACTAAACAGCCGTGTATCAGCTTCTGCACTTTTCTTTCTTTCGATCCTGCATAAACCGGGCAAGTTCCGCTTTGCCTTCGGGCGTAACGGGACGTATCCATTTGCCCGAATACATATGTCTTTGCATAATAATATATCTAATGGGCTCATCGATATAGCATAATGCAAATATTAAGAAGAACGGTGCATCAAACTTCTTCCAGGCAAGTAAAACACAGGGAAGAACAAGCACATACATAAACACTATTTCAAGTACGGTTCCTGTGGTGGCATCCCCTGCAGAACGATAAGTATCGTTCATTGTCCAGTTGCCCATTCTGATAATGCTGAACAACCCATATATAATGATTAATCCCGTGGCAATTTCAAATGCCGGTCCGCTAAGTGACATTGCATGGAACAACGGCGTATGAACTGCAAATACAAGAAGAATAATCGTTGCAATAATTACCTGGCACATATAAATAAGTCTCTTGGCACGTTCATAGGCTATATCAAGTTCACCCGCACCGACACATTTTCCTACCAATACCGAAGCAGCATTTGAGAATCCTGCGAAGAATCCGATAACCAGACCTTCTATTGTTCTAAATACCGCAACCGCAGCAATTGCTTCCTGAGTCTGATGACCAAGAACAATATTAATAACCATATTGGCAATTCCAAGAAGAAGCTCATTACATATAATCGGGAAGCACTTTTTGAAGAATAAACATATAGCTTCCTTATTCCATTTGAAATGTTCTTTGAATTGGAACAAATAAGGATATTTGGTCGCACCGGCCAATATGAGCACCAAAGCTGCATTTATAAAAGCAGCAATAGTTGTCGCAACAGCAGCACCCCTAACCCCCATAGCAGGCGAACCCAGGTGTCCGAAAATAAATACCCAGTTAAAGAATATATTGCTTGTTACAGAAGCGATTGATGCTATAAGCGGTATTCTTACCCGTTCTGTGGTTCGAAGCAGGGCGCTCATGCCCATTGAAAATACCTGAAGAGGATATGCCAGCCATACATGCTGCAAATAGTCAACACCGATTGCCTGTATATTAGCCTTATCGGTATAAACGCTCATAACAAAAGGCGCAAAAAAGCGTGCCAGTATCGCGAACGTAACTGACACTACCGTCATACATGTGATAGTCATACCATAGGAACGGTTGATACCCTTTTCATCCTTATTGCCCCAATATTGGCCGAAAAAGAGCATACCTCCGCCCACAAATCCCCAATAGCAGGAGAACATAAGGGTCGCAAACTGTCCGCAAAGTCCTACGGCAGCCACGTTTTCCTCCCCCAGGGAGGCTATCATAATGGTATCAACCATACTTCCCGTTGTGGTAAGCAGGTTTTGCAACGCAATGGGAATTGCTATTAGCGCAACTCTTTTAATAAAATCAATCCAGTCAAATTTCTTGGTTTTCATTTTTGTTTCCGTTCATATTAATCTGATTATCCCGAAATTGCATATATTACGTAATTTCGTACAGTCAGTATATTCCTTATATCCTGATGTTATATAAGCTGCTTCAGTACGCAGTTTTCTATAGGTTCGTCCCAGAATCGGCTGATGGGATTATTTCGAATCTGCATCACAATGCTTGAATTCATGGCACCATGTCCCACAATGAGAACATCCTTGCCGTCCTCAACCAAGGGAAGGGCAACTTCATTAAGAAACTCACCTGTTCTTGATGCAAGTTCCTTAATGCTCTCTCCGCCTTCGGGGGCTACATAATTTTCGGGATCTTTGAAGAAATTAACAATCGGACTGTCCATTAAATGATATGCATTTTCGACACCTTCATAGGTACCGAATTTGATTTCCTTTAATCTGTCATCATAATTAATCTCAATATCACGACCCTCAAGAAGAATCTGTGCCGTCTGTCTTGCTCTTAATATAGGGGAACAGTAGCAAATGTCAAAATGTATATCTTTGTACCTGTCGCGGGCTTCTTTAGCCATTGCGATACCCTCGTCATTAAGACCTGTTTCAGTCTGTCCCTGTAATTTATGGCGCACATTCCAATCAGTAAGACCGTGTCTGATTATATATAACATAAATATCTCTTTCTATCAGTATCTGTCAGAATTCGGCAGATTTATTTCTATTTATTCAGTAGCAATTCGGCCATCTTCCACTATCTTCTCTGCAGTTCGGTTTACGCAGTATGATTGCTCTGCAGTTCGGTTTACGTAGTATGATTGCTCTGCAGTTCGGTTTACGTAGTATGATTGCTCTGCAGCTGTATTTACTACGTAATTCACGTTATTAATTGATTCTTTGAAGTATTTCGTCATATTGCGCATACATCTTCTGAACTCCGTTCTCAAGAAGATAATAATGGGCAACATAAGGAACGAGCAATACCAGAAGCAGTAATGCAAGGGCCGCAAGGGGTAAATACCCGCTTATTACAATTGCCAAAACTGACGCGACTGTCAGAATTGCAAACGTAAGCGTCACAAGAAGATGAACAAGTCTCTCGTGTTGAAAAAAAGCAATCTGCGTAAGATGTTCCTCAAGAAGCTTAGAATAATCAAAGTCTGTCGGAGCATCACTAAGTATCTTATCTATTCTGTTTAGGTATTCCGTAATACGTTTTTTCATAATCAGTCAGAATGTACACTTACAATTAACTTATATCACAACAACTTTTAGTTTATTACAAACCTGTTTTAAGCATATCAAATATAGATTTGCACTGTTTATTATAGCATCTATAGGTTCATAAATACATTCACAGACTGCTTATATATCAGAAAATGCACATGAACGTGATGACCAAACGGCGCATACGTGAATTAAGTTGATTACAAATTTTATTGAAAGATTATTCAGGCTATTTTAGTATTCTATTTCATACAGAATAAGACCGTGAGCCGGTGCCGTAAATCCTGCATTCTCACGCACCTTTGATTCTAAGATTTTTGGTATATCTTCGGGCTCTTTTTTCCCGGTTCCCACCTCAAGCAGCGTGCCTCTCATGATGCGTACCATGTTGTACAGGAAGCCGTCTCCGTGAAAGGATATAATCAATTCATCATCCGTCTTTTCAAAATCAATTCTGTCCACATTTCTGACAGCGGATTTCTTCATATGCTTGTTAGTGGTAAATGCGGTAAAATCATGCTCTCCCATTAGATATTCCGCTGCCTTTTGCATTTGGGCAACATCAAGCGGTTCCATAAACCTGTACACATAATTTCTTTCAAAAACGCAAGGATTAACCGATGTCCATATTCGATACTTGTAAGTTTTGGCTTTAGCAGAGAATCTGGCATGAAACTTATCAGGAACAACTTCTAAAGAAATTGCACCTATGTCATGAGGCAGATACTCACGGATCTTAGCAAGCAGCTGTTCCTTGCTTAATCTGGTCTTAGACTTAAAATTGCACACCATAGCACGGGCGTGTACGCCCGCGTCGGTTCTTCCTGCACCGATAACCTCTATCTCCTCATCAAGAAGACGTGATAGGAGCGTCTCAAGCTTAGTCTGTATTGTATTGTCTTCATCCTTTTGAGATTGCCAGCCTCTGTATTTAAGGCCGTCGTACTGTAATGTCAGTTTAAAGTTACGCATGTTGCTCCTATATAATTCCTATTGATTAACCTAAATGGCGTCGGGCCTTGTATTCCTCCGGATCATCCTAAATGGCATCAGGCCTTGTATTCCTCCGGATTATCCTGTTGGCGTCGGGCACATTATCCCAAATTATATCATGATTTTGTCCGCACCACCGTTATTCTTTTGCATCTTCGTACTTTTCTTTCTCCTGCGCATGTGGCCCACACGGATATTACCATTCTAAAGCAGTTTTCTGTGCGAACGATGTCCTTTTAGTATGATGTACAGATTCATTTACCATTTGATTTGTACTGTGCCTATTCAATGGTAGGATTTTACGCTAATTAGCAATGATTCAACCATTGATTCGAGAATTGCATAAATTGGATGGTAAGTTTTTTTGGGGTCT
>JAZUIS010000034.1:0-39278 GCA_045642345.1 Lachnospiraceae bacterium
ATGGGGTAGATGTAGATATAAAAAATATTTAAATATGATAATGTCGAAAGTTTAATATTGTTTGGTGCAGACAACTATGGTGTTTAGCTAACAGAATAGTGCAGAATATCTGTATCCGTCAATTGATTTTTGAATTTACCATGTAGAAAAAATAAGCGAAAGAATGTTCTTTGTGCAATTTTTTGTACTGTATATTGTGTATTAAATATATACAGCCACAAGAATTTTAAATTGAATCCCTTAAAATGGGCATTGTGCATATTTTTCGAACGTTAGTTTTTTGTGAATATGCACTATAGTCGGTAGATATCGTTGACAATAGTCGGTAGATATCGCCGTAATATGCATTATGTCTGAAATCTGCAGGTGGCGGTAAACAATTCTCGATATAGAGAAAAAAATAAAAAATTATCAATCGATTTTAAAGATAATGATGCTTTTTTAGAAGAGAAAATTGACTTATGTAAACCAAGATAACTTAAAATGGTGGATAAAACATTAATTTTATTTCTATATCGAGAAAATTTACAAAATATGTAGCTATTCTAGTTTGATGTTGAGTTGTTGTGGTATAATATTCAACTGAATTAGAATTATTAATATTGACTGAATACTGAATCAAAAAATACTCTAAACAGGAAACTGCAACATAAACCGTAACTAAACTGCAGCAGAACTTCAGGACAGAGGGTTTGCTGTGAAAAGGATAAGAAAGTATAGTGGAAAAATATGAAGAATAATAATATGAAAATTTTTATAGTCGGAACAGGAGCAATCGGCTCTTCTCTGGCAGGAGAACTTGCAAAGGACGGCTGTGAAGTAACAATAATTGATAAGGAAGAGGATGTAATCAATTCTTTAAGTAACAGTATTGATGCTATCGGCTTCCAGGGAAACGGAGCTTCCTATAATACACTTAAGGAACTTAATGCGGCTTCCGCAGATATACTTATTGCCCTTACCAATTCGGATGAAATGAATCTTCTTAGCTGCTTTACGGCACATAAACTTGGTACCAAGCATACCATAGCCAGAATTCGTGACGTGGATTATGCCAAGCAGAATCATTTTTATAAGAATGAACTTGGTATTTCAATGATTATTAATCCGGATCTTGCTACTGCAAGTGAGATTTTTAGGACTATAAGATTTCCTGCCGCTACAAGAGTTGAACTTTTTGCAGGCGGAAGAGCGGAACTTGTTGAACTTGTGGTAAGAGAAGAATCGCCTATGGTAGGGTTAACCCTTATGGATATAGGTAAGGATTTGGGAGTTAACCTCCTTATTTGTGCCATTGTTCGTAACGGCGAGGCATTCGTACCTAAAGGCGATACCGTAATCAATGCCAAGGATATTTTGTATCTTACAGGTTCCGAAGCTGATTTTAAGTCTTCATTTAAGAAACTTAAGCATCCTATTAAGCCATTAACCAATGTTATGATTGCAGGCAATGATAAGGTTACTTATTATCTTACGGATTTACTTCTGGCTCATGGCGCTAAGGTTACAATAGTAGATGATGAGATGAAGAACTGCTTTGAAATAGCAAGCGCATTTCCTAATGCCGCAGTTATGAGAGAAGAGGCTCTTAAGTATATAGATGAAATGTCTGACAGTGATATGGCCAATACGGATGCTTTCATTTCTATTACGGATGATGATGAATATAACCTTATAGCCGCTATGTATGCCGAAAGCAAGGGTATCAAGAAGGTAGTTACCAGAGTGGCTTCCAAGTCACGTACCAAAGTGATTCATCCGGATTCGAATATTTCCGTTGTATCAAGAGAAGGCGTTGCGGCAGACAGAATTCTCGGTTATACAAGAGCTATGCTTAATGTTGAAGATAACGATGCAGTTGAATCCTTGTACAGACTATTGGACGGCAGACTTGAGTTCATTGAATTTAATGTTAAGGCTACCGACAAAAATATAGATAAAAGACTTAAAGAAATCGGACTTAAGAGAAATATACTGCTTGCGGGAATTATCAGAAATAACCGAATGATTATCCCTCACGGTGAAGATATGCTTATGGAAGGCGATGTGGCACTGGTTGCTGCAGTTGACCATGTAATCAGAGAGCTTGGAGATATTTATGAGTAAACGTACTATTATTAACAATTTAGGAAAAATAGTAGTAGTTATATCTTTACTCATGCTTATTCCTATGTTCATATCCTTAGGATACGGTGAGAAGGATGATGCTTTGCGCTTCCTTACGGTTCTGGTACCGGCTTTTGCTGTGGGTTTTTTGTGCTCCCGTGTTAAGTGCAGTACACTGCATCCTCGTGATGGGTATGTTATTGTTGCCTCAGCGTGGATAGTTATTTCTGCTATCTGTGCATTTCCGTTTTATTTTAGCGGCGCGTTTTCGTCATATTGGGCTGCTCTTTTTGAGATAGTGTCGGGATTTACCACCACCGGTGCTTCTGTCCTTGCAAAACCGGAGGTTTTGGGACACGGTATGCAGTTTTTCAGATGCTTCAGTCATTGGATCGGAGGTATGGGAGTTCTGGTATTTGTATTGATGCTGCTTCCTATGGAAAATGATACTTCAATGCATTTAATAAGAGCTGAAGTTCCGGGTCCTACTGCCGGCAAACTGGTTCCCAGAATGAAGAATACATCGAGAATTCTTTATGGAATATACGCAGCGATGACAGCAATCCTTGCTATAGTTTTGGTATGTGAAGGCATGCCTTTATTTGATGCACTTTGTTATGCATTCGGTACAGCAGGTACCGGCGGCTTCGGAATAAATTCTCAGGGATTTTCAATCTATGCAAATTCTCATGCCATTGAATATACGATTGCGATAGGAATGCTTTTGTTCGGTATTAATTTCAATATATATTTTTTGATCATTCTTAAGAAATTAAAAGCGGCATTTAGCAATGAAGAGGTGAAAACCTATTTTGGAATAGTACTGGCAGCGGTCCTTGCTATTTCAATTGACATTTATTCAACCGTAGGCAGTTTTGCCGATGCTTTCAGACTTTCGTTCTTTCAGGTTTCAAGTATAATTACGACAACCGGTTTTTCTACTGCGGATTTTGGCATGTGGCCGCAATTTAGCCAGCATCTTCTGGTAGGACTTATGATTATAGGTGCATGTGCGGGCTCAACCGCAGGCGGAATGAAAGTCAGTCGTATCATAATTTTGTGGAAATCATTTATCGCGGAAATTAAACGTGCAATTAATCCAAAACAGATGATGCCCCTTAGAGTTAACGGCGAAGTGATCGAGAACAGGGCGCTTCAGGGTACAAAGGTATACTGTGTCGCTTACTTTTTTATCGTATGCCTTTCGATTTTGGTTATGGCTCTTAGTGAGCTTGATTTTACTACGAATGTTACGGCTGTTCTTGCATGCTTTAACAATATAGGTCCGGGACTTTCTCTTGTAGGTCCGGCAGCCAATTATTCTGTGTATGCAGATCCTTTTAAAGTATTTCTGTCGCTTTTGATGCTGACGGGAAGACTTGAAATTTTCCCAATGTTTATGTTCTTTGCAAAATCCGCACATGATAAATAGAATGTGCGGATTTTTGGCGATTTTTGGCGGGCGAATTTATTGCAACTTAGCACTAAAAGTGCTAATATTTTAAATGCTGTTAAAGTTTTGACAAATATTAATATATACGAGGTGTGACATGGCTAAGAATTTTAATGAATTACTTGCTAAGGTAGCTACCATTCCTATGAAAAAGGTAGCGGTATGTGTTTCTCAGGACTCTGCTGTAATCGAAGCAGTAAGAGCTGCCAAAGATCGTAAGATTGCTGATGCAATTCTTGTAGGTGATGCTGAAGCAACCAAGAAAATTGCCGATGAACTTAAAATCGATATTTCTGATTTTGAAATGATTGATGTTAAGGATATAACAGAGGCTTCTCTTGAAGCAGTTAAGCTCGTTCATGACGGTAAAGCAGATTTGTACATGAAGGGTCTTATTGATTCAAAGGGCTTCTTAAAGAGTGTACTTAATAAGGAAGTTGGTCTTCGTACAGGTAAGACACTTTCGCATGTATGTGTATTTGATGTTAAAGGATATGACAGACTTATGTTCTTAACAGACGTTGCATTCCTTCCTTATCCCACACTTGAAGATAAGGCTAATATTATTAAGAATACAGTTGAAATCTGTGAGGCATGCGGAGTTGAAAATCCTAAGGTTGCACCTCTTGCAGCAGTTGAGGTGGTTAATCCTAAGATGCCTGTTACGGTTGAGGCCGAAGAACTTCATCAGATGAACCTTCGCGGCGAAATCACAGGTTGTATTGTTGACGGACCTTTGTCTATGGACCTTGCAATTGATCCTGAGGCTGCCAAGCATAAGGGAGCAACAGACAGACCTATTCAGGGTGATGCCGATATCCTTTTATTCCCTGACATTCATGCAGGTAACTTAACATACAAGGCTATGGTTCATATGGCTGATTGTGTTAACGGAAATATCTTAACGGGAACAGCTGCTCCCGTAGTATTGACTTCACGTTCCGACAGCATGGAAGTTAAGGTTAATTCTCTTGCAGTTGCAGCTTTGGTTTCAGAATACATGAAGAATAAATAATACATAATCAGGAGGTATTTATGTCTATAAAGAGTTTGATTATTAATCCGGGTTCTACATCAACCAAACTTGGTGTTTTTGAAGATGAAACGTTATTATTTGAAGAGACACTTCGTCATTCTACGGAAGAGATTGCTTCATACGGTTCTATCTTTGAACAGAAGGATTTCCGTAAGAATATTATCCTTGCATTCCTTAAGGATAAGGGTGTTGATGTTAAATCTTTTAACGTTATTGTAGGACGCGGCGGTATGCTTAAGCCCATTCCCGGCGGTACATATGCAGTTACCGATGACCTTCTTGAGGATCTTAAGATCGGTAAACAGGGACAGCATGCATCTAATTTAGGCGGAATTCTTGCCCGTGAGATAGCAGATGAGATCGGTGTTCCTTCATATATTGTAGACCCCGTTGTAGTAGATGAATTAATGCCTATTTCAAGATATTCGGGTGTGCCTGAACTCCCTCGAAAGTCAGTGTTCCACGCACTTAATCAGAAGGCTGTTGCCAAAAGATATGCCAAGGAAACAGGCAAGGCCTATGATTCGCTTAATCTTATTGTAGTGCATATGGGTGGTGGTGTTTCAGTCGGCGCTCATGAGAAGGGAAGAGTTGTTGATATCTTTAACGCTCTTGACGGTGATGGTGCATTCTCTCCCGAAAGAGCAGGCGGTGTTCCTTCAGGTGCACTTATTAAGATGTGTTTCTCAGGTGAATATACCGAAGCACAGGTTTATAAAAAGATATGCGGTAACGGCGGTTTTAATGCTTATCTTAATACTAACGATATGAGAGATGTTGCCAAGATGATTGAAAATGGTGACGAGCATGCTAACGAGGTTAGAGAAGCATTTATTATGCAGGTTGCCAAAGATATAGGTTCTATGGCTTGCGTACTTAACGGTAAGGTTGATCAGATTATTGTTACGGGCGGTATTGCTTACAACAAGGAAGTTGTTGATAAGATTAAAGCACGTGCAGGATTTATTGCTCCCTTTACAGTATATCCCGGTGAAGATGAGCTTCTTGCCCTTGCACAGGGTGCACTTCGTGTAATGAACGGCGAAGAAAAGGTTATGGAATATTAATCTTTGTAATGTTTTTTATGCCCCTCTTTAGAAATGAAGAGGGGTATTTTTGAATTGTAGTGCGAAAGAAGGCATAACATGTCACATAGTAAGGATATGACACTTAATATGACTGTCGGAAATCCGATGAGTCTTTTGATTAGGTTTTCAATTCCAATGTTGTTGGGAAATTTGTTCCAGCAATTATACAATTTGGCCGACTCGGTAATAGTCGGCAAACTGGTGGGCTCCGATGCGCTGGCGGCTATAGGAGCAACCAATTCAATTACATTTTTATTTTTTGCGTTGTGTAACGGTATAGGTGCAGGCGGCGGAATAGTTACTTCCCAAAGCTTCGGACGCGGGGATACTTCGGAAGTCAAAAAGTGTATATCCAATACAGGATATATAATGACGATTTTTCCATTACTTGTAGGAATTGCGGCCTTTTTCCTGGCTAAGCCGATTCTCCTTATTTTGAATACACCGGATAATATTATGGGCGATTCCTTAATGTATTTAAGAATTATGTCTGTGGGTGTTTTGTTTGTATCTTTGTATAACTACATTTCATCGATGCTTCGTGCATTGGGGGATTCCAAAACACCGCTTTATTTCCTTATTTTTTCGTGTATTTTAAATGTGTTTCTTGATATCTTTTTCGTATACAGCCTCGGAATGGGGGTTATGGGAGCGGGAATTGCGACAGTGATTTCACAGTTTCTTTCGGGAATAGGTTGTGCATTTTTTGCATGGAAGAGGAACGAATATTTTAAACTAAAGCGGGAAGATATGAAATTTGCCAGGGGTATAACCGGCTCAGTGATAAAACTGGGAGTTCCCCTTTCGTTACAGTTCTCACTTATTTCGATTTCGTGTATGGCACTTCAGAGAGTTGTTAATTCTTTCGGACCTGTTGTTATTGCGGCATTTACGGCAACTTCCAGAGTCGAGCAGCTCATTCATCAACCATATACTACGTTGGGAACGGCACTTTCAACTTATACGGGGCAGAATTTCGGTGCACGTAAGAGAACGAGAATTATAGACGGTTATCGTAAGAGCCTTTTGATTATGGCAATATTTTCGGCAGTGATGCTTCCTGTTATGTATTTGTTTGGTGATAATATTATGGGATTTTTCGTAAACGAAGCCGAGGTTATCGAAACAGGAGCCAAAGCCCTTAGAATCACATCATTGTTCTATATTTTCCTGGGTGTGATTTATGTGGTAAGAGGCGTCTTAAACGGTATGGGAGATGCTTTCTTTGCACTTCTTAACGGGATAGTTGAGGTAATCGGAAGATTTACTGTACCGATTCTTCTTGTTTCCGTTCCGCTTTTTGGAGTATGGGGAATCTGGTGGTCAGTAGGTATTGTGTGGTTCATTAGCGGATTTACGGCATGGCTTCGTTATTTGCAATATAAGAAAAAGGTACTGAATTATTCTGATGATGTGTGATAGACGGATAAAGTATATACTTTGTATGCAATGATTAATATATACCGGAGGAGATTATGAAGAGATTTAAAGAATTCCTGAAGAAAAAGAACATTGAGATATCTGTTCAAAGATATCTTATAGAAGCTCTGGGTGCTATGGCACAGGGTCTTTTTTGTTCACTTCTTATTGGTACGATTATAAAAACGGCGGGAGTGCTGTGTGGTGCCGAATTCCTGGTAGATGTGGGAACCTATGCAATGGCTGCATCGGGACCTGCTATGGCAGTGGCTATCGGTTATGCTCTTAAGGCGGACCCCATGGTACTTTTTTCGCTTGCTGCCGTAGGTTATGCTGCCAATGTGGAAGGTGGTGCTGGCGGACCTTTAGCTGTGCTTATCATCGCAATTGTAGCTGCCGAATTCGGTAAAGCTGTATCAAAGGAAACTAAAGTTGATCTTCTGGTCACTCCGGCGGTAACTATATTAATAGGAGTTTCGTTGGCTAAACTTATTGCACCTCCTATCGGAACCGCAGCCAATTCTTTCGGAATTTTGATTGAGAATGCCACTTCACTTCAACCCTTCTTAATGGGAATTCTTGTATCTGTTTTGGTGGGAATTGCGCTGACCCTTCCGATATCTTCTGCGGCAATATGTTCCGTTTTGGGACTGACAGGTCTTGCTGGAGGAGCTGCTGTTGCAGGGTGCTGTGCACAGATGATAGGATTTGCGGTTATTTCGTTTAAAGAAAATAAATGGGGAGGATTGGTATCCCAGGGACTTGGAACTTCAATGCTTCAGATGCCGAATATTATTCGTAACCCGAGAATCTGGATTGCACCTACGGTGTGCAGCGCAATTACAGGCCCTATAGCAACATGTCTTTTTAAACTTCAGATGAACGGTGCACCTATTAATTCCGGAATGGGTACCTGCGGAATGTGCGGACCTATCGGAGTTATTACAGGATGGTTCACGCCTTCTGATATTGCCCTTGAAAGAGGTGCGTCTGTCTTTACACCTGATGTAATGTCGTGGGTAGGACTTGCATTAATCTGCATAGTACTTCCGGCAGTTATATCACCGCTTATTAATATGTTACTTAAGAAAATAGGCTGGGTAAAAGACGGAGATATGCAGTTACAGCAGTAGAAATATAATTTTGAAATAGAAATTATCGGTAGGTTAAAGGAATAATGGTTAATAATAAAAAATCATTAAAATCCATATTTGGCAGTTTTATTCTGATTATCGGCCTTTGCAGTATATCTTTGTGCGGATGTGGGGAAATGCCGGGTGACGATATAATTGTCGAAAATGTGAATGCAGAAGATGTGAATGAAGAAAATGTGAATGTAGAAGATGCGAAGAATATTCGTATAATATCTACATCGGATCTTCATGGCAGAATGGTTTCGTATGACTATGCTCTTGATTGCTCGGACGATTCGGGAAGCTTGGCTAAGGCGGCGTCTGTTATTAATGAATATCGTGACGAGAATACTATACTGGTGGATGTGGGGGATACAATTCAGGATAATTTTGCCGACATCTTTAATGCTGAGCCGATTCATCCTATGGTAATGGGTATGAATGCAATCGGCTATGATATATGTACAGTAGGAAATCATGAATTTAATTACGGTATGGATGTTACGAAAAAATACATCAATACCATGGAATGTAAATGCCTTCTGGGAAATGTATATGACCTAAACGGGGAGTTGCTTACAGAAGGATATGCCATAGTTGAAAAGAATGGAATAAGAATTGCTTTCATAGGAATGGTTACTCCGAACATATCTAACTGGGATAAAGCTAATCTTATAGGATATGCGGTAACCGATCCGGCTATAGAAACCAATAAGATTATTGATTCAATAGAAAGTGAAGTTTCCCAAGGGAAATTGCAGCCTGTTGATGCTTATGTGGGTGTATTCCATATGATGGAAGAAGATGAGTACGGAACATCGCATTCAGGATTTGCCTCTATGGCCCGGGAATGCCCACGACTTAATCTTATTTTGGGTTCCCACGGACATGAAATTGTTAATGAGACGCTTGCTAATAATATTTGTGTTACGGAAAATCTAAATTCTGGCAAGTCAGTTCAGATTGCGGATATAACTTTTGCCTATAATGTGGATGATGAAAGATATTCTGTTAAAGATATAACAACTACGTGCGTAAAAACTCAAGAATATGATGATGATAAAGCCATAGCCGATTTACTTTCTTACTATGACAGTATGGCAAAGGAGCATGCCAAAACCAAGATAGGAATTCTGGCCGGGGGACCCTTGGTACAGGAAGGCCAGATAGGGCAAATAAGCTCACTTCTTACGGAGGATACGCCATTACAGACTCTTATACAAAACGTGATGCTGTATTATGCTGATGCTGATGTTGCGATAAGCTCACCGTGTACTAACGAGGATAATGCGTTCCCCGGTGATATGACAATAGCGGATGTATGCAGAATATATAAGTACACCAACACCTTGTATTCTGTAAGAATGAGCGGTGCACAGTTAAAAAAATATCTCGAGTGGTCAGCATGTTTCTATCAGCAGTATGAAGACGGGGATTTAATTGTTGCATTTGAAGATACTCCGGTTTATATGTTTGATACGGCAACCGGTATAAATTATGACATAGATGTCAGCAAACCCGCCGGAGAACGTATTGTTAACCTTACGTATCCTGACGGAAGGAAGCTTGATGAGGATGACGAACTTGTAGTTGCTATTAATGATTATCGTTATAATACTGCAGTTTCAATTCCCGGAGTAATTTATGATGAAAACGATATGCCGGAATTGCTTGAAGCAGATATTAGAAGCGATATCGGTGATATTCGTTTTCTTCTGATAGATTATGTTCAAAACATTATGAATGGAACTATTACCAATGAATGCGATAATAACTGGAAACTTATCGGAAATAATTGGGATGAGGATTTGCATAATAGGGCAGTGTTACTTATTAATGATGGGACTATACAACTTACTCAGGGCGCAAAATACAATCCATGCGTTAAAGAGATAAGGGTTGAAGATTTACCGTAGTAATCTATTACATCTGTCATAAAAAATTAATCAGAATCATATAAAGCACTGTCCCAAGCACTATGCTTAGGATGGTGTTTCTTTTTATAAGATGAATTACGGCTGTGGCAATACCGGCCACACAGCCTGCAAAAAAGTCGCTTCTTAAGAATTCTGTGTCAAAGACGGCAGCAATATTTGTCGGGAAATCATAGTCCTTGAAACAATATATTACAAGCAGTCCCATCATGGCAGCAGGTAATACTTTGCCAAGATAATCGATGATTTTCGGTGTCTGACCTTTGCGACCGAAAACAAGGAAGGGGAGAAATCTTGTTATCATTACCGATAATGACAGGAGTATCAGAATCAGAAATGTCTGCGTTTGTGTCATTTTGATTCCTCCTTTATGTCTGAATTTACTGAATTAGCATCATGGGATGAAAGTCGTTCCGTTAGCACTGGTTTACATAACATAAGTACAAGAAGAATCACCACCATAGAGATAATTACCATCTTTTCACTGCCGAATAGAGCAAGAACACATGCTGTTGCAAGTAATCCCACAAAACCGCTTATGAGACCGGCCTTATCTTTTAGTTGTTCGACGAAGAGTACAATGAATAGTGCTGTAAGGGTAAAATCAAGCCCCTTAAGGTTAATAGTCAGTATGCTTCCGAGCACTGCACCGAGCAGCGTTCCTATATTCCAATATAAATAGTCAAGGGCGGTAACGCCTACATAAAAATGCTTGGGTTTTAGTCCTTCGGGTACATCCATGGTTGAAAGAATAGAAAATGTTTCATCCGTAAGTCCGAAAATAAGGAAAGGCTTTGATTTGGCGGTATCCTTATATTTTTGTAACATGGGAAGTCCGTAAAAAAGATGGCGGGCACTAAGCATTAATCCCAGAATGAAGGAACCTAAAGGATCAAAGGGAGCGGACAGAATGGGAACTGCCGCAAATTCCAGTGCACCCGAATAAATAATCACACTCATTATAATCGGGTAATAAATCGGGAATCCCTTCTGACGCATCAGCAAACCAAAAGCTATACCCAAAAAGATATAGCCTGTCATAACGGGAAGTGTGTGTTTGAATAATTCTTTAAATAGTTCTTTGGTGTATTTTTCTTTGATCATAGAATTATTTATAATTTATGAATCCAAGGCCCACCAGGCAGACGAGGATTCCCACAATCTTATTCCAGGTAAGCTGTTCCTTGTATACGAAGTAACCTACAAAAATAAGAATAATTGCCAAAAATGCACTTTGGACAATTGATGCTGTGCTTACAGCCCATCCTGCTTTGTAAGAGCATATAAAACCAACTTCAAGTCCTACAACCGAAAGTCCCAGTACGAAAGGTGCCCAGTTAAGTTTGGTATATTCTGTAAGAATGTTGGCATCTTTGTTAAGTACATAATAGAGAATCAGGGATACGATTGCGCCAACCAGATAAGTGACTGTAAGTGAAGCCAAAGGATTTATTTTGGCAGGTACTTCCTTGGCTGCTACCTGATAAACGACATTTGATAATACTACAAGGCCGATTGGCCAAATAAATGAAAACATAATTACTCACTCCTTTTCGGCTTTATATTATAGCACAGAGTGACGATGATAGTTCATTTTATCTTTTTATTGTGCCGTCCCCACTGTCATATTAAAAAGCCGAGCCGTTGTATGCGCGAATCGCACAATATTTTAAAATGCTTTGCGAGTATGGATTCGTTGAATTTAGGGATAATCTAAAGGGGCTGTAAACAGCCCCTTAATTTTATGTCAGGTAGAAATTTATACAATCATCTAACTTATACAATTATCTGACTACTTCCGGAATACCGAAGTGCTCGATTACATAATCCATATCTTTATCACCACGGCCTGAAATATTAATCAGAATTGAACCCTTTTCCATTGTCTTGGCAAGTCTCATCGCATGTGCTACGGCATGAGAACTTTCAATTGCGGGAATGATTCCTTCCTTACGTGAAAGCTCATAGAATGCATCAATTGTTTCTTTATCATCAACTACATCGTAAATTACTCTTCCCATATCCTTAAGGAATGCATGCTCAGGACCTGATGAAGGATAGTCAAGGCCGGAGGCTACCGAATATACAGGGGCAGGTTCGCCGTTTTCATCCTTTAACATAATAGAGTTAAATCCGTGCATGATACCTTCCGTACCGTACTTTAAGCTGGCAGCGTGATCACCGAGCTTGGGTCCGCGACCTAAAGGCTCGACACCGTAAATATCTACAGGATCGTTAAGGAATCCGCTGAAGAATCCGGCAGCATTGGAACCACCACCGACACATGCGGTAATAGCATCCGGAAGATGACCGGTCATTTCAAGGAACTGTTCACGTGCTTCAATACCGACTATGGCCTGGAAATCTCTTACCATAAGAGGGAAGGGATGAGGACCAAGTACGGAACCGATACAGTAAATACAGTCTTTATATTCTTTTGAATAAGCTCTGAAGGCTGCATCAACGGCTTCCTTAAGAGTTTGATTACCTTCGGTAACTTCTACGACATTCGCGCCGAGAATCTTCATTCTGGCAACGTTCGGAGCCTGCTTTTTAATATCTACGGAACCCATATAAATATCACATTCCATTCCGAAATATGCAGCAGCTGTAGCAAGGGCCACGCCGTGCTGACCGGCACCGGTTTCGGCAATAACCTTTTTCTTGCCCATGAACTTGGCAAGGAGAACTTCTCCCATACAGTGATTGAGCTTATGGGCGCCGGAATGATTCAAATCCTCTCTTTTGGCATAGAGCTGAACCTTACCGTTGCCTATTGAACGTGACAGTCTTTCAAGATGTGAAATAGGTGTCGGACGACCCTGGAATTCTTTACGGATTCTGCGAAGCTCGGCAATAAACTGACGAGACTGACAGATTGTAAAGTATGCATCGGTAATTTCTGCCATGGCGGTTTTTAATTCATCAGATACGTAGCATCCGCCGTATTTTCCGAAGAAACCGTTTGAATCGGGGTAGTTCTTAAAATATGTGTCATAATCAATTCCGTTTAAAATCATTTGTTTTTCCTCCATAAATATATCTGAAATAAAGTATATAAGTTATCAATTAAATTATTCTGTTATTGCCATCGCCATCGTGACTTGGCGAAGCCTGTCATAAAGTATAACATATATTTCTCCTAACCGAATATTGGTCATTAGCCGTTTCAACAAAAAACCGGCAGGTCGATTAAGACCTGCCGGGACAAAATTCAAAATTCTGCGGTACCACCCTGCTTGATGATTGCTCATCCACTCACGCATACTAGCATATGCCGATTCAATAACGAAGAATCAAAACGTCTTTCATACTCTCGGTGTGCTGTCGATTAAAAATCGTCAGCGGTTACGATTTCTGTCAGCCCTTAGAAGTCCATTCATTCAAGTCTATCGTTGTTGCAATTCCACCACCTGCAACTCTCTTCTAACTTAGTATCAAGAATTACTACTCTTCCTCAACGGTTTATTATTTATTTGTTAGTTAATCTAGCACGTACGTTATGGGATGTCAACATGTTTTTGGAATAAGCCTGTTATGTCGCAACATAACTGAATGTGTGAAATACAAATAGCCAATATAACTGACTGTGTGAAATACAAATAGCCAATATAATTAACTTTGTGAAATACAACAACGAGCGGCAATATCCAGATATGCGGATAGAATGTGAGAAAGTAATCTGTATTTTACGAGTATGTAACAACGAAAATACAGATATATGTGGTAAATATGAAAAATAATATGGAATTTGTAATGTGAGACGAACAAATATACAGATTTTGGAGACTAATTATGTTGTTTAGTCTGGAATTGGGAGAAGTGTGAAGACGAGAAGGGCGAAGACGAGAAGGGAATTTTTGATTTGACCGGAAGGGTGAAGATTTATTTGTTTGAAAAAATTGCCAACGTTTGGTTTACAGAGTTCCACAAATTACGAAAGTTGAATTAGCGCACCAAATCTGTTATTATATGATTTAGTGCGCTGTCTTATTTCAAGCGCAAATGCACAGTGTTTTTATATCATAAATATGCTGTCGCAGAATAACACTATATTATATTTTTATATCGAGGATTACTAATGAGTATTGTTACTAAAATATTCGGAACTCATTCTGAAAGAGAACTTAAAAGAATTGAGCCCATTGTTGATAAGATAGAATCTCTTCGCCCGGAAATGCAAAAGCTTACGGATGAAGAGCTTAGGGCTAAAACCTCTGAGTTTAAAGAAAGACTTGCTAACGGAGAAACTCTGGATGATATTCTTCCGGAGGCATTTGCGGTAGTACGTGAAGCCGGTAAGCGAGTATTAAATATGGAGCACTTCAGAGTGCAGTTAATCGGTGGTATCATCCTGCATCAGGGCCGTATCGCCGAAATGAGAACAGGTGAAGGTAAAACACTTGTATCTACATGTCCTGCTTATCTTAATGCACTTGAGGGCAAGGGCGTTCATGTAGTATCCGTTAACGATTATCTTGTTAAGCGTGATGCTGAGTGGATGGGAGAAATTCACAGATTCTTAGGTCTTTCCGTAGGCTATATACTTAATTCCATGACTCCGGAGGAACGTAGAGAAGCATACAACTGTGATATTACATATGTAACAAATAATGAGCTTGGTTTTGATTACTTAAGAGACAACATGGTGGTTTATAAGAACCAGCTTGTTTTAAGAGATCTTCATTATGCCATCATTGATGAGGTTGACTCTGTTCTTATCGATGAAGCAAGAACACCTCTTATTATTTCCGGTCAGTCCGGTAAATCTACCAAGTTATACGAAGTCTGCGATATTCTCGCCCGTCAGATGGTACGTGGCGAAGATATGGAAGACCTCAGCAAGATGGATGCCCTTATGGGTGTCGAAAGAGAAGAAACAGGCGACTTTATCGTTAATGAAAAGGATAAGATCGTTAATCTTACTGCCCAGGGTGTTGCAAGAGTAGAGCGTTTCTTCCAGATAGATAACCTGGCAGATCCCGAGAATATTGAGATTCAGCATAATATTATTCTTGCCTTAAGAGCACATAACCTTATGTTCAGAGACCAGGATTATGTCGTTAAAGATGACCAGGTTCTTATAGTTGATGAATTTACCGGACGTATTATGCCCGGTCGTAGATATTCCGATGGCCTTCATCAGGCAATTGAAGCTAAAGAGCATGTTAAGGTAAAGCGTGAGTCAAAGACTCTGGCTACCATCACTTTCCAGAACTTCTTTAATAAGTTTGCCAAGAAGGCAGGTATGACAGGTACGGCTCTTACTGAAGAAAAGGAATTCCGTGATATATACGGAATGGATGTAGTAGAGATTCCCACTAACAGACCTGTTCAAAGAATAGACAGACAGGATGCGGTATACAAGACTCGTAAAGAAAAGTTATGGGCAATTACTCAGGCGGTTAAGGAAGCTCATGCTAAAGGTCAGCCTGTACTTGTAGGTACGATAACAATCGAAGCTTCGGAAGAAATATCAAGACTTCTTACCAAAGAAGGTATTCCTCATAAAGTATTGAACGCAAAGTTCCATGAAATGGAAGCCGAAATCGTAGCGGATGCAGGTATTCACGGCAGCGTTACCATCGCAACCAACATGGCAGGTCGTGGTACGGATATTAAGCTTGATGAAGAGACACTGGCCCTTGGAGGTCTTAAGATAATCGGTACGGAACGTCACGAATCACGTCGTATAGATAATCAGCTTCGTGGTAGAGCAGGTCGTCAGGGTGACCCCGGTGAATCTAAGTTCTATATATCTTTGGAAGATGATTTGATGAGATTGTTCGGTTCCGAAAGATTAATCGGAATGTTTAATGCACTGGGAATTCCTCAGAATCAGGAAATTGAGCACAGCTCTTTAACAAGAGCAATCGAGTCTGCTCAGAAAAAGATAGAATCAAACAACTACGGCGTACGTAAGAACCTCCTGGAGTACGACCAGGTTATGAATGAGCAAAGAGAAATCATCTATGATGAACGTCGTCGCGTCCTTGACGGCGAAAGCATGAGAGAACCTATTTACAAGATGATTACCGATATAGTCGAAAATTCTGTTGATATGGTAATCGGGGATGATACACCTTATGATGATTGGAATTTTGAGGAACTTAATTCCGTATTACTTCCCACAATTCCGCTTGCACCTATTACAAAGGCAAGAATCAATACTCAGAAGAAGAATGCTCTTAAGCAGCAGCTTAAAGAAGAAGCAGTTAAGCTCTATGAATCCAAGGAGGCAGAATTCCCTGAACCCGAGGCAATTCGTGAAGCCGAACGTGTTATTCTTCTTAAGGCAATTGACCGTAAGTGGATGGATCATATTGATGATATGGATCAGCTCCGTCAGGGTGTTGGCCTTGCGGTATACGGCCAAAGAGATCCTCTTATTGAATACAAGATGTCAGGATACGAGATGTTCGATGAGATGACTCAGAACATCAAGGAGGAAACAGTACGAATCCTCTATCATATCCACGTTGAACAGAAGGTTGAACGTGAACAGGTTGCCAAGGTTACGGGAACCAACAAAGATGACACTGTTGCAAGAGGCCCTAAGATGCGTGCAGAGGCTAAGGTGTATCCTAATGATCCTTGTCCTTGCGGCTCCGGCAAAAAATATAAGCAGTGCTGCGGACGTAAATAATTTGTCGTCGAAATATTTCTTTGATGCAAGTTAACGCAATAATATGCGGAGAAAAATATGGTTTTATTAGATAACATTAAGGTTGAATTACAAAATTATAAGGAGCCCCTGGCAGAAGTCAGAGGCTCGCTTGATTTGGAGAATAAAATTCAAAAGATAGAGGAACTTCAGATGGAAATGGAAGCTCCGGGGTTCTGGGATAATCCGGATGTTTCCAACAGGAAGATGAAAGAGCTTAAAGATATGCAGGGCGTTGTGGATACCATTAACGGACTTGATGCCCAGTATGAGGATATTTTTACTCTTATCGAAATGGCTGAAGATGATGAATCCATGTCGGATGATGTGGTCGCAGAGTTTGAAGACTTCAAGCAAAAGCTTGATAAAATCAGAATAAGCACTCTTCTTTCAGGGGAGTACGATGCTGATAATGCGATTCTTAAACTTAATGCGGGAGCCGGCGGAACCGAAAGCTGTGACTGGGCGTCTATGCTTTATCGAATGTATTCCAAGTGGGCTGAGTCAAAGGGCTTTTCAATTGAAGTTTTGGATTTCCTTGATGGGGATGAAGCCGGAATTAAGTCAATCACCTTCCAGGTTAACGGACTTAATGCCTATGGCTATCTTAAATCAGAAAAGGGTGTACACAGACTGGTTCGAATTTCACCCTTTAATGCCCAGGGTAAAAGACAGACTTCTTTTGTATCTTTGGATGTTATGCCGGATATAGAAGGCGATGTTGATATCGATATCAATGAAGAAGATTTAAGAATAGATACGTATCGTTCTTCCGGAGCGGGTGGTCAGCATATTAACAAGACCTCTTCCGCAATCAGAATTACACATATACCTACAGGTATAGTAGTTCAGTGCCAGAACGAACGAAGCCAGTTCCAGAATAAAGACAAGGCAATGCAGATGTTAAAAGCCAAACTGCTGATACTCAAGCAGGAAGCTAATGCGGAGAAACTATCCGATATTCGAGGTGAGGTCAAAGATATAGCTTGGGGAAATCAGATTCGTTCTTATTTCCTTCAACCCTATAAACTTGTCAAAGATCTTCGTACCAATGCCGAAACAGCCAATGCGGATGCGGTTCTTGACGGAGACATAGATATATTTATTAACGAATATCTTAAATGGATTAACACTTCAAACAAAGCAGAGGCATAATATATGAACAATGATTCTAATATTTCTTATCCACGTATTCTGCCCACCGGTGACAGGGCTCTTTCTGTAGAATTCGGAGATAAAATTGACGAAGAAATAAATTCCAGACTCATGGGACTTATTAAGAGAATGGCTGCCCATAAGATAGAAGGCATCGAGGAATTCGTACCTTCTTTTCGTGCTGTTCTTATTCATTATAATCCGGCGATAATTCCATATAATAAAATGGTTACACTTATTAACGGTTATCTTGATAAAGATGATCATGAAACCGTAAAGGAAAAGAGAATAGTCGAGGTTCCCGTATGTTATGAAGGAGAATATGCCCCGGATATAAATTTCGTGGCAGAACATGCCAACATGACGGTTGAAGAGGTTATTAAAATTCATTCATCCAAATCATACCTCGTTTATATGCTGGGATTCCAACCGGGATTTCCATATCTTGGTGGACTTGATGAAAGACTGGTTACTCCGCGTCTTGAAAATCCCAGGTTAAAGATTGATGCGGGAAGTGTTGGAATCGGTGGTGCACAGACAGGACTTTATCCTATGGAATCTCCCGGCGGATGGCAGATAATCGGACGTACTCCCGTTAAATGCTTTAATCCGGCAAGGGAAGTCAGCATTCCGTACAGAGCAGGTGATTATATAAGATTTGTTCCCGTTAGCTATAAGGAATATGAAGAGCTTAAAAAAGCGGATGCAAACGGAACTTATGAGTTTAAGGTAATTGTTGAGGGAAGGAATTCTTAATGGGAATAGTATTTAATAAAGGTGGCGTGTTTACCACTGTTCAGGATTACGGACGAATGGGTCATCAGAACCAGGGCTTTCACGTATGCGGCGTTATGGACAGACATTCCTTCTGGATAGCCAATTTGTTGGTGGATAATAAAGAAAAAGAAGCGGTTCTTGAATTTATGATTAACGGACCGACTTTGTATTTTACTACGGATACGGTTATTGCAATTACGGGCGGTGACTTTGACCCGAAGATTAACGGTGAGCCGATTCCTATGTATCGGGCAGTTGAGGTCAAAAAAGGCGACGAGCTGGAGATGGGATTTTGTAAAAGCGGCGTCTGGGGATATATAGCCTTTGCGGGAGGACTTGATGTACCTTTGGTTATGGGCTCCAGGTCTACGGACATTAAGTGCGGATTCGGAGGCTACAAGGGAAGGAAACTCTTGGACGGTGATGAAATAGAATTCGAAACTTCGGTTAAGACCCTTCCCAACATGAAGGACAGACATGTGGAGAGCGTTGCATACGGTCAGGACGTGGTCGATATACGAGTAACCATGGGACCGCAGGACGATTATTTTTCGCAGGAAGGTATTGATGCATTTCTTAATACGTTTTATACAGTGACCCATGAATGTGACAGAATGGGATACCGACTTGAGGGTACCCCTATTGAACATAGTCAGAAGGGGGCAGATATAGTATCTGACGGAATTGCCAAGGGCGCAATTCAGGTGCCGAAGAACGGTCAGCCCATAGTTCTTCTTTCGGACAGACAGACAGTGGGGGGATATACCAAGATTGCAAATGTAATCAGTGTTGATTTGTCCAAACTGGTGCAGTGCAAATATCCTCAGCAAATACACTTCGTAGCTGTCGGTATTGAGGAAGCACAAAGAATATACGCTATGGAACGTGAGAGAATTAAACTTCTTAATGCACGTTTCGTAAATAAGAGGTTGTTGGCACGATTATTTAACAAGTGGAAGAATTAGTTGAGGTGGCTTATGGACTATGTTAATGCAAAACCTATTGATGTAAGACATTTAATAAGAGAGGGCAAAATTAATTATCCGACTTCGGGAATGTGTGCAGGCTATGCACAGGCTAATCTTGCAATTATGCCTAAGGATATTGCATATGATTTTCTTTTGTTTACCCAAAGAAATCCTAAGCCCTGTCCGATTCTTGAAGTTACGGAAGTGGGTGAGAAGTATTTAAAAGATATAGCGGAAGACTGTAATGTATTTACGGATTTTCCTAAGTACAGAGTCTATGAAAAGGGTGTTATGACGGGAGAGTACGAGGATGTTTCGCAGTTTTATCGTGAGGACCTTGTAAGCTTCTTAATAGGATGCAGCTTTTCTTTTGAGTCTGAACTGATTGATGCCGGTATAGAAATAAGACATAACACAATGGGATGCAATGTCCCTATGTATATAACCAATATTCAGTGTAAGGAGGCGGGAATATTCCACGGTCCCATGACTGTAAGTATGAGACCCATTCCTTATGAGCAGGTGGTACGTGCAGTTACGGTTTCGGCTACTATGCCGAGAGTTCACGGCGCTCCCATTCATATAGGTGATCCTGCAGCTATAGGTATTAAAGATATAGCGCATCCGGATTTTGGCGATCCTGTTATCATCAAAGACGGTGAGGTTCCGGTGTTCTGGCCTTGTGGAGTTACTCCCCAGTCGGTTCTTATGAATGTTAAACCTGATTTTGTTATAACCCATGCCCCCGGTCATATGCTTATTACGGATATTAAGAACGCTGATCTTAAACAATAAGGATAGATTTCTTAGTATAAAGGTTATGAAGGAGATTAGTTAAGAAATGTCAGTTAAAGTTGATTTGAACTGCGACCTTGGCGAAAGCTTCGGCGCATACAAGATAGGAATGGATGATGAAGTAATTAAACTTGTTTCATCCGCCAATATAGCCTGCGGATTTCATGCCTCCGATCCTGTTGTTATGCAAAAGACAGTTAAGATGGCAAAGGATTCGGGAATCGGCATAGGAGCGCATCCGGGCTTTTACGACCTAATGGGATTCGGAAGAAGAAATATGGTTATTTCTCCCAAGGAAGCCTATGCGTATGTAACTTATCAGCTGGGTGCATTATACGCTTTTTGCAGTCAGGCAGGGGTTAAGATTCAGCATGTTAAGCCTCACGGAGCCCTTTACAACATGGCGGGCAAGGATTATGAACTGGCCAAAGGTATATGTCAGGCTATATATGATTTTGACCCTGAGATTATTCTTCTTGGACTTTCCGGTTCCCAGATGATTAATGCGGGCAAAGATATAGGTCTTAAATGTGCCAACGAATTCTTCGCAGACAGAGCTTATGAGGATGACGGCTCTCTTAGGGCAAGAACTAAGGAAGGCTCTATGATAACAGACGAAAATGAGGCTATCGAAAGAGTGGTCAAGGTATTAAAGACAGGTAAGGTTACTACGTATTCGGGCAATGAAATAGAACTTAAGATTGATTCGATATGTGTTCACGGGGATAACGAACATGCTCTTGAATTTGTTAAAATAATTCGTGAAAGACTTACTAAAGAAGGAATTGAAATTGCTTCGTTGGGAAGCATTTTAAATTAATAGAAAAGAGAGGTATTATATGGAGAAATTTGTGAAACGACTAAAAAACATCGGCCCCGGTGCACTGGTTGCAGCTGCATTTATCGGTCCCGGAACAGTAACAAGCTGCTCAACATCAGGAGCTAAATATGGTTATACCCTGTTGTGGGCAATGTTGCTTTCGGTTATTTCGGTAATCATCATGCAGACTATGGCTGCAAGAGTGGGTATTGTGTCTAAGATGGGGCTGGGACAGGCGCTTCGCGAGAAGTTTACAGGAAAGGTAGCAAGAATTCTTCTTGCGATTCTTGTTATTGCAGCTGTGTTTATCGGTAATATCGCTTATGAAACCGGAAATATTACAGGTTCGGTACTTGGTGTACAGGCAGCTATACCGTCATTGGGCAATGATACAGGCAGAATTGTTCTTATTATTGTAATAACTGTAGTAGCGTTTGCTCTGTTATGGTCAGGCAGCCATAAATATATAGAGAAGTTCCTTACTGCACTTGTAGTTATTATGGGAGTAATTTTCCTTATTACCGCAATTGCTTCAAAGCCTGATTGGATGGAGGTTCTTAAGGGAATATTCGGCTTTAAGGCTCCTAAGGAGAATAAGGCATGGATGACCATAGCCGCTCTTATGGGAACTACCGTTGTCCCTTACAATATTTATCTTCATGCTTCTTCGGCAGCCAAGAAATGGAGCGGAGAAGCAGATGTTAAAGAAGAACTTGCAAACTCAAGACTTGATTCTATTCTTTCAATCGGCCTTGGTGGTATTATTTCAATGGCTATCATTGTTTGCGCAAGTGCTACAATTAATGTTAAGGGCGCGGACGTTGCAATATCAAACGGCGGAGATATGGCTAAGTCACTGGAACCGCTTCTTGGTTCATGGGCAACAATAATCTTTGGAATCGGCCTTTTTGCAGCCGGCATTTCATCAGCTATTACAGCTCCTTTGGCGGCAGCTTTTGCTTCAACCGGTATTCTCGGATGGAATGAGGAACTTAAGGATAAGAAGTTCCGTATTTTCTGGATTATAGTAATTGCATTTGGTTTATTTGCTTCTATTTTCCTGGGAAAATCGCCTACAGAAATCATCCTGTTTGCGCAGGCAGCAAATGCATTCCTGCTTCCTGTAACAGGTATTTTACTCTTGCTTGTTGCTAATGATAAGAAGATCATGAAAGAATATAATAACAAGGTTGTATTCAATATTTTTGCAATACTTGTTATTGCACTTTTCATATTTATTGCAACCAGAAATATGACTGCTTTTGTGGAGAGCTTTACTGCTCTTATTAAGGGATAATAGTTAAAATGGAATCGATATTAAATGCTGTTTTATTTGCGGTAATTCAGTTTTTTGTTAATATCATTCAGGCAATCACAGGATTTGCGGGGGCACCGATAGCGATGCCCCCTTCAATCTACCTTGTGGGTGCACCTGATGCCAAAGCCTCAATAACATTTTTATTGTGGCTTTCTTCATTGACCGTTGCTGTAAGGAACTACAAAGATATCAATCTTAAAAAACTCGGAATAATGCTTCTTTGTATGGTGCCGGGTGTAGTGCTGGGGTTATGGCTTTTTTCGAATTCCGACCTTAGAATACTTATGCTTATATATGGCATCATCGTGGTGCTTATCGGTCTTAGAAGACTGTTCTTTCCCCCTAAGAAAGAACTTCCTGTTTTGGCACAATACGGCGCACTTATTCTGGCAGGTCTTATGCAGGGCATGTTTACTTCCGGCGGACCTTTTCTTGCGTTATATTCTACAGCGGCCATTAAGGACAAAAGACAGTTCAGAGCTACTGTTTCTTCTGTATGGTCCACTATCAATATTTATATGATCATTTCGATGTTCAATAAGAACATGTATCAGCCTTATACATATAAGCTGATTATCTTTAGCGTTATACCTTTATTTCTTGCGGTATTTATCGGAAATAAGCTTAATAAGAAGATGAAACAGGAAGCGTTTCTTAAGCTTGTTTATATACTGCTTATCATTTCGGGTTCATTACTCATATTCAATTGTTTCTAAATCATATTGATGCGACAGCAGTATCTTTGTTAAAGTGTGCCCCAACTTCCCGAAAACTTGTGTTTTTTCACGTAAAATGATATTATATGATTAAGTATGTCTACCTATATCTTTATGTGAAAGGAGGAACCAGGATGAGAATCGGTGATATTGGTGCAGGTATATTTAATGCGTTTTCTATAGGGACACCCAATACCGGAGTACAGAATGTGGAAGAGACAAAGCCGATAGTTAATCCCGGCGAATCCGAAATTCAGGCTCCCGGCAGGAAGTCGTCTCCCGCGGAGTGTAAGACCTGTAAGGAACGTAAATATCAGGACGGCTCGGATGAAATGGTTTCATACAAGGCCGCAACTCATATAAGTCCCGGTCAGTCTGCAGGTAAGGTAATGGCACATGAACAGGAACACGTAGCTAATGCGTATTCCAAGGCTGCAAAGGCAGGTGGCCAGGTTTTGCAGGCTTCGGTTTCACTTAAGACAGCTATTTGCCCCGAGTGCGGCAGATCGTACGTTGCAGGCGGAACCACAACTACCAAGATAGCGTATCCTAAGGATCCTTATTCTCAGAACCGAAAGAGTATGGATACACAGGCTACAACAGGTGGTAATTTTGATAAGGCTGTATAGAGGTTAATATGAATTCATATATGTCCGGCGCGCAATTAAAGCAAAAGGCTAAAAGTCAATTATATGGAAGATTAGGCACCGTTATCGGTGCCTTCTTATTGCATTTTACAGCACTGCTGGTGCTTGAGTATTTTCTGGGCAGCGTAAACACCAATTATGTACTTGGCATTGTGATTTATTTCGTGGCAAGTTTGATTATTGATTTGTTTATGTCGATTTTTTCTGCAGGTGAGTGCTATATATATTTAAATGTCTGTACCGGAAATGAGGCTGCTGTTTCCGATATTTTTTATGGATTTAAGGGATTTGCGGGTAAAACAATATTAATCCGGTTCGTGCCGGTACTGGTGATGACACTTGCACAAATTCCGGCATATCTTGTGATGCAGTTGTTTAGTTCGGTGGCACCTTCAACAGATGAAATGCTTATAATGCTCCAATCAGGTGATGTTGATACTTTAATGAAAACTTCGGAGGAGTTGTTCCCGATAACAAGTCTGTATCTGATTCTTTTGCTATTCCAGGTTGTTATTACGCTGGCGATGGATGTTATTTTTTCTCAGACACTTTTCCTGATGGTGGATTATCCGGATTATTCCGTGATTGATATATTAAAATACAGCGTTAAGATTCTTAAGGGCAATTGGGGACGATATCTGTACGTTAAATTATCGTTTATTCCCTGGCACATATTGGGATTTGCAACCTGCTACATCAGTTATGTATGGTCATTCCCCTATCAGCGTGCCACAATGGCCGATTTTTATCTTGAATTAATGAAGAACTACAATAAGGACGGTAATACTCCTGATGGATATAATAACTAAATTAACAGAAGAACTGGGCGTCAAAAAATATCAGGTTGAGGCTGCAGTCAAACTTATAGATGAGGGAAACACAATTCCTTTTATAGCAAGATATCGTAAGGAAGCCACAGGCTCACTTAATGATGAAGTACTTCGTAATCTTCATGAGAGATTACTCTATCTTCGTAATCTTGACGAAAGAAAACAACAGGTTATTTCAAGCATTGAAGAGCAGGGACTTTTAACGGATGAGTTAAGAACCAAAATTGATAATGCTCAGACTATGGTGGCTGTGGAAGATCTCTACAGACCATACAAGCCAAAGCGTAAAACAAGAGCCTCCATTGCCAAGGAAAAAGGGCTTGAAGGCCTGTCTTTGTACATAAGGCTTCAGAATGCAAAAGAAGATGTTGCTGTCGAAGCTGCCAAATATATTAATTCTGACAAGGGTGTCACTTCTGCTGAAGAGGCAATAGCGGGGGCCAAAGATATAATTGCCGAAACAATTTCGGACGATGCGGATTACAGAACCTACATAAGAAAAGCAACCTTTGAAGAGGGCAGTCTTAACGTATCGGCCAAGGACGAAAAGGCAGAATCCGTGTATGAAATGTATTATGCCTTTGAGGAACCTATTAAGAAACTGGTTGGTCACAGAATTCTTGCAATCAACCGCGGTGAAAACGAAAAGTTCCTTAATGTAAAGGTGACGGCTCCTGTTGACAGGATTATTACATACTTGAAGAAACAGGTTATTTTAAAAGACAATAAATATACCAACGGGATTTTGGAAGAGGCAATTGAGGATGCATATGAAAGACTCATAGCTCCTGCCATCGAAAGAGAAATCCGAAACGAACTTACCGAAAAGGCCGAGGACGGTGCAATAGATGTGTTCGGTAAGAATCTGAATCAGATTCTTATGCAGCCGCCTATTAACGGCCATGTGGTTCTTGGCTGGGATCCTGCATTTAGAACAGGCTGCAAGCTCGCGGTTGTGGACGCAACAGGCAAGGTGCTTGATACCAAGGTCATATTCCCGACGGCACCTCAGAACAAGGTTGAAGAATCACTTACCGAACTTAAGAAATTAATCAAAAAGTATGGAATCACTTTGATAAGTGTGGGAAACGGAACTGCCTCAAGAGAATCGGAGCAGGTTATTGTAAGGCTTCTTAAGGAAGTTGATACACCCCTTTCTTACGTTATCGTTAATGAGGCCGGGGCTTCTGTTTATTCGGCAAGTAAGCTGGCAACGGAAGAGTTTCCGAACTTTGATGTGGGACAGCGTTCCGCGGCATCAATAGCAAGACGACTTCAGGATCCCCTTGCGGAACTTGTTAAGATTGATCCTAAGTCAATCGGTGTAGGTCAGTATCAGCATGACATGAACCAGAAGAAACTGGACGACACATTAACAGGCGTAGTTGAAGATGTAGTTAATAAGGTCGGAGTTGATTTAAATACGGCATCGGCTTCACTGCTTTCGTATATTTCGGGAATTACCAAACCGATTGCGAAGAATATTGTGGATTACAGGCAGACCAACGGACGATTCCGTAATCGTGCCCAGTTACTTAAGGTTCCTAAGTTAGGACCCAAAGCCTATGAGCAGTGTGCGGGATTTTTAAGGATTCTTGACGGTGATAATCCCCTTGACAGGACTTCGGTTCATCCCGAAAGCTATGACATTGCCAATAAGGTTAAAGATACAAAGGTTACAGATATTAAAGCAACGGCCGCTAAACTTGGAGTAGGTGAGATTACACTTGCCGATATTCTTAAGGAACTTGAAAAGCCCTCAAGAGACCCGAGAGAGGATATGCCTTCTCCGATTTTAAGATCGGATGTACTTGATATGGCAGACCTTAAGGAAGGAATGATACTTAAGGGAACGGTTAGAAATGTTATCGATTTTGGCGTGTTCGTGGATATAGGTGTTCATCAGGACGGTTTGGTGCATATATCGCAGATTTCGGACAAATATATCAAACATCCCCTTGAAGCGGTTTCGGTGGGAGATATAGTTGATGTAATGGTAATGAGCGTTGACATAGGTAAAAAGCGTATAGCACTTACCATGAAAGGATTTAATAAATAATGGAAGTAGAATTTGATGTAAAGATTACTTCGGGAACTTTATATGATTATATGATGCACCACACATTTACAGGTTTCCAGGGTATTGTGGGAACAATGTGCGGAATATTTTTAATAGTCGTTTTTGCAATGGGACAGCCGGTATGGTACCTTATCGCAGGCCTTGTGGTTATAGGTTATCTGCCGATTACTTTGTTTATGAAATCAAAGCAGCAGTATTTAATGACTCCTGCTTTTAAAGAACCTCTTCATTATGTGCTTAATGACGAAGGTGTAACTATTTCACAGGGGGAAACCACAGAGTCTCAAACCTGGGACAATATGGTTAAGGCAGTATCCACTCCGGGAAGTATTATATTGTATACTTCCAAAGTGAATGCATCTATCTTTCCAAAGAAAGACCTGGGAGATAAGAAAGCATCGGTAATTCAGATTATTAGCACACATATGGAGCCAAAGAAGGTAAAAATACGTGGAAACTAAGTTTGAATCGTTTTCTTGTGAAGATACATATAATTTTGGGTTTAAGTTAGGAGCCGAGGCTCAACCCGGGCAGGTATACACTTTGATCGGGGATCTCGGAGTTGGTAAGACGGTATTTACTCAGGGCTTTGCCAAGGGACTTGAAATTGAAGATACAGTCAATTCACCGACCTTTACAATACTCCAGATATATGATGAAGGACGGCTTACACTTAACCATTTTGATGTGTACAGGATAGGTGATATTTCCGAGATGGATGAAATCGGATTTGACGAATATATCTATTCGGATGGCGTTTCACTTATTGAATGGGCAAATCTTATCGAAGATATACTGCCTCGTGAGTATACTAAGATACTTATCGAAAAAGACCTTGAAAAAGGCTTTGATTACAGGAAAATTACAGTTACAGATTTTAATTGATTCGGATATAAAATATGAAGATAGTAGCGATAGACAGCTCGGGGCTTGTGGCTTCGGTTGCTATTATAGAAGATGATAATTTAATAGCAGAGTACAATGTGTCATTTAAAAAGACACATTCCCAGACCCTCCTTCCCATGCTTGATGAGCTTAAGAAGATGGTGGAACTTGATTTAAGTACGGTTGACGGAATTGCAATATCCAAAGGACCGGGTTCTTTTACAGGATTAAGAATAGGTTCTGCTACTGCCAAAGGTCTTTCCCAGGCACTTAATATTCCTATTGTTGAAATCGGAACACTCCAGGGAATGGCATGCAATTTGTACGGAAGTGATTCTGTTATTTGCCCTATTATGGATGCACGCCGTGCACAGGTATATACGGGCATTTATACTTATGATAAAGATATGCTTCCGTCAGGTTACGTGGTATTTAAGCAAAAGACACTTCTTGAAGAAAGCGCGCTTCCTATAGAAGAATTGGTAACAAAGGTTAGCCAAATTGCCAAAGAACTTGATAAAGATGTGATTTTCTTAGGAGACGGAGTACCTGTATTTAATGAATATATTTCAAATAATATAGATGTGCCTTATTCATATGCCCCGGCGCACATGAACCGCCAAAGGAGTGCATCCTTCGGACATCTTGCGGTTCAGTATATGCTCGCGGGTAAAACGGTCAGCTGTTATGAACATGCTCCTGAGTACCTTAGATTGTCTCAGGCCGAAAGAGAAAGAAATGAAGGAATTCGAAATAAAGGATCCAATTACTGACAATAGTGTCAGCTTGATAATAAGACCTATGGAAGATGCGGATGTAACTGCTGCATCCGAACTGGAAAGTGCTACCTTCAGTATGCCTTGGAAGGCTAAGGATTTTCTTGAAATGGTAAATGCCGATTATGCATATTATTATGTGGCAATTGCAGGAAATAAGCTTGTTGGGATTGCCGGTTTAAGAGATATTGCCGGTGAAGGTGAGATTACAAATATAGCGGTAGACACCAACTATCGTGGCCTTAAAATAGGAAAAAGACTTGTTCGGACACTTCTTGATAAGTGTGATGAACTTAATATTAAAGATGTTACTTTGGAAGTCAGAGTAAGTAATGATGCAGCTATTAATCTGTATGAGTCTTTAGGTTTTGTAAGCGAGGGTATTCGCCCGGACTTTTATGAAAAGCCTGCGGAAGATGCAATGATTATGTGGCGAAGAGGATAGTTGTGATTTACCGGGTAAGTCACGGGAGATTTGAATGTTAGATATTTGTTTGCTCGGAACGGGAGGCATGATGCCTCTTCCATACAGATGGCTTACATCAATGATGGCCAGAATTAACGGCAGCAGTATTCTTATTGATTGCGGCGAAGGTACTCAAATCGCCATGAACAAAAAGGGCTGGTCGCCAAAGCCCATTGATGTTATATGCTTTACCCATTTTCATGCAGACCACATAAGCGGGCTCCCGGGTCTTCTTCTTAGTATGGGCAATGCCGAAAGAACCGAGCCGCTTTTACTTATAGGTCCCAAAGGATTGGCTCATGTTGTTGCTTCCTTAAGGATAATTGCGCCGGAACTTCCTTTTGCAGTGGACTGCCTTGAACTTACGGAAAAAGAACAGATTATAGAATTTGATGATTACAGAATAAGAGCTTTTAAGGTTAGCCATAATGTAACCTGCTACGGTTACAATATAGAAGTTCCCCGTAAAGGAAAGTTTGATGCACAGCGTGCCAAAGAACTTAATTTGCCGGTAAGAAATTGGGGTAAACTTCAGAACGGAGAAAATGTTACAATAGATGGTGTAACATATACCCCCGATATGGTTATGGGCAAAGAAAGGAAAGGTCTTAAGGTTACATACTGTACAGACACACGTCCTATTCAGTCTATTGCCGATAATGCCAGAGATGCAGATTTATTTATATGTGAGGGCATGTACGGGGACCCTGAAGAATATCATAAGGCTAAAGATAAAAAGCATATGACATTTTTTGAGGCAGCCAATGTTGCCAAGGAAGCCAATGTTGCAATGTTATGGCTTACACATTACAGTCCGTCATTAAACAGACCGATGGACTTCGTTGATGAAGCACGTAAAGTATTTCCAGAATCTTATGTATGTAAGGACGGAAAATCTATAGAATTAAGATTTGAAGACGAGGAAACCAGTGAATAAGGGTGTAAAGAGATTATTAGCAGGTTTGGGCTTCGTTGTATTAATAGCCACCTTCTATTATCTGATTTCGAACAGAAATATTACCACAACTGCAGAAGTACCCGCTAAGATGACCGTAGTACAGGACCTTTTGTCAAGGGACCTGACTAAGGATTATCCGCCTACGCCCAAAGAAGTGGTTAAATTCTATGCGGATATTACGGTTGCCTTGTATTCGGAAGATTATTCCGATGAGGAATATGAAGCACTGGCACGCAAGATGTACTCACTGTTTGATGCTAAACTTGCGGCTAATACCGAAGAAGATGTATATCTTAACAATCTTAAGAATGAGATAAACGGTATCAAAGAACCGGGATATAAGATTTCATCCTACTCCTTGGGCGCAGCTACCGACGTTGAATATTTTAAGAAAGACAATCATGACTGTGCCAGACTTCGCGCAGCCTTTACTATGAAAAATATTAAGAATAAATATGTTCGACTTACGAGAGAAACATTTGTCCTTCGTAAGGATATAGACGGCCACTGGAAAATATTCGGTTGGGCAATGGACAAGGAAGACGAAGAAGAACAGTAATTATGGAAAAAGATATAAAAATACTGGCAATAGAAAGCTCCTGTGATGAGACTGCAGCCTCGGTAGTGCGTAACGGACGCGAAGTGCTGTCTAACGTAATTTATTCACAGATAGCTTTGCATACAGAGTACGGCGGAGTGGTTCCGGAAATTGCTTCCCGTAAACATATTGAGAAGATTAATCAGGTTATTGATCAGGCCCTTGAACAGGCCGAATGCACATTGGATGATATTGATGCAATTGCGGTCACATACGGCCCCGGACTTGTGGGTGCACTTCTGGTAGGTGTTTCGGCAGCTAAGTCCATTGCATTTGCCAAAGATATTCCTCTTGTGGGCGTTCATCATATCGAAGGTCATATAAGTGCCAATTATATCGAAAATCTTGATTTGGAGCCGCCGTTTGTCTGCCTTGTTGTTTCGGGCGGCCATTCACATCTTGTTGTTGTGGAAGATTACGGTAAATACAAGATTCTCGGAAGAACAAGAGATGATGCGGCCGGTGAAGCCTTTGACAAGGTCGCAAGAGCAATAGGTTTAGGATACCCCGGCGGACCTAAAATTGATAAGGTTTCAAAACAGGGAAATCCCGATGCGATTCATTTCCCCAGAGCCAAAGTTGATGAGTCCGAATATGACTTTAGTTTCAGTGGTCTTAAATCGGCAGTGCTTAATTATATTAACCAGGCTGAAATGAAAGGTGAGAAGATTGTTGTCGAGGATGTTGCAGCTTCTTTCCAGAAGGCGGTTGTGGATGTACTCGTTGATCATTCCGTAGCAGCAGTAAATAAGTACGGACTTAAGAAATTCGCTATTGCAGGCGGTGTTGCTTCAAATTCTACTTTGCGTGCAGCTTTTGAAAAACGCTGCGATGAAGAGGGAATAGAATTCTTCCATCCGTCACCGGTATATTGTACGGATAATGCGGCAATGATAGGCGTTGCCGGTTATTATGAGTTTATTAACGGAACACGGTCAGGGTATGATCTTAATGCGGTTCCGGCACTTAAACTCGGAGAAAGATAGATGAAAACAACAGGAATAATTTTAGCCGGCGGAAGCGGCAGGAGAATGGGAACTGATGTTAAGAAGCAGTATATGCTTCTTAAGGATAAGCCGGTTCTTTATTATTCCCTTAAGGCCTTTTCCGACAGCTTCATAGATGAAATCATTATTGTCGCAGGTGAAGAGGATATTGAATATGTTAAATCTAAGATTGTGGCAAAATATGGTTTTACCAAAGTCACAAAGGTAATATCGGGTGGAAAAGAAAGATATCATTCTGTCCTTAACGGTATTAATGCTGCGGATAAGTGCGATTATATCTTTATACATGACGGTGCACGTCCGATGGTAACTAAGGAAATATTGCAGCGGGGATTAGAGGCTGTTACTAAATATGACGCATGTGTCATAGGTGTTCCTTCTAAGGATACGGTTAAGATTGCCGATAAAGACGGAATGGTAGCGTCAACACCTAACAGAAATCTCGTGTGGAATGTTCAGACCCCACAGATTTTTAAGTTTGATTTGATTAAGGAAGCCTACAATGATATTGTGGGACGGGAGGAAGAACTGCTTGGCAAAGGTGTAACAATTACAGATGATGCCATGGTGCTTGAGGAGTATTCCGGTCATCCTGTTAAGCTCGTTGAAGGTTCTTATGAAAATATTAAAATAACAACTATGTCAGATATTGAGTATGTGTTGAATTTATTATAGTTATTTAATGCGGAACAATATAGAATTGACTAGATTAGGCAGGGGAATTTTATGAAAAAAAGAAT
The DNA here is from genome assembly GCA_045642345.1 of Lachnospiraceae bacterium. Lineage (GTDB taxonomy): Bacteria > Bacillota > Clostridia > Lachnospirales > Lachnospiraceae > JAILLW01. Next base: position 32,370 of record JAZUIS010000034.1, read on the forward strand.
TGGAATAATTTTGATGATGCTTCTTATGCTGTGCAGTATATCTTTGTGCGGATGTACCGGTTCGGATGACAAGGATAATAAGAAAAAGCCGGAACTTAGCGAAAAGATTTTCATAGGTTACGAATATTCTGTTTTTCCACCCTCAGAGGCTGAATATCTTGCAGGATACATATACATTTATACCGACAGACATATCGTAGGTTTAATTGAAGATGAACCCATATATGAAGGAACTATCACTGAGGAACAGTACAAAAACATTGCGACAATCGACAGAGAGAAGCTGTATAACCTGGAGGTTGAATCCAGTGTGGATACCATGGACGGCAGCAGCTATTACTTAAGATTGTTCGGTGCTGATGGTCGGATATTAAGGGATGTGGGAGGCTATGAGCCCACAACGAAGTACTTTAATAAATGCAGAAGCATCATTTATGAAAATCTGCCTATGGATGAGATATACGAAGTATTCAATACCAAGGGCGGAGAAATTAATAATGCAAGATTCGGCATAGGAGATGAAGGGGGCCTGGGAGATCCTGAAATAGAAACCTTCTATTATGTGGTTGATAATTGGGAAGGAGATTATTATTCTGACGGAACAGGTGTTAATACATATAATGATATAGGAATAACGTTGGATAAATCCCTTGAAGAGCCTAACGATATTATTGATACGGAAGAATGGCTTTGGGATAATGGATTTGTTTCGGAGGATGTTGATGCTCCGGAGGCTTATTATATTGATTGTGACGGATATTATCTTAGAAGATATGATCCGGATGACCCTGGCAATAATGTTTATCCCTATTGTCTTGATATCTTTGATGAAGAATTCAATTTCCTGGGTACTGTGGATTTTTCGGAATACAGAATTCCCAAGAACGTTGTGGAAGAAGACAGGGCGTATTGTACGGTATGGCTTCGTTATGCATGGTATAATCCCGACAGAAATGTTGTATATGCTTCTTTGGCTCACAGCACTTATGCCGAGTCGGGTCCGGAAACGGGATATATTATTGCCGTTGATTTATCGGACGGACATATTATCTGGAGAACGGAATCATTAACATGTAATTCCGATAATTTCCGTGTTATTGAGGATACTATTGTGTGCGGATACGGATTTACCAAAGAAGACGATTATATTTATCAGATTGATGTTAATACAGGTATTAAGTACAACAAAATCAAGGTTAAATCATCTCCGGATAAGTTCTATTTCAGAGACGGAATCCTGTATGTAAGGTGCTATGATACGAATTATGAATTTGCTGTTTCGTACGGTTGATTAATCTATTTAAAATAGTTTATATTTTTTGTTGACATTGATAGTGTGCTTTGTTATACTATCACTTGCGCGGTCAAAGCGTGACAGTTTAATACTGTAAGCAGAGGTATCGAAGAGGTCATAACGAGGCGGTCTTGAAAACCGTTTGTCGGAGACGGCACGTGGGTTCGAATCCCACCCTCTGCGCTTGATTGGTCCCAGATTGCATGAAGTTGCGGTTTGGGGCTTTTCTTTTGCGTATATCAAACAGTTTTGATATAATTTATTCTTAGTTTATGAAATGTCGGTAGGGTTATCCGATTGTGTAGGGTGGAAAGATGGATTTACTTACAATTCTGTTTATGTTTTTCGTATATTGCTTTATAGGCTGGGTATGGGAAAGTATTTACGAGTCAATTCTTAATAAGAAGATATTGAATCGAGGCTTTCTGAACGGCCCGTATATACCGCTGTATGGGTTCGGCGGTTTGGCTATATTGATTTTCCTGCAGCGTTTCCAGACTCCGTTTTTAAATATCATGACACTGAAGATATACTTTATCGGTGCAATAGGTGCAACGGTGCTCGAGTATATTACCTCGTATGTCCTTGAGAAGATTCTTAAGGCTAGATGGTGGGATTACAGTGATTACCCACTTAACATAAACGGAAGAATATGTCTTATAGCAACGATTTTTTGGGGAGTGGTAGCTGTTGCAGCAATCGATTTTATTAATCCGGCGTTGCTGAAGTTTTATCATAGTCTTTCACACGATACTGTGCTTATTTATGTAACGGTTATGTGTACATTATTCATCCTTGATCTGGCGATTACGATTAATGCTATTTTGGATTTGAGAAACCGGATGCAACTGCTTATATCTTTGGAAAAGGATAAGCTCGTTGATTCATTCTCTGAAAAGATGGGTGAGTTTGCCAAATACAGAGAAAAACTGTCAGCTATCGGAAACCCCTTTACCCGCCGAATTTTAAGGTCGTTCCCCAAACTGAAGTTCAGTTCTGATGTGCTTCAAAGAACCTTTGTTAAGATAAAGAATTTTAGGATAAAGAAAGATGATGAAGATTAAAAAGGAATCAAAAAGAGTAATCGAATATGCAAAAGCCAATTTCGGCGAAGTAATGCATACAACCCTTAATCCCGAAGGCCCGGGGGTAGTTCGTATTCATCTTGTCCCGCCCAAATACGAGGAGGGTTTTGTCGGCGCAAGTGTGGCAATAATTAACGGACAGGATATCATTCCGGTTAATACTTCGTGGTCTATTTTGCTTAGTGAGTTTATCAAATCGGTAAATGAATATGCCGGCAAAGAAATTAATGAAGAAGAAACTTCGTTGATAATTAAGAAGACGATTAAGAACGTACGAAAGATATTCCCGCTTGTTTCCAAAAAGATATTGGCCAAAGATATTTTTACCATTATGAATACCTTTAAGCAGGTAGCCTACGGTGAAACCGTTGATGAGAGTATCGGATATATCAATATCGGGGAATATGCTTCGAATATGAGTGCACCTCACAGAATGGACCTTATGGTTTCTGCCATGACCAAGAACGGGGCTTGGCATTGTAACCAGAAATGTGTTCATTGCTATGCTGCCGGTCAGGAGTTGTCGAACGAAGAGGAGCTTGGCACCGACGAATGGAAGGAAATCATTGATAAGTGTAGGAAAAGTATGATTCCGCAGATTACCTTCACAGGCGGTGAACCCACTATGCGTGAGGACCTTATCGAATTAATTGATTATTCAAAGTGGTTCGTAACGAGACTTAATACTAACGGAATAAAGCTTACCAAGGACTATTGTGAAAAGATAAAAGAAGCATCCCTTGATAGTGTGCAGATAACTTTTTACTCATATGATGAAGGCATTCATAACGCTCTTGTGGGCGCTGCGGCGTATACAGATACCGTAAACGGAATAAAAAATGCACTTAAGACCGGTCTTAGCGTAAGTATCAATACTCCGTTATGCACTTCAAATAAGGACTATGTAAGGACTCTTGAGTTTTTACATGACTTAGGTGTGACATATGTAACATGTTCGGGACTGATTACTACCGGTAATGCTACAGGGGAAGAATCTGAAAAATTGCAGTTGTCTTCGGATGAGATAAAAAGGATATTAATCGATGCAGTGAAATTCTGCACGATTAACGGGATGGAAATTAGCTTTACTTCTCCGGGGTGGATAGAGAATACTTTCTTTAAAGAATATGGACTTAATGCACCTACTTGTGGCGCGTGTCTTAGTAATATGGCAGTTACGCCCGGAGGAAATGTGGTTCCGTGCCAAAGCTTCCTTTCGGGTGAGATTCTGGGGAATATGCTGACAGATGAGTGGGGTAATATCTGGAATAATGAAAAATGTGCTCAAAGAAGAACATTTTCGGCCCAAATGACAGGACAGTGTCCATTAAGGAGGTACCATGAGAACTAAAATATTTAGACTCCTTTTGGCGGTGCTTTTTGTTATATTTTTGTCCACATCACTCGGCGTGATTTCGAAAGCCGCACCTTTGGATGAAATAGAATACTATGGAATTACGGCTGATGTAAATGATGACGGAACCGTACATCTTCAATATGACATAAACTGGAGAGTGCTGGACGGAGATTCCGAAGGTCCGCTTTCTTGGGTGCTCATTCCGCTGCCGAATTCACATTATAGCGATTTGACGCCTTTGACTCAAAATATTCGTGAGATTAGTTACGATAGCTCCGCCGGATCGTGTGCCAAAGTGGTTATGGACCGTGATTACGGTACGGGAGAATTGCTGACATTTAGTTTTTGCGTTGAAGTGGATTACATATATCAGGTCAATAAGCTTGAAGAGGGATATACCTATTATTCTTTTATCCCGGGATGGTTTGATGAAATAGAGGTTGATTTATTTGAACTTAGATGGGGCAGTGACAAGGTATATGAATACACGCCTGAGTGTGTGGTAGATACGGATTATCTTAATTGGAGCGGACATCTTAATCCGGGTGAGAAATTTCAGATTTCGGTAACCTATCCCAACGACGCCTATGGTTTTGATATGTCAAAAACATTTGAAGAAGAGGATGAAGATGATAATCCGATTATAACCTTTCTTGCAATTGTGTTTTTGATAGTTTGCTTTGTAGGACCTATTTTGGTAGTGGTAGGTATATTTAAGCTTATTTCTAACCTGATTTACGAAATTCGAGCTAATTTCGAACAGGATACCGAGAAGAAAATAACCCGCACAAAAATAGAGTACTACCCTGTCTGTCAGGGATGCGGTGGTGTCCGGGAAAATGACAAGAAGTTTTGTGCATTTTGCGGCAGAAGCTTTATTAAGAGTGAGGAAACTATTACAGAGGAAGATATTCCCGATAGCGAAAAGGAGATTCTTAAGCATAAGGAGAACGGTGAATACCGATATTCATCCGACCCGAATACATATGTTAAGGTACATGTTGTTAATGTGCCAAGACCTGTGACATACCATTCGTCTTCTTCGTCATCATCTTCTTCGTCTCGAGGAGGTGGCGGTCACAGTTCCTGTGCTCACAGTTCCTGCGCCTGTGCCTGCGCTTGCGCGTGTGCTTGTGCAGGAGGCGGAAGAGCAGGTTGTTCGGCAAAGGATTTTTATAACACGAATCTGAAGCTTAAGAATATTAAGAAGCATATTTAAGGGTGTTTCCCTTAAGGATACTGTTGCATAATCAATTTTGAGTATAGTATTTGGGCTGCGCAGCCTTCCGAATGACGGAAGCTGCGCAGTTTTTTGAATGAATATTAGATTTGTATTGACAACAGTGGAATAAATAGGTAATATGTTACATAAACAAGTAATATATTACCTATTTATTTTGAAAGGAACAATCATGAACTATAACGAATTAACGGGAAATACTACGGTTGTCTTTGAGGATATGCCACCGGGAATGTTTTTGTTAGGGTTGCTAAGCTCTTTTGACAACAGATATCAGGCGTGCGCCGATTCTTTTTTTAAGGAGATTACATGGAAACAATTTTTTGCAATTATATGCATTAACGTGTGTGGCGGCAATCCAACCATAAACCAATTGTCAGAGGTTATGGGAAGTTCGCACCAGAATGTTAAGCAGATTCTTTTGAAACTTGAAAAGAAGGGATTTGTCAAAATGATTTCGGACGAACAGGATAAGCGCAAACAAAGGATTCAGATAACCGCATCATGCGAGGAATTCTGCAATTCACGAGATGAGGAATGTCAGAGAAAACTTGAGCATTTATTTACAGGTATATCGGATGAAGAGTTTTTTACGGCAATTCGGGTAATAGGTCAGATGGATAACAATGTAAAGGATATGTAGCTAAAGGATATCGTGGAAAGGAGACAGATTTATTATGAGAAAAATTATTGTGTATTCATCAAAAACAGGATTTACGGAAAAATATGCCGGTTGGCTGAGTAACAGATTGAATGCCGAAATGTTGCGTTTGGAGGATGCTAAAAAATTACCGTCTGATGAATTTAATGATGTTGACACAATTATCTATGGAGGATGGGTAATGGCAGGCAAACTGGTAGGTGCCGAATGGTTTTTGGAAAGAGTCAATGAATGGAAAGAAAAGAAACTTGCATTGTTTGCAGTAGGAGGCTGCCCTGCCGATGCGCCGGATACGGAAGCATTAATAAAAAATATTTTAAGCAACGAGCAAAGAAAATATGTGAAAGCTTTCTATTGTCAGGGGGGAATGAACTATGAAAGAATGAAGCTTCCTTCAAAATTGGCGATGAAGGCATTCGCATCTATGGTGAATAAAAAGAAAGACAAGACAGAAGCGGATGAGAAGATGGCAGAAATGATTGCAAAATCCTATGACATATCAGACGAAAAATTCATTGATCCGATTGTTGAATACGTGTGTGTGAATTGAAATATATGAGAAAGAGATATTACTAATATGAAAAAAGTATTATTAATTATACTGCTGTTTTTTGCAGGCATGCTTGCTGTGTTCGGAATTGTTTTCTTCAACATGAAGAATGAACTGAAAAAAATCGATAAGACTCCCGTCGATATTTCCAAAGTTGAAGACGGTGTTTATGACGGCAACAGCGAAACTTCATTGGTAAAAGTTTCGGTAAGAGTTACTGTGTGCGATGGAGCTATCAGTAATATTGAATTGATTCGTCATGAATGTGGAAAAGGAGGTATTGCGAACGGCATCGTTGACACCATTTTAGAAAGAAATGATGTTGAAGTAGATGCGGTTTCGGGGGCCACTGTTTCGAGTGAAGTAATAAAGGATGCTGTTAGGCAGGCATTAAGGAGTAAAAAGACGGACGAAAATTGATAAAACCCCGTTGACAAGGGAAAAAACAGAGTGTTATAATGAAACTCCACCGCGCAAAAACGGTGGAGTTTTCTTGAAAATACGGTTTGAAAAAATATTTTCAAAAAACTTAAAAAAATGTCTTGACGATGACAAATCGGCATGATACTATTTATGAGTTGCGTCTTGAGACGCAAGTACCTTGAAAAATGAACATCAATGCAACCCTGAAGATTCCTATTAAAAGTTGCATCAGAACTTCTGCTGATGTAACGGAATTTATTCAGAAGAACACAAATCCTTAATTTCAGTAATGAAAGAAA
>JAZUIS010000035.1:0-20025 GCA_045642345.1 Lachnospiraceae bacterium
GAAAAAGTATATTGTATTGCAGAAATGTCAGGTAATCATGCAGGAAGTAAAGACAGGGCTGTTGAGATAATGCATGCAGCCAAGGAATCAGGTGCCGATTGTATCAAGATTCAGACCTATACCCCTGATACAATGACGATAGACTGCAATAACGAATATTTTTATATCGATGGTGGAACCTGGGATGGGGAGAATCTTTATAAGCTTTATCAAAAAGCGTATACACCCTGGGAATGGCAGGCTGATTTAAAAGAAGAAGCCGAAAAGATAGGAATTGATTTTTTATCAACTGCATTTGATTTATCTTCCGTTGATTTCCTTGAGTCCATTAATCTTGATTTTTACAAGATTGCATCCTTTGAATTAACTGACATTCCGTTAATTAAGTATGTGGCTTCCAAGAAAAAACCTATTATCATGTCAACGGGAATGGCTTCCTATGAAGAGATTAAGGAGGCGGTTGATGCAATTAAGGCAGCAGGTAATAACGAGCTGGTTCTTCTTAAGTGTTCCAGTGATTACCCTGCGGTTACAGACGAAATGAACCTTAGGACAATGGTTGATCTTAATAAGCAGTTTAATGTCCCTGTAGGATTATCAGATCATAGTATGGGAAGTATCGGTGTTGTAGCAGCTGTTGCCATGGGCGCCAGAGTTATCGAAAAGCACTTCTGTGTAAGTCGTAAGGTGAAGAATCCTGATTCAACATTTTCGCTTGAACCACAGGAATTTAAGAAGATGGTTGAAGATATAAGAGTAGCGGAACTTGCTATGGGAAGGGTTAAGTATGGCCCTTCTGAGCGGGAGATGGCCAATCTTAAGTTCCGTCGTTCCATATTCTGTTCCAAAGATATAAAGGCAGGTGAAATTATCACCAATGAAAATGTTAAAATAATTCGTCCGAGTTTCGGTCTTGCACCTAAATACATCGATGAGGTAATTGGCAAAAAGGCTAAAACGGATATTGCGTTCGGAACGCCGATTAATTGGGAGATGTTTGAATGAGAATCTTAATTGCGACTCATAAAAGCTGGAATATTGCAAGAGCCGAACAACTAAAAAAAGATGAACCCAATCATGACATACGTGTCATTTCCACAAAAGAAGAGTTGACAGAGGAAATGGTAAGGGATTTTAAACCGGATTATATCTTTTTTCCACATTGGTCATACTTCATACCGGAAGAAATATATGAGAATTGGAATTGTGTAGTGTTCCATATGACGGACCTTCCTTTTGGAAGAGGCGGAAGTCCACTGCAGAATTTAATTGTACGAGGAATTAAAAGTACTAAACTTTCGGCAATCCGTGTAGTTAAAGAAATGGATGCAGGTCCTGTGTATCTTAAAGAAAATCTGGAGCTTACGGGCGCCGCGCATGAGATTTATGACAGGGCATCTAAAATCATATATGACAAGATGATTCCTCGAATCTTACAGGGTGATATTATTCCGAAGGACCAGGAAGGCGAAGTTGTGACCTTTAAAAGAAGAACTAAGGCAGACGGAGAGCTTAAACCTGACATGTCCGCCGAAACAATATATGACTATATTCGAATGCTTGATGCAGAAGGCTATCCCAATGCATTTATGAAGTTTGGCGAATACACTTTGGAATTTAGTGAAGCTTCCCTTGATGGCGATGCAGTAGAGGCAAAGGTAAGAATACGTAAGGAGAATTAATAATGAGCACGGTATTGGTAATAGCAGCACATCCCGATGATGAAATTCTTGGAGTTGGCGCAACAATAGCAAAACATATTAAAAACGGTGACGTTGCATACGCTTTAATCCTGGGTGAAGGTCAGACTTCACGTACCGAAACAAGGCAGGAAACAGCTCAAAGTGTTGTTGACAGTCTTCATGAAGACAGTATTAAGGCATCAAAGGTAATAGGATACAAAGATATATTCTTTGAGAATTTCCCGGATAATCGCTTTGATCATGTTGATTTGCTTGATATTGTTAAGTCGGTTGAGAAGTATGTTAAGGAACTTAAGCCTGATATTATTTATACCCATCATGCAGGGGATCTTAATGTAGATCATGTTTATACCAACAAAGCAGTAATGACGGGAACACGTCCGGTAAACGGATGCTGCGTTAAAGAAATATACTGCTTCGAAACAGTTTCTTCTACTGAATGGAATTTCGGATACGGCGATGATGCGTTTGCCCCGGATACCTTTGTTAATGTAGAGGATACATTTAATACGAAGATAGAGGCAATGAAACTGTATCAGTCGGAATTGGGAGAATACCCACACCCACGTTCTCTTAAGAATCTTGAACTGGTTGCTCAAAGATGGGGTGCGGTCACGGGACTTAATTATGTTGAAGCTTTTGAAACCATGCGGGTAATTAAGTAGTTTAAAAGCCGATTTGCAAGATAAATAATTGTTAGTGTAGTTGAATATATGGAAAATATTAAAATTCGTAAAGCTACTATAGACGATCTTGATTTGATATTTGAGTGGGCCAATGATCCTGATGAAAGAAGAAACGCCTTTAATTCAGAGCCTATTCCCTATGAGAATCATGTAAAATGGTATCAAAGTAAAATGAAATCGGATGATACGTATATCTTTATACTGATGTGTGATGATATTCCGGTAGGTCAGTGCAGACTTGATATCGAAGATGGTGATGCCCTTATTTCTTATTTCATTGACCCTGAATACAGGAACAAAGGGTATGGGAAGAAACTTCTTAATCTGATATATGATAAGGTTAAGACTCAGATTCCGACAATTAAAACATTAACGGCTGAAGTAAAGGAAGAAAATGTTCCTTCTCAAAGGGTATTTCTTTCACTGGGATATTCGGAAAAGATAGATACCTCAAAAGAACTTCGCGAGTATAAATTGTCGATACAATGATATATAATGTGACAGAGGGTTATATCTTTTGCCACAATTTAGGAGGATATATATATATGAAAATGAGATATTGTAAGAAATGTTTACAGCCCGATACACGTCCCGGAATTGTTTTTGATGATGAGCAGGTATGTTATGCATGCCGTTACGAAGAGTCAAAGGCAACTATTGACTGGGATGCACGTAAGAAAGAACTTATTGCCTTTGCCGAAGAAGCTAAGGCAGAGAGCAAGAAGCGCGGCAATGTTTATGACTGTGTAGTCGGTGTTTCAGGCGGTAAGGATTCTCTTTTCCAGGCAGTTTATGCCAAAGAAGAGCTGGGACTTAATCCCATGCTTGTTAACTGTATGCCTGATGAGATTACGGAAATCGGACGTCATAATCTTGATAATCTTAATAACCTCGGATTTGATATTTTTTCAATAAGACCGAACCCTATAGTTGCTAAAAAGCTTGCCCGCAAGACATTTTATGAGCGCGGTAACATTATTGCTTCTTCCGAATACGGTCTTTGGGCGTCTTCCTATATTATGGCCGACAAGTTCAACATTCCTCTTATTATTCAGGGTGAGAACGCAGCATTAACTCTCGGCACTGCCAAGAACCAGGAGACAACGGGTAATGCCTTTAGTGTAGTTCAGCTTGAGACTCTTCGTGCACAAAGCGTAGACAGTATGGTTGATGAGGCTAACGGAATTTATGCCAAGGACCTCTTTACATACAAGATGCCTGATGTTTCGGAAATGGAGAAAAAGGGAATAAGAGCTGTATTCCTTCAGTACTATGCTAAGGAATGGTCCCAGGTTTATAATGCTGACTTTGCTGTAGCAAGAGGATTGCTCGGTCGTCAGGATGACCTTCATGACCTTGGAAGATACAGAAGATATACAGCCCTTGACTGTGACCTTCAGATTGTAAATCAGACTATTAAATATCTTAAGTTCGGTTTCGGATATGCCACCGATGAAATCTGTTACGATATTCGTGAAGGCAGATTTACCCGTGAGCAGGGCAAGTGGTACGTTAAAGAATATGACGGACTTTGCGGACAGTATTATATAGACAAGGCTTGTAAGTATCTTGGAATTACTGTTGAAGAATTCTGGAGAGTTGTTGATCAGTACGTTAATAAGGATTTATTTGAGAAAAAGGATGGTAAATGGGTTCCTAAGTTTACTGTCGGCGAGGATTTTGAATCATAAGAATGAGCAGAGTATACATTTGTCACACCTTTTATCATGCATATGTATCCTGTGTTAAGGAACTGATTCGTCGTGATGAGCCAAAGGAAAGAGCTACTCTTATATTAAGTACAATGTCCAACGATTTTGGCTTAATGTATGACCGTGTCAAAGCAAGCGGTATTTTCGATGACGTATATTACTTCGAAGAAAAAGAGGATGTTACATTTCCTGAAGTTATGAAATATCATCGTGACCGTGGAAACATAGTTCTTAACCTTCTTCAGAGAATTAAGTATACGAAAATGCTTGGTAAAGCAACGGAACCGTACGTACCTGTGGATTTGTCCAAGTATGACGATGTATATGTTTTTTGCGATTCGGATCCTATAGGATATTATCTTAATTATAAAAAGATATACTATCATGCCATCGAGGACGGACTTAACTCCGGAATACTGGATAATCAGGCTATGCTTTCCAATAAAGGAGCCTTCGGCTTTAAGAAATTCATGGCATCCCTTGGCCTTATCTTCATCGAAAGCGGATACAGCAAGTATTGCCTGGACTACGAGGTAAACGACATTAGTGTTAACTATATGCCGCCATCGAATATTATCGAATGTTCTTTTGACAGCATGTGTGACAAGCTTACATCGGATGATCATAAGAAGCTGGTTGATATTTTCCTTGATAATCCGTCTTCGTTAACCGATAGGCTTGATGTAACGAAGTATAACAAGCCCTGTGTAATGATTCTTACGGAACCGCTGTGCGAGCTGTCAGTACGTGAGCAATTGTTTGGAGATATAATTAAGGAGTATTCAAAGGATTATACGGTTATTGTTAAACCACATCCGAGGGATTTGCTTGATTATGAAGCTGCTTTTCCGGGGACAGTTGTAATTCGTGAGAAATTCCCCATGGAAGTTATGAACGATATTCCGGGACTTCGTGTAAAAAAACTGATTTCGGTAATAACCCAGGTTGACTGCATCAGATTCGCAGATGAAGTAATATATTTGGGACTTGATTTTCTTGATAAATATGAAGCTCCCGAAATACACAGAAAGATGGAAATACTAAAAAATAAGTAAAGGTGCATATCAATCCGGGCAACCCTTTATTTGTTGGTGCGCCTTACGGCGCGGTTCTTCTTTGGTAATTGTTTAAGCTCCTACTATTAATTCCAGGCATAGATTCGCCCGCTTACTGCTGACATCATAAGCCCATTGCCTGTTGTTTTTTCCTTTGTCACTTAGATAAACGCCGTCCGAAAATTCCCAATGGGTAACTTTTCGGATTTTTTTGATGCAAAGATGTGGATAGGATATTTTTTTAAGCTTAAAATATGCCATATGATTGAGCGGACTACACAACACCAGTATGGGCTTGTCGGTATATGTCGGCTCCCGAACCGAAGGGATGACCGATGCTTACAACAATAAATCCGTTCGAAGCCAAATCGGCGCACAAAACAGTGCTTTCCATTTGAAATCCCGTCAGTCCGTGACTGTAAATTATAACCGGATATTTATCGATTTCGGATGAAAGAGTTCCGTCAGAGTAGCAATATGTTTTGACACCATTATCAATCATGTTGCCCTTAAGCCTCTCTTTTTGAAACAGGACGTCCTTGTAGGGACACATCTTACTGCCGCAGTTCGAAGGATAATAGAACATCATAGGAATTTTCCGCTTTTCCTTACCTTCAATATAGTCGGTGTCATATTCCCACATGGCCACCTTATATTTTCCCAATGGCTCGCGTAACATTTATAAGTCCTCCGTCTTATAAGTATTTTGCTCATTTTTCGAAATATCCCATTTTAATTCCCCGATTTGGATATTTATATTTTTGTGCACAAAGATATACTTATATTATCATACTACCAAAGATACAGGAGGAGTTATTATGTACGATATAGAAAAGGAAAAGAAAGAAGCATATGATGCCGGTAATAGAGCGCTTATCAGCCTGCGAAGAGCAAAGGCAGACCTTGACAGTGCAAGAACATGGGGAATATTTGATATTTTTGGCGGCGGATTTCTTTCAACGGCGATTAAGCACGGAAAAATGAGTGATGCATCAAGTGAAATTGAGCAGGCAAAATGGGATCTTCATAATTTCTCACGAGAACTTAACGATGTAACAGATTTAACAGGAATCGATTTTGGAGTTGGAGATTTTGCTTCATTTGCGGACTTTTTCTTTGATGGTGTTCTGGCAGATTTTTATGTACAGTCCAAGATAAATGAAGCAAGACACCGGGTAAATGAAGCTATCTGGCGGGTAGAGCAGGTCCTTGATAGTTTAAGATAGCTATTTCTGGATTAAATAATCGTCTTCGAGGTGTTTCAAATTAATACTCTGATTTTGCTCGTAGATTTTCTTGGTAGAGTGAGTATTGATAACGATTATCTTTTTATCGGGGTCGTGAACCAGAATTCTAAGAGCCAGTTCCGGCTTGCCGTTTATTATGACGTTAGTTTTTTGATATCCCCGAACTTCACCTACAATATACTGACCGTAAAGATTAACCTTGTTGGTTCTGATGGCGCGTTTTATTTCTTTTACCAAAGGTACTGCACCTATAATAATAAAAATGGACATGAATAAAACCAGAAATACGGCCATTTTCCTGGCATCGGGATCTGACTTGAATAATGGAATAAACGATAATAAGACAATGAATCCCACCATGAAGAAAGTTCCACCGAAGATTATATTAAAAATACTGGGTTTTCCACAATTGGACTTAATGATGGGCAGAGTGGCTTCATCCGAATTAAGTGCCGCTTCATAAGTATCCATATCGCCAAAATCACTGATATCAACGTTTTCGACCGACTTAACCAACGAACCTCCGCACTGGGGGCAAACCTTACCGTTAACTTCCGCCCCGCACAGCGGGCACTTATCGTAATAATAGATTATCTGATCTTTGCTCATATATTTCCTCTTGTGTATATCCTCTTCTGTATTTAGGCTTCAATGTAGTCTCTTCTGTACTTCAGCTGCAATATATTCTCTTCTGTACTTCGGCTGCAATGTAGTCTCTTCTGTACTTCAGCTGCAATGTAGTCTCTTCAGTACTTCGGCTTCAATATATTCTCTTCTGTACTTTGGCTACAATATATTCTCTTCAGTATTTTTACTTCTATATATCCGTTTCTTTATTTGTTTCTGTATACCAGCTTCTATATGTCTATTTATATTCCCTATCTTATTCCAATTAAGTTCTTCACGTCAAGGCGTTACGTGGATTCCAGATAAAATGAGTCAACAAGGAAGTTATATCTGGAACCGACCGCGGCGATAGCCTGGGATTCCAGATGGAATGAGTCAACAAGGAAGCCACATCTGGAATGCGCCGCGGCGATAGCCTGGGATTCCAGATAAAATGAGTCAACAAGGAAGTTATATCTGGAACCGACCGCGGAGATAACCTGAACTTCCAGATAAAATGAGTCAACAAGGAAGTTATATCTGGAATGCGCCGCGGCGATAGTTCGGGATTCCAGATAAAATGAGGCAATAAGGAAGTTATATCTGGAACCGGCCGCGGTGATAGCCTGAACTTCCAGATGGAATGAGTCGACAAGGAAGCTATATCTGGAACCGGCCGCGGCGATAGCCTGGGATTCCAGATGGAATGAGTCAACAAGGAAGCTATATCTGGAACCGGCCGCGGCGATAGCCTGGGATTCCAGATGAAATGAGTCAACAAGGAAGTTATATCTGGAACCGGTCGCGGCGATAGCCTAGGATTCCAGATAAGATGAGTCAACAAGAAAGCCATATCTGGAACCGGCCGCGGAGATGGCTCGGGATTCCAGATAAGATGAGTCAACTGGGAAGCTATATCCGTAAATTAAACGGAGCAGTAGTAAAAAGAAGTGTGAAACCGGGAAATATACAGGTGAATTATGATATAATAATATATTAGTGTCATCGATTGTTGGCGCGCTGCCAAACAAAGGCTTTTCAAAAACCGGGAGATAAAAATGTACATTATAGTAGGATTGGGAAACCCAACAAAAGAATATGATAAAACACGTCATAACATCGGCTTCATGCTGATTGACGAGCTTGCTGACAGATTTGATATTCATGTAACGACCATTCAGCATAAGGCGCTTGTGGGCAAAGGTATAATTAATGGGCAGAAAGTCCTTCTGGCTAAGCCCCAGACCTATATGAACCTGTCCGGAGAATCTGTTAAGGAACTGGTAGATTATTATAAGGTTGATCCGGAATCGGAGCTTATTATTATTTCAGATGATATTGATTTACCTCCGGGATATATAAGAGTGCGCCCTAAGGGTTCGGCAGGCGGTCATAACGGTCTTAAGAATATCATTGCTCTTACAGGAACTCAGGAATTCAACCGTGTAAGAATCGGCGTGGGTAAGAAGCCTCCCAAGATGGATTTGGCCGATTATGTTCTTGGTCATTTTAAGGAAGAAGATAAGGAACCCATGAAAAATGGTATAAACGATGCTATTGATGCCATTGAGATGATTCTTGAGGATAAAATTGATGAAGCAATGAATAAGCACAATAAAAAAGTAGTAATTAATACAGATAATTAATAAAGATCCATAATAGCGACAATCAATAACGGCAATTAATAAGTCCATAATAAGGACAATCAATAACTGTCTTTAAATGTACGAAGCAAATGCTGAAATTAAGATTCAAAGAAGAGGAATAGATTGAAAAAGATATGTGTTATTTTTACAGGCGGAACAATCGGTTCAACTGTAAAAGACGGATATGTGAATATTAATAATAAGTGCAGCAGTATGCTGGTTGACGGATACTTCAGAATGGTTCCTAACGGGTGCGGTGAAGTTGAATTTACGGAAGTTCATCCCGTTAATATGTTAAGTGAAAATGTATCATCTGAGGATATTCTTAAGATAATAGAATCGGTAAGAGAAGCCCTTGACTCACAAAAATATGATGGAATAGTTATTACACACGGAACGGATACATTAAGTTTTACGGCAAATGTGTTAAGCCAGGTGTACTGTAATACGAAAACTCCCATAGTAATGGTATCTGCATTACTGCCCCTTGAGGATTCTATGACGAATGGCTACGATAACTTTGCTTCGGCTGTTGATTTTATTAAAACGGGAATTCCCGGAGTATTTGTTGCATTCCGGAACCGGGATAAGGACTGTAAGATACATGATGCATCCAGGATTCTTGCACCGGAGCAGATTAACGGGTATATGCATTCTTTATTTTCGCAGGCATATGGTGTTGTTAGAGACGGAAAGTTCCTGCTAAATGATGATTATTCGCCTGCAAAAATTAGCAATGAAGATTATGAGAAGTTCTACAGCAAGGGATTAATCAGTAATGAGATTGTGGTAATAAGGTCAAGAGCGTTGTTAAACTACGACTATTACAGATTTACCGAATCAAATAAACCCAAGGCTGTACTGATTGAGTTATATCACAGTGGTACATTATGTTCGGTGGGAGACACAACGTCCGCCCTTAGGTTTATTGAGTATTGTAAGTCTCTTGGAATAATTGTTGTTATCGGTCCGGTTAAGCATGGCGATAATGTGTATGCAAGTATGAAAGAAATTAATGAAGACTGCATTATTGCTTATGATATCAGCTTTGAGCTTATTCTTGCCCGGGTATCTTTAGCCCTTGGGGCAGGTGCCAAAGAGAATGAACTTCGTAATCTTCTAAGGTAGAGTACTAAATAGATGAATACATTAGAAACAATTCTTCATGAAATAGGCGAGTTCGATGATCTTGCCAAGAAACTTCATAAAGATAAGGCAGTCGTTAGTTTATCCGGCTGCATGGAAGCATCTAAGCTCCACACAATCTATGGATTGAGTGAGGGCTTTAAAAATGTTCTCATTATTACCCATAATGATATGCGCCTTAAGGAAATAATGGAGGATTACAAGCTTTATGACAGAAATGTCATGTCTTATCCTGCCAAGGACCTTATTTTTTATCAGGCAGATATTCACGGTAATCAGCTTACTACCGAAAGAATGCAGGTAATAAGACGAATTCTCGAGGGTGCTCCGGTAACACTGGTTACTACTTTTGACGCTCTTATGACACCACAGGTGCCTCTTGATATATTCGAAAAAAATATACTTTCTCTTTCCGTCAAGTCTGTTGCGGAAGAAAAAGCTATAGCTCATAAACTTACCCAGATGGGATATCAAAGAGCATACCAGGTTGAAATGCCGGGACAGTTTAGTATTCGTGGCGGCATTATAGATATCTTTGATCTTACGGAAGAAAATCCTTACAGAATCGAGCTTTGGGGTGATGAGATAGATTCCATAAGAAGCTTCGATATACAGTCTCAAAGGTCAATCGAGAAATTAAGCAGTATCGAAATATATCCTGCAACAGAAATCATTCTAACCGATAAGCAGTTAAAAGAGGGTATAGATAAAATCACAAAAGAGGCCAAAAGCGTCGAAGAAAAGTTCAGAAAAGACATGCTTACCGAAGAGGCGCACAGAGTTTCGGTTACGGCAAGAGAATTGAAGGAACAGATTCTTGAATTCAGAAATACAATGAATCTTGATTCATATATTAACTATTTCTTCGCTGAAGATGAAACAGATTCGTTACTTGGCTTATTTAATACTGACAACACTGTCATTTTTATAGATGAACCTTCGCGAGTTGAGGAACATGCCAAGGCAATAGAAACGGAATTTCGTGAGAGTATGTCACACAGGGCCGAAAAGGGATATATTCTTCCGGGCCAAATGAATATTCTATATTCTTTGGAAGAAACCATTGCCAAAGTTGCCAGGTACCACACTTCGTATATTTCATCTCTTGAAATGAAGAATTCCATTACAGGAAGTCTTCTTAAACCAACGAGCAGACTCGAAATTACAGTTAAGGGAATTCCCAGTTACAATAACAGCTTCGAGGCGTTGACCAAGGATCTTCAGCGTTTCAAGAACGCAGGTTACAGAGTTCTTCTGTTGTCAGGTTCCCGCTCCAGAGCTGCACGTCTTGCCCAGGATCTCCGGGAATATGATCTTAATGCTTTTTATACGGAAGACCCTGAAAGAGTGCTTCAGCCAAGAGAAATTCAGACCTACTACGGACATATTTCAAGGGGCTTTGAGTACCCGCTTCTTAAGTTTGCGGTTATTTCGGAAACTGATATCTTTGGCGCCGAAAAGAAAAAGAAGCGTAAGAAAAAGATATACGAAGGCCAGAAGATACAGGACTTTAACGAACTTAACATAGGAGATTACGTAGTTCATGAAAGCCACGGACTTGGTATATATCGCGGAATTGAAAAGATAGAAGTTGATCATGTAATCAAGGATTACATTAAGATAGAGTATCGTGACGGAGGCAATTTATACGTTTTGGCCACAGGTCTTAATGTGCTTCAAAAGTACGCATCGGCAGATGCCAAGCACCCTAAGCTTAACAAGCTTGGAAGCAAGGAATGGAGCACTACCAAGGCTAAGGTTAAGGTCGCAACGGAGGAAATTGCCAAGGACCTGGTGGAATTATACGCTTTGCGCGAGAATACGAAAGGATATCAATACGGCAAAGATACAGTCTGGCAGAAGGAATTTGAGGAGATGTTTCCCTTCGATGAAACGGAAGACCAGATTAATGCCATTGAAGATACCAAAAAAGATATGGAGTCTGCCAAAATTATGGACAGACTTATCTGTGGCGATGTGGGTTACGGTAAGACAGAAATCGCAATCCGTGCGGCATTCAAGGCTGTTCAGGAGGGCAAGCAGGTCGTATATCTGGTTCCCACAACGATTCTGGCGCAGCAGCATTATAATACCTTCGTTCAGAGAATGAAGGACTTTCCGGTAAGAATTGATCTGCTTTCAAGATTCAGGACCGCATCTGAGATTAAGAAGTCCATAAGCGATTTAAAGAAGGGCTTCGTTGATATAGTAATAGGAACCCACAGAGTGCTGTCTGCAGATGTTGAATTCAAGGATTTGGGACTTCTTATTATAGATGAAGAGCAACGTTTTGGCGTGGCGCATAAAGAAAAAATCAAAAAAATGAAGGAGACGGTTGATGTTCTTACACTTACCGCAACTCCTATTCCCCGTACGCTTCATATGTCGCTTATAGGAATTCGTGACATGTCCGTTCTTGACGAGGCACCTAATGACAGATTGCCTGTGCAGACCTATGTTATGGAATATAACGAAGAAATGGTTCGTGAGGCTATAGTACGTGAGCTTAGCCGTGACGGACAGGTTTATTACGTATATAACAGAGTCAGCAATATTGCTGATGTTGCGGCAAGAATCCAGGGACTTGTTCCGGAGGCAAGGGTTGAGTTTGCTCATGGTCAGATGAGTGAAAAAGACCTGGAGAATATCATGTATGATTTCATTAATCATGAGATTGATGTTCTTGTTTCGACGACCATTATCGAGACGGGTCTTGATATTTCAAACGTCAATACCATGATTATTCATGATTCAGACCGAATGGGCTTATCGCAGCTTTATCAGCTCCGAGGTCGTGTAGGTCGAAGCAACAGAACCGCATATGCTTTTCTTATGTACAAAAGAGATAAGCTTCTTAAAGAGGAGGCCGAAAAGCGCCTTAGTGCAATTAAGGAGTTTACGGACCTTGGTTCCGGCTTTAAGATTGCCATGAAGGACTTAGAGATTCGAGGCGCCGGCAATCTGCTTGGCAAATCCCAGCACGGCCATATGCAGGCGGTGGGATACGATTTGTACTGCAAGATGCTTAACGAAGCCGTTAAGAATTTAAAGGGAATTGAGACAACGGAGGATTTCGTTACCACAATAGATCTTGATGTTGATGCCTATATTCCTGCGGAATACATAGTTAATGAAGTGCAGAAACTTGATATATATAAGAGAATTGCAGGTGTCGAGAATAACGAAGAGTGCAATGATATGTATGAGGAACTTCTTGACAGATTCGGTGCGGTTCCGGAGTCTGCCAATAATCTTCTTCGTATATCTTTGCTCAGGGTCAAAGCGCATAAACTGTTTATGACGGATGTTAAGGGCAAAAACGGTGAAATTACGTTTATTATAAGGTCCGATGCCAAGATTAATCCGGAGGGAATTCCCGAACTTGTAAAACGCTTTGAAAAACTAAGCTTTAATCCTAAAATGCTTAAATTCGTCTACCATTACTATAGAAGCGGTATGGCGGAAAAAGATACACGTACGTTGCTTAAGGCAACCGAAGATATTATAGACACAATGACAGAGTTGTTACTATAATATGTAGTGTGTTGCAAGCGACTATGATTATTGTGACCATATTTTGAGGATAATTTAGTATTCCTGAAAGGAAAAGATATGAATAATAAATTTACATTAAAGAAGCTACTTATTCCGGCTGTGGCGCTGATAATTATGATTATCGGAGTTATAGTATATCCTTTTAACAATAAGCTCGAAGTATCGATGATATACGGTGATGTTATGAATGGAAGCGGTCTTCGCGTTTATTATGATGCAGGTACAGGTATTACTCCCGAAAAGAGTAAGTTCGGCGAAGTTGCAGATTTCGGTGCACATATCTTACTTAAGTCAGGCACCGGCAAGATAACACAGCTTGGTGTTGCTCCTACGGATATTCAGGAAGTTTGTAGCGTAAGGAATGTGACAATAACTGTTAACGAAGATGAAAGCATTGAGATTCCGGCATCGACTTTTGATTCATGTTTTACGCCGGTTAATGCCAACGGATATTATGATGAAGCCACAGATCAGTATTATTTCCTGCCCTCCGGCGATATGGCATATTTAAGTTTTGACGCTGCACAGATTAACGCACAGATTACACCTATTTTTGACAGCTGTAATTCTGATGCTTTGCGTACCAGAATCACATGTTGTTTCCTTATCGTAATTATACTTACATTGATTTTTTGGAATTTTGATAAGCTTGAACAGATGCTTGATGATATTTTTGATTCTTCGAAGGGAGTTTTCGTTCCCATAGCGGTCATAGGATTTGTAATTGCTACGATTACGGTTATGCTTATTGCCTTTAGGACGCCCCTTGGCGGCCTTCATCCGGATGAATATGATGTGGTTGAGTGCCTTAAATACGGAATGAATCACCTTATTCCGCCTGATATTCGTGATCCCGAGGTAGCAGGAACATTTAGCGGATACGGATATACGAAACTCGAGAATGGCACATATTATTTCCTGATTGCAGGCAAGATTGCCGCTTTGGCAAAATTATTATGGGCCACCGGTAACTGGTGGAGAATCCCCAATGTTCTCCTGTTCCTTGGAATGGCAGTTATTCTCTTTAAGAATATTCGAAAGAAAAACTGGCTTGTCCTGACTCTCGGAATCAGTGTTCAGGCCTGGTATATCTTTAGTTATACAACGGCTGATGCCCTTGACTTCTTCTTCTCGTTCCTTGTTCTTATGCTTCTTACGGATGAGGAGAGCATGCTTAATAAACTGATTCGTGACGGACTTATGTCCAAAAATATAATTAAAGCAATTCTGATAGGTGTTCTTTTTGGAATGGTATTTATCGGCAAACAGAATTACTGGGCTATTCTGCTTCTTGCATTTGTTGCTTTATTATTCAAACTTCTTGATGCCCCCAAGGAAGAGAGGGGCAGGATTTGGAAAGTGTATATCTTTGTACTTGCAGTGTTTGTTGTAACTGTGGGAACCAGATATGCCTTTGATTTTGCACATTACGGAATGAACGGAAGCAAAATTAAGGACGACCTTATCGTTCAGTATTCGGCATATGACCGTAATCCTACGACTCCCGTTCAGGATCTTGCGGTTTCATGGAAAATGTACGCTCACGGTTATTCCATTGCGGATTTCTTCGCAGAGATTCCAATGTGGTTTACCAATTCCTTCCACAGCTTCTGCGGCTTGCTTAATGACTATGAGACCAGCCAGGTTTACTTTAGCTTCGCAGGCTTCCTGTACTGCTTCATTATGATTGTTCTTGCAGGAATTACCGTCCGTAAGGATGCCTCTAAGCGTACAAAGATAGAAGTTTTCATCTGCATGGGAATTATGGCTCTTAGTGTTATTGTTTCCATAGGAAATTCATACTTCGTAGATTCGCAGTATCAGGGAAGATATCTTCTTCCTATGGCGTTGACTTTAGGATATATCGGATATAAGACACCGGAAGCATTTGAAAAGAAATACTTTAAGGCTGCGGTTATTATGTTGAATGTACTTTGTGTATGGTACTTTGCAACAAGAGCTGTTGCAATTCTTGGCGTACCGACACTTGAGATTAAGTAATTATGCTTGGACCATGTGATGATTAATAAGCACACATGACATGGTAGTGAGCATGCATGATATGGTAATGAGCTACATGACATGTGACAGGCGTGTCACAAACTATAAGAGGAGATGTTATGACAATTTTTAACCTGCTTACCTTCATTGGTGGGCTTGCGCTATTCCTGTACGGAATTAACGTAATGGGCGACGGTCTTAAGAAAACTTCGGGAGGTAAACTCGAAGGAATTCTGGCTAAGCTCACTTCAAATAAAATTACTGCTGTATTAATAGGTGCATTGGTTACTGCGCTTATGCAGTCTTCTTCGGCTACTACCGTTATGATAGTCGGTTTCGTTAACTCCGGACTTATGGAGCTTGGTAAATCCGTTCATGTAATAATAGGTGCCAACATAGGTGCTACTATTACGCCCTGGGTTATGTCTTTGTCGGCACTGGGCAGCGGCGGAACGTCTATCTTTTTACAGTTATTAAAGCCTACGAGCTTTGCTCCTATATTGGCAATCATCGGAGTCTTTATTATTCTTATTTCCAAGAATACCAAAAAGAAAAATATAGCGCTTATATTTGTCGGATTCGCAATATTGATGTTCGGAATGGATACTATGTCGGATGCTGTAGAACCGCTTGCTGATTCGCCGGAATTTGCCAATATAATGATGATGTTCTCAAATCCGCTGCTTGGTACACTGGTAGGTATTATACTAACCGGAATTATTCAATCGTCATCGGCAACGATCGGTATGGTTCAGGTGTTATCAACCTCCGGACTTATCACTTACGGAAGCGCGATTCCGCTTTTGGTCGGAGCTAATATCGGTACTTGTGCCACTGCACTTCTATCCAGTATCGGCACTTCGAGAAATGCGCGAAGAAGTTCATTGATACATTTGTCATATAATATTGTTCGCGGTGTATTGTTCCTTGCTTTATTCTACGGAATTAATACAGCGGTTCATTTTGTATTTTTAAATAACTATGCAAGTGCTGTCGGAATTGCTCTATTTGATACGTGCTTAAGTATTGGTTCTGCAATAGTACTTCTGCCTATCAGCAGACTTTTTGAAAAATTAGTTCTTTGGATTTTGCCTATTACCGAAGAAGAGAAGGAACTTAAAGGAATGGCGGCCAAGAAGAATATTAAGCTTCTTGATGAACGATTCTTAGCATCTCCGGGACTTGCGGTTAAACAGTGTAAGCAGGTTGCCGTAGATATGGCTAACTATACAAGAGAGGCTTTATTTACCGCCATAGGACTCTTTGATGAATTCAAAGAAAAGAAAGCTAAGAAAGTTATTGATTTAGAGGATGTAATCGATCATTATGAGGATCAGCTTGGTAATTATCTTGTTAAGTTAAGTGCACTTCCCCTTTCGGAGCAGGATTCGCAGGAACTGTCGATTATTCTTCACAGTATTGGGGATTTTGAACGAATTTCGGATCATGCCTGCAATATTGTTGCTTCTGCTGAAGAAATGGATGAGAAAAAACTTGAATTTAGTAAAAAGGCAGTTGAAGAAATATCTGTTTTTACCCATGCACTTAAAGATATAGTTGATTATGCCTTTGATTCTTTTATTGAAAATGATAAGAATAAGGCAACACAGGTTGAACCTATTGAAGAAATAATAGATGATCTTCAACTTGAGATTAAAGCTCGTCACATTAAGCGTTTACGTAAGGGTAAGTGCTCAATTGAACTTGGCTTTATACTGTCAGATTTGTTGACTAATTATGAACGTGTTTCAGATCATTGCTCCAACATTGCAATTTCGGTTCTTCAGCAGGATGAAATGGTTGGCGCACACGAATATGAACGTGAAATTGAAAGTAAGAGTAATGAAGAATTTACTCGTCTTATGAAACTGTACAGCGAAAAGTACAGTCTTCCCAAGAAGAACAGTGAAGGCGATGATGGGAAATAATTATTTGGAATGATTTCTTAGAATAATTGTTTAGAATAATTGCTCAGAATAATTGCTTAGAATAATTTCTTAGAATGATTCAAAAATTCCAGATGGTACGGGTCGATATAGCGATTTCATCTGGAATTAGCGGAATAGGCTACGCATGAATCCAGATGGTACGGGTTGATATAGAGATTTCATCTGGAAATAGTGGAATAAGCTACGCATGAATCCAGATGATATGGGTTGATATAGCGATTTTATCTGGAAATAGAGGAGTAAACCCCGCATGAATCCAGATGGTACGAGCCGATATAGAGATTTCATCTGGAAATAGAGGAACGAACTAATTATATGAACATATTTATATTCAGGAAGAAAGAAGAGAAAAGGAGAGAATTGCTATGAGTAATAATAAACCGGCAATTGAGGGTGGAACACCCGTAAGAGAAACTCCAATTTATTATGGTCATCAGTATATTGATGATGCGGATATTCAGGCGGTGGTTGATGTTCTTAAATCGGATTACTTAACCTGTGGTCCAAAGATCGGAGAGCTGGAAGATAAACTTTGTAAAATAACAGGAGCAAAATATGCTGTTGTATGTTCTAATGGAACCGCAGCTCTTCATATTGCATGTCTGGCAGCAGGTGTTGCAGCTGATGATGAAGTGATAACAACACCTATAACATTCGCAGCGTCTGCCAACTGTGCATTATATTGCGGAGCCAAGCCTGTCTTTGCAGATATTAATCCGTCAACCTACAATATTGATCCTGAATCTGTTAAGGCCTGCACTACTTCAAAAACAAAGGTAATTGTTGCTGTGGATTATACAGGCCAGTCTGTTGAACTTGATAACATTATTGAACATGCACATGCTAATGGAATTACTGTAATCGAGGATGGTGCTCATGTAATAGGAACCCGATACAATGGTAAATGGAACGGTTCTATTGCAGATATGACAACCTTTAGTTTTCATCCGGTGAAGACCGTTACAGGTGGTGAAGGTGGCGCTGTGCTGACTAATGATGAGAAGTTATATCAGAAATTATGCCTGTATCGTGCTCACGGAATAACGAGAGACCCTTCCCTTATGGAACATGAGGTAGACGGCCCTTGGTATTATGAGCAGATAGAACTGGGATATAACTATAGAATGACAGATATGCAGGCGGCTCTTATTATTTCACAGCTTGATAAGCTTCCGATGTTCAGTGAGCGCCGTAAGGAGATTGTAGCTAAATATAATGCTGCTTTTGAGGCTGTACCGTCTATCTTTGTACAGCAGGAAATCCCTGAGTCTGATACGACGAGGCACTTATATATTCTACGTATTGTTCCTGAAAAACTGTCCATTGACAGGGCGAAGTTCTTTGAGGCGCTTAAGGCTGAAAATGTATGCTGCAACGTTCATTACATTCCAACTTACTACTTCCCGTACTATGAAAAGCTCGGTTATAAGAAGGGGTTGTGTCCAAATGCCGAGAAACTCTATTCGGAAATGATTTCATTGCCACTATATTATGGAATGAGTGATGAGGATGTTGATTCCGTAATTACGGCAGTTAAAAAAATCTGTGAGTATTATGGGGTGTAAATAAAAAATCTATGAAAGTTATGTGGTGTGAGTAAAAAATCTACGAATGCCATGTGATATGTGTAAGAAGGCTACGAACGCTATGTAGTATGAGTAAAAAATCTACGAATGTTATGTGATGTGCGTAGCATTCGATGAAACTACCGGATATGTTTAATCTGGAATGAGGGATGTGTTATTTCCCTTATTCCAGATTATTTTTTGCTGTTATAATACTGTATCTGGAAATTTAATTCATAAAACCGCATAATTCCAGATGCTTCATATTTGTGGGACCAAATAATCTGGAAATAGAAGAAATAGCAGCATCTCATTCCAGATGTTCCATATTTGTGGGACCAAATAATCTGGAATTATGATTTCAAAATTATAAAAGATAACGTTTTATGGCAGCATCAATTGTTTTAGAACTTAGATTTTTCTCTTCACATTCAAAAGTTACAATTAGACCATCGCCATAATAATATCCCAAATTTTCATACATTTCATTGCGTTCACAGAAATCGGTTGCATATCTGTAGTTGGTTATTAAGCCAGAATGATCCCATATCCAAGTTCTTCTGGTTCGCTGATTAAGACATGTGAAGTCGGGATAATGTTTGCGCCCTTTATACATCATTTCGCATTCATATTTGAATGGAACGTTATACCTTATTAATGCATCGGCTATATTCTTTTCGGATTTTGATCTGACAGGATTGCCTAATATTGTATATTGCTCTCCGGAAAAAGGATATGTGTTTAAATAGTCGGGATGAGAATCCATCCATTTGGCTAAAAAAATATCATTGGTTTCATTTATGGGAATAACAAGTTTTTGCCTGGCAACAGACAGGGTATTGTACAAGTCTTCGTAACAGAGATTAGGGTAATTCTTTTTAAACAGATTAATAGCTACGAGTTCTTGATTAACATTATTTATAAGATCAATTAAATAGTCGATTTGAAGGATGTTTGACGCAATAGAAAGATCGTTCTTTTTGAGATATTTTCCGTTTGACGAAGAGTGTGGAGAAATCAGGTAGTATTCGATGTATCCTCGATTGATATTGATACGTATTCTATCTTTATTAGGATGTTGCATGATATATGCTTCTGCCTGCGCTTTTACTTTAAGTAATTCACTTTCGCGAAATAATATACTTTCTTTTAGA
>JAZUIS010000036.1:0-66370 GCA_045642345.1 Lachnospiraceae bacterium
GGGCGTAGGATATTTGAGAGGAGCTGTCCTTAGTACGAGAGGACCGGGATGGACGAACCACTGGTGTATCTGTTGGAGACCAACTCCATGGCAGAGTAGCCAAGTTCGGAAGGGATAAACGCTGAAGGCATCTAAGCGTGAAGCCCCCCTCAAGATGAGATATCCAACGTACGAAGATCCCTTGAAGACGACAAGGTAGATAGGACCAAGGTGTAAGCATGGTAACATGTTCAGCTGATGGTTACTAATAGATCGAAAACTTAACCAAGTGGAATAAATTCTAATTCTCGTGTTCAGTTTTGAAGGTACTAACTTCAATGGCCTGGTGGCTCAGCTGGTTAGAGCGCCGCCCTGTCACGGCGGAGGTCGTGGGTTCGGACCCCATCCGGGTCGTTTAGCATTTATGTTTTGCTTGCGAGTAAAATCGTTAGATGCTAATATATATAAGCACGTGGGATCTTAGCTCAGCTGGGAGAGCATCTGCCTTACAAGCAGAGGGTCACAGGTTCGAGCCCTGTAGGTCCCACTCATATATGCCGATATGGCTCAATTGGCAGAGCAGCTGATTTGTAATCAGCAGGTTGAGGGTTCGAGTCCCCCTATCGGCTTTTTGATTTGTAAAAATCAAGATGGGCGGATTCCCGAGTGGCCAAAGGGGACAGACTGTAAATCTGCTGGCTATGCCTTCGATGGTTCGAATCCATCTCCGCCCACTTAGCCGAAAGGCTTTTATTTTTTGAATTAATGACGCGGGATAGAGCAGTCTGGAAGCTCGTCGGGCTCATAACCCGGAGGTCGTAGGTTCAAATCCTACTCCCGCTACTAGAGTAGGGAAGCAAGTACTTGCAAAGCAACTACTTCGTACTTGCCCATCTCGCGACAAGTCGCTTCGATGGACATCTGGCCGCTAATGCGTCCAGATAAATAATAAAAATTAAATACGCGATTGCAAGCAATCGGTCTTTAATTTATTATTATTTAGTACGCGCAGAACAACTCACTTGCCCAGATAGCTCAGTTGGTAGAGCAGAGGACTGAAAATCCTCGTGTCGCTGGTTCGATTCCGGCTCTGGGCACACTAAAGACTTCAGGTAGAGATACTTGAAGTTTTTTTATGTTATATCTAATTTTTTATATAAAGGGTTCCGATATATATATAGGTTCTTTAAAGGGGGATTTATTATATGCAGGAACGTGATTTGATTGAGATGGAGAACATGATTAGGAGCGGTTTGGAATTTGATGAATGTTTCAGATCTTTCCCGAATGTTTCAATTGATGAAGTTGAAAGAGTGTATATGCGGCTTAGAAAGAAAGTTTCAAGCGAAGCAAAAACTAAAAAATAAAGAACTTATACCCCTTAAGCGATAAAAGCTTAAGGGGTTTTTATATATTTTGTTTTCCGGGAGTATACTCTTGTGTATAATTAAGAAAACCGTTAAGTTGAAGGAAATATGAGTATGAACATTTTAGTAATTAATTGCAGCCCTGTAAGAGACGGAGCTACAGCCGAAATTGTCAGTCTTGTTAAAGAGTATGTCAAAAAAGAAAATGAAGTAAAAACGGTTTGTATAGATGATTACGAGATTAAGCTGTGTAAAGGATGCAGGAAGTGTCATGAAACAGCGAAGTGTTTTCAAAAAGATGATGTGGATAAATTAATGGAAACATATGAATGGGCAGACAAGATTGTATCGGTTTCTCCCTCCTATTGGGCAGACATACCGGGACAGTTCAAGGTTTTTATAGACAGATGTACGCCCTGGTGTAATACACATGAACCGCATGCAAAATTAACAAGTGGGAAGAAGGGATATACAATTGCTCTAAGAACTGGTCCGAGTATGCCGGAATGCGAGAGAGTAATAAGCAGTATAGAACATTTTCACGGACACTTGGAAATAGAATCCTGTGGAAAATTGGGATTGTGCGGAATAGAATATAAAGAGAATCTTGAAGACAGAAAAGATGAAATAAGAGAATTTTGTGAAATAATCAAAAACTCGTAAATTTATTATCGGTATTGGAGAAAGATACATGAAATCAGAAGTATTTGCTTTGTTTTTTAGTCCTACGGGGAATACGAGAAAGGCGGTTCGTGCTGTTGCAAAAGGAATAGCCAAAGAATTGTCCGATGGGGACTTCTATTCAATAGATATAACATCACGTGATGACCGCCATGGAGTATACGCTTTTGGGCAGGGTGATGTGGTTGTTTTAGGATTGCCTACTTATGCGGGTCGAATTCCTAACAAAATTGAACCTTACATTTCCGGTTCGGTATACGGAGACGGTGCCTTTGCTATTCCGATTGTGACATACGGAAACAGAGCTTTTGATGATTCGCTTAAGGAATTGGCGACGATTATGGCAGAAAACGGAATGATTCTGTGCGGCGGCGCGGCGGTGCCTTCGGAACATGCATTTACCGACAAACTGGCAAAAGGTATGCCTTCCGAATCAGATATACAGAAACTGGAAGAATATGGTCAAAAGCTGGGGCAGGCGATTAAAAAAGAAAATATAAAGAAGATTTCCTTAAGTGCGGTTCCCGGTCGTGATATGGAAGAATCGGAATACTATAAACCGCTTAAGGAAAACGGTGAACCTGCTATGTTTTTAAAAGCCCTGCCTGTGACTGACGAAAACAAATGTACCGGTTGCGGAGAATGCCAAAGTGTGTGTCCGATGGGGTGCTACAGAGAGTCTCTTGTTGAAGCACAGGGTACCTGTATTAAATGTCAGGGATGTGTCAGAATATGTCCTGTCGGTGCTAAGCATTTTGAAGATGAGGAATTGCTGAGTCATATTAAGATGCTTGAAAACAATTATTCCGATGCTCAAAACAGTATCTTGATGCTATAGGGATTAGTTAATTCTACCTGATGAAAAATAGGATAAAGTATGCTAAAATGTTTCCTGATTTTGAATAAAAGAGGAAACATTTTTTATGTCTTTACAGGAATACTTGGATCATTATATTGTATGGCAGGATATGCTTAAATTCTTTGGCGTTGCAATGGGGGGTGCCGCAGGTAGCATAGCACTTATTCTTATATATACGAAAGTAGTATGTGCTTTTGCCGGCGGAAATCGAAAGACGGCTTTTACCAATCATTCCCTTAATGCGATACAGCGTTTTTATTCTGTAATTTTTTCGGGAGCGTCTATTCTCTCGTTTTTATCAATTTACTATCTGCTGGACAGATTTTTGGAAATAGAACAGTACAGGGAAATCTGGGAGAATCATAAAGACGGATTACTTTTATTGTTAATAGTTATTTCTATCATATTTAACAATCTCTTGGACAGAGTACTTGTGCCTGTAAGAAAAGTATCAAGGCAGGAGAGAGCTTCGGTTCGTGTAGTGGGAATGCTTTATGTTATTTTGATATTCGTATATATAAAATATATATATGAAAATAATAACTATGATGGATTTATTATGTATTTCCTTGGATTGATGATAGGTAGATTTGTTTATTTTGATGCATCTTTCAGGGAATTTTTCCAGACTATTCTGGATGCTTTAAAGCAGATTCCGATAATGCTGGTAGGATTGGCTTATACGGCACTTATGAGTTATTATGGTTTTTCAAAAGGCTATCTTCTTAAATCAAACGGTGTATTGGTAAGTGTATTTATTGCCCATTTGTTTATGATAGTAGCTGTTTTTATAATTCACCACAGCCATATAGTCTTACTTTTTACTAAAGGGTCCTATAAAGACAAATAAACAGTGCCTTTAAAAGACACGGGAGATAATTATGTTAGCGAGTTTCACAATAGTAGGAACACAGGTATTAATTCTGTTTATAATGATAGGTCTTGGCTTTTTTGGAGGTAAGAAGAAATTCATTACCCAGGAAGGCGTAAGAAGTATTAATGATATTCTGTTATACTTTGTTACTCCCTGCGTTATTATTGATGCTTTTCAGAGGACATATGATCCTAAACTATTAAAAAATCTTCTTTTGTCTATGCTGGCTTCGCTTATTTCACATCTGCTTTGCTATGCACTGGGATTTTTGTTTGTAAGAAGCAAAGATATGGCAAAACGTAAGGTATTAAGATTTACGGTGGTGTATTCTAATTGCGGCTTTATGGCTCTGCCGCTTATTGAGGCACTTCTTGGAAGCGAAGGTGTATTTTACGGTGCCGGATATCTTGCTGTCTTTAATATAATGGTTTGGTCCTTCGGACAGTATAGTATGGGCAAAGGTCAGGAAGGATTCGAAAATAAAAAGGCTGTATTAAATCCGGGAGTATTGTCTGTAGTGGTAGGATTAATATTCTTTTTTACATCAACCGCACTGCCTGAGGTTATAGGGTCTCCTATAGCATATATTGCAGATCTTAATACGCCGCTCCCGATGCTGATTATCGGATATACAATATCAAAGCTTGACTTTAGTGAGATTTTTCATCTTACAAGCGAGTGGATAGCACTTCTTCTGAGGCTTATTGTTGCACCCGGACTGTTACTTGTGATTTTGTATTTTGCAGGATACAGGGGCACTTTACTTATGTCGTCAATCGTTTCTGCAGCCACTCCGGTAGCCGCTATAAGTGTTATGTTTTCTATTAAATTCCGCGTGGATGAGACAATGGCATCCAAACTTGTTGCAATTTCATCTTTGTTTTCGGTATTCACTATGACAATTGTTATAGGAATAGCTAAATATCTTGCTTAATCCCTATATTTTTGGCCGAAAGTGCCCAAATATATGATATAATTAAAGATACGCTATGAAAGTGTCAAAACGATTGGAAAGACGTTACCAGCGTCACAGAAAACTTCATAAGAAGCTTAAGGAACATGCACAGGATATTCTCGAATCCGAACAGTTTCAAAGTACCAGGGAATGTATTCAGCATGGAACTATTCCGGTTCATCGTCATTGTATTGATGTGGCCAAACAAAGTCTGATTATTTCTCAGGCACTTAAAATCCCTGTTAATGAACGCGAGATGGTAAGGGGTGCGCTGTTGCATGATTACTTTTTGTACGACTGGCATGATACTACCCGCGAAGATTATAACGGACTTCATGGATTTTATCATCCGGGAATAGCCTTAAAGAATGCTTCCAGGGATTATGATTTGTCCGACCGTGAAAAAGACATAATAAGTAAACATATGTGGCCGCTTACTGTTTCGAGAATTCCCAAATACAGGGAGGCCTGGATAGTGACAATGGCGGATAAATATTGTTCGACGCTTGAGACACTTAGGCTGCGCAAGGGGGCATTGGCAGCGCGTAATAAAATACATAAACGAGGAAAGTAACTTGTGGGTAAGTTAATATATCTGATAGGCAAGAGCTCATCAGGCAAAGATACGATTTACAGAGAACTGCTAAAGACGCAGGAATTAAAGCTTAAAAAAGTTGTACTGTATACAACCCGTCCTATAAGGGAGGGCGAAAAAGAAGGAGTCCAATATAATTTCGTAGATGATGAGACCTTCTTTGCACTTAAGAAGGACGGTAAGGTTATCGAAGACAGACAGTATAATACATACTACGGATTGTGGCGGTATTTTACCGTGGATGATGGAATGATAGACCTTGAGAATCATAACTATTTGATAATCGGTACGTTAGAGTCTTATGTAAGAACTGCCGAGTATTATGGTTCGGATAAGGTTCTTCCGATTTATCTTGACTTGGATGACGGCATAAGACTTCAAAGAGCACTTAACAGGGAAATGACACAGGAAGTTCCCAAATACGAAGAAATGTGTCGAAGATTCCTGGCAGATTCCGAAGATTTTTCGGATGATAAGATGGAAGAAGCCGGCATTACGAAACGATTCAATAATGAAGATTTAAATAAGTGTTTGGAAGAGATTAAAGCATATCTTTTTGAGTTCATATAGGTGACAGATGGATATTAAAGTAAACGCTTCGGCACCAATTGCACAACCGGAAATTGCTAAGCCTGTACAGGAAACCGACGCAAGTTTTAAGTTTACTCTTATGAGTCAGATTGATGATGCCGGTTTGCAGGAGCGCCTTACTTCCATGATGGAAGAAATTACCATGCAGGGTGATAAGCTGGCTAAGAAGCGTGATATCAAAGATATGAAGAAATACAGAAGTCTGATTAAAGACTTCATGAATGAGATAGTAAGTCGATCCCATGAGTTTAGCAGAGAGAATTTCCTTGATAAGAAGGGTCGTCATCGTGTGTACGGAATAATACGTTTGGTTGATGAAAATCTTGATGCACTTGCCAAGGAACTCATGAAAGATGAAAAAGACCATATGGCCATTCTTAATAAGATAGGTGAAATCAGAGGCTTATTACTTGATATTTTTACATAAAGCAGTCGCATAAGTAGGAGGTGGAATTGTGGCAAAATTCTCGGATATTGTTGGTCAGGAACAGTTAAAAGAACATTTGGCCAATGCAATTAAACTGAATAAAGTGTCGCATGCATATATTATTAACGGTGAAAGAAACTGCGGTAAAGAGTTTATGGCAAAAATATTTGCCCAAAGACTGCAGTGTGAGAATCCGCAGGATGAGGAACCTTGCGGCGAATGCCATTCGTGTATTCAGGCCGAAAGCCTTAATCATCCGGATATTAAGTTCGTTTCACATGAGAAACCCAATGTTATCGGTGTGGATGATATACGTGATCAGATTAATAATGATATAGCAATAATGCCTTATCAGGGGCCTAAAAAGATATACATTATCAATGATGGTGAAATGATGACGGTACAGGCTCAGAATGCTCTTCTTAAGACTCTTGAAGAGCCCCCGGAGTATGCGGTAATCATTATTCTTACCAATAATGTTGATTTGTTCCTTCCGACCATATTAAGCAGATGTGTAGTACTTAATTTTAAGCCGGTAGAAGATGATAAAATAAAGGATTTCCTTATGGAGCATCTGATGATGCCGGACTACAAGGCTCAGATTTGTGTGGCATTTGCAAGAGGTAACGTGGGTAAGGCGCGTTTACTTGCCAAGTCGGAGGAATTTGATAAGGTTAAGGACGAAGCGCTGGCGTTGCTCAAGAATATTGATGATATGGAAATCAACGAAGTCGTTATGTCCATTAAGAAGATAAATGAGTATAAGTTTGATGCGAACGATTATCTTGATATCTTTTCAATCTGGTACAGAGATATGTTGTTGTTTAAAGCAACTCATGATGCCAACGGACTTGTATTCCGTGAGGAATTACAGTATATTCGTAAGGCGGCCGACAAGAGCACATACGAGGGTATTGAAACAATTATCGAGGCTCTCGAAAAATGTAAGCAAAGACTTCGCGCCAATGTTAATTTTGAATTGTCGATGGAATTATTGCTGCTTACAATAAAAGAAAATTAAGCGTAAAGCTAAAATATTTGTGGTTATAGATGGAGGTTTATAGATTATGGTAAAAGTTATAGGTGTCAGATTCAGAACTGCGGGCAAAATTTACTACTTTGACCCGGGCACGTACGATATTAAGAAAACGGATCACGTTATTGTAGAAACGGCAAGAGGCGTTGAATACGGAACCGTAGTGGGAGATCCAAAGGAAGTTCCAGAAGATCAGGTGGTGGCACCGTTAAAGCCTATTCTTAGAATTGCATCTGCCAAAGATGACGAGCAGGCACTTAAGAATAAAGATAAAGAAAAAGAAGCATTCAAAATCTGCCTTGAGAAGATTCATAAGCATGAGCTTGAAATGAAACTGATTGATGCGGAATATACTTTTGACAATAATAAGGTATTGTTCTATTTTACTGCCGACGGAAGAATCGATTTCAGAGAATTGGTTAAAGACCTGGCAGCAGTATTTAAAACCAGAATTGAGTTAAGACAGATAGGTGTAAGAGACGAGACAAAGATTCGCGGAGGAATCGGAATTTGCGGAAGACCTTTATGTTGCCATGCACATTTGTCCGATTTTATCCCCGTTTCAATCAAAATGGCCAAAGAGCAGAATCTATCCCTTAATCCTACTAAGATTTCGGGTGTATGCGGAAGACTGATGTGCTGTCTTAAACATGAAGAAGATACATATGAAGAACTTAATCGAAATCTTCCTTTCGTAGGCGATTTTGTTACCGCAAGTGACGGAAAGAAGGGTGAAGTGGTATCGGTTAATGTGCTTCGTCAGCTTGTTAAGGTTATCGTTGAAGAAGACGGTGAAAAAGAAATACAGGAATATAAAGCAGCCGATCTTAAGTTTAAACATCGTAAGCACCATAACAGAAATGATGTTTCCGAAGAAGATTTGAAAGAACTTGAGAAGATGGAAAAGAGTGACATGAAGTCTAAATTGGATGACAATTAGTTTGAAATTACGAAGTAAGTCATGGGAGATATAATGGAACTTAATCCGGGCGAAAGAATTGACGACTTACAAATAAATGATTTAAAACTGATTCAGAATCCGGAATGCTTTTGCTTTGGGATGGATGCTGTTTTGCTATCTGCTTTTGTAAAATCAAAAGAAGGTGACCGAGTGCTGGATCTTGGAACCGGAAACGGCGTTATTCCTATTTTGTTAAGTGCCAAGACAAGTGCAGCTTCTTTAGTAGGTCTGGAACTTCAACCTATTAATGTTTCGTTGGCTCAAAGAAGTGTTGAGTATAATTCACTTCAGGAAAAGATATCCATTGTTGAAGGTGATATTAAGGAAGCAGCTAAAATATTTGGTGCTGCTTCTTTTGATGTTGTAACAACCAATCCGCCGTATATGAATGAAAATCATGGGCTTGTGAATGATTATTCGGTAAAGGCGATAGCGCGTCATGAACTTATGTGCACACTTGAGGATGTGATATCTCAGGCCTCAAAGCTTCTTAAACCACAGGGTAATTTCTTTATGGTGCACAGACCTCATCGACTGGTAGATATCTTTGATTTGATGCGCAGGTACAGGATTGAACCCAAAAGGATGAGAATGGTATATCCTTTTGCGGATAAGGAACCCAATATGGTTCTTATTGAAGGATTAAGAGGCGGAAAAGCAAATCTCGTAGTTGAGCGTCCGCTCGTGGTATATAAGAGCGTAGGTGAATATACAGAAGATATTCATGCAATATATGACAGGAATTAAGATAGGATAAACTGTGTCGGGAATTCTTTATTTAGTAGCTACACCAATCGGAAATTTGTCTGATATGACTTCGCGGGCGATAGACACGCTCAGGGAAGTTGATTTGATTGCGGCCGAGGATACAAGAAACAGTATTAAGCTGCTTAATCATTTTGAAATTAAGACTCCGATGACGGCGTACCATGAATATAATAAATATGATAAAGCCGATTATCTGATTAATGAATTGCTTGGTGGTAAGAATATAGCGTTAATTACCGATGCAGGAACTCCCGGAATATCAGATCCGGGCGAAGTACTTGTATCAAAATGCCATGAAAACGCTGTGCCGGTAACATCTTTGCCGGGATGCTGTGCGCTTATAAGTGCGTTAATTATATCCGGTCTGCCGACGAGAAGATTTTGTTTTGAAGCTTTTCTTCCTTCGGATAAAAAAGAACGTCAGGATATTATCGAAGAATTAAAAACCGAAACGAGAACAATAATTATTTATGAAGCTCCGCATCACCTGGTTAAGACTCTTACCGAATTAAGAGATAATCTTGAAGATAGGCAGATTGCAGTATGTAAGGAGTTAACCAAGAAGTTTGAAACCATCAACCGAACAACTTTAAGTGAGGCTGTGGATTATTATACGAATAATGAGCCAAAGGGTGAATATGTTCTGGTACTTTCAGGAGCAGATAAGTCAAAATTGGTACTTGAGGAGCAACTTGCCTGGCAACAGATGAGCCTTGAAGAGCATATGAACTTATACCTTGAACAGGGAATTGATAAAAAAGAAGCTATGAAGAAAGTGGCCAAAGACCGCGGAATTACTAAGCGGGACGTATATCAGGCCCTTCTTGAAGAATAGGTAAAAGAGATATAATTTTGATTTTGGCAACAAATTGCAGAATATCTCATATTCTTCAAAATTGGTACTTGTATTCATTGATAAAAGTAGTATGATGATATTAGAAGTAGTATAGTACTTTAGTAGGGGATTTTTGGTAGAGAGGTTTTTATATGAATAAGAAGAAAATTACAACTATTACCTCAATTGCATTATCTGCCATATTGGTTTTGGGAGCAATAGCACTGTTCGTATTACCTAAGAATGGTGACATTCTTGATTCAGGTGTTAAGCGTGACGGAACTCCCGGAGATGGCGGATTAGTATATATTGATCCTAACATTGTTGCATTGGCAGGCGAACTTAACGGAAGTCCTGAAACTCAGGCAGCAGCTAAGGCAGCATTTGATCAGATTAATGCTATTCGTAGCGCCAGAGGATTAAGAGCATATACTTGGAATAACGGACTTGAACAGGCAGCAGGTGTTCGTGCGGTTGAAGCGGTTAGCGTATGGTCGCATACACGTCCTGACGGAACAGATTATTGGACTGTTAATTCAGCATTGGTATATGGTGAGAATTTAGCCAAAGGATATTTTAGTGCAGACAGTGCAGTTAACGGATGGGTTAATTCACCTACACACTTAGCTAATATCGTAGACGGTGAGTTTAAATCTGCAGCTATTTCAATTCATATGGCAGGCGGTCAGTGGTACTGGGCTAACGAATTTGGATATTAAATATCAGCAATATTCAGCCACCTCTTAGGAGGTGGCTATTTTTGTGCTATAATCCATATATAGTTAATGAGGTCGGAATATGAAAAAAAATAAAATTAAGATAATTAGATTATTGTTAGTAGTAGCCATTATAGGAATTGTCGTATCATTGACAGGTCTGGTCTATACATATATGCAGTATCGTACAAGCCGGGAAAAGTATGAACAGATTGAGGAGTATGTATCCGTAAATGAGGCTCCCACATTTGAAACCCCTGAAGCAAAAAAAGAAGATATTCCGGAAGAACCTGCCGAAGGAAAAATGATTAAAGTTGATCTTGATGTGGATACGACTTCCCTTAAAAATATTAATCCGGATTACTTAGGTTGGATACTGTATGAACCGCTTCAGATTAGTTATCCTGTTGTACTGGACAGAGGTGATGATTACTATGAGAATCATTCATTTGATATGGAATCCGACAGAGCCGGCGGAATCTTTATGGATTATGCATGTAAGTCTAATTTTGACAGCTTTAATACAATTATTTACGGTCATAATATGAAGGACGGTT
The DNA here is from genome assembly GCA_045642345.1 of Lachnospiraceae bacterium. Taxonomy (GTDB): domain Bacteria; phylum Bacillota; class Clostridia; order Lachnospirales; family Lachnospiraceae; genus JAILLW01. Next base: position 11,202 of record JAZUIS010000036.1, read on the forward strand.
CCATGTTCGGAGGACTGAAAAAACTGGTTAGTTCACCTGAAATGATTGCCGAAGATCCCTATTTTTATATATTTACCGAAGATTATGCTTATATGTATAAGATAGTATGTACATATTATGCAGGTGCCAAAACTAAAACCTATGATTTGCTCTTGGATTATACGATGGAAGACAAAAATGCATATGTAGATTATATTGAGTCTGTTGCAACTTACAAAGATGAAGAGTTCTTCTCAAAGGATGTAACGGATGAGTTAAGGATTGTAACATTGTCAACCTGTCATGGATTACACAGTACTCAAAGAACAGTAATTCACGGAGAATTAGTTGCTAAGGAGCAAAGATAATGAATTATCCATTTCGGGATCTTTGACGGTTTCGATTTCCCAATAGGATATTTCATAACCGTCACAGTCATCAAGAAGAGTTGCTTTGACGTGAAGTATCTGGTTATCGTTAATTGGATATGATTTATCAAAAGAGTTGTCCAAAGAGGACGACTCTTTTGCTGTATACAGGTCTGTGTAAGCCTTGGCTGCGGCATCATAATAGGCACTTGTTCTGTTGGACAGTTTTGATGAAAGCTGGTAATCTGCATTCGCTGATGCGACAGAAAGCCCTGCAAAACATACAAGACACAGTATTACTATTATTACAAGAATAGAAGATAAACCAATATTAAGACCAAAGGAAGGACGTTTTTTCACTACTGTGTACCTCCTTTGATAAAATATGCAGGGGAAATTGAAAAAATCACCTTATTATCTGTTTGACTGGTAAATGAAATATTATATGTAACAAATCCCGGTTTTGAGGAATCAATTATCCTGTTACATACCAGGGAATAGGTACTATCCGGAATATCTCCATATTGTTTGTTGAAATCTTTATCATATGAATATGTAATGGTATCACCATTCCATACACTAAGACCGTCTAAAGAAGGGTCACCGTTGGTGCCGTAAATAAGTTCTGCCAATGATTCACATTCCACAACAGCATGATTTAGCTCTACACTGGATTTGCTTAGGGTATGTGACTGAACGAAAAGTTGAACACATACAGCAGCTGCCAATGAGAAAAATAATATCGACATAATAAGTTCCATAAGGAAAAGGCTGCTTCTTGAAGACTTGTTATACATTACCTGACCCTCCCGAATGAATACTTATATAAAAATCGTAGTTCTCGTCATTGTCTAATTTAAGGCTTATATGTGCCAATCCCGAATTGACAGGTTCAATAACAAAATCATTAACATCGAGTAATTTCTGACCGGCCATAGCGGACAATTTTACGTCGGAGCGGACCATGAGTTCCATAAGTTTACCGCTGAATTCGTAGATATATGTAATATATTCTTTGCCGTTAATGTTTGAAGTTATGATAATGGCATCATTTCCTTCAAAGGTTCCTATTGAAATGCTGTTTGTTGAATCGGAATGGCGAACCTTTTCGGTAATGTAAGCAACGGCAGTTCTGGAATTAAAGTTGTTATTCATATTGGACATAGTTTTAGTGTATATGCTTGCGCCGATTGAAATCAAAAAAACAGCACTTAGGACGAAGATTCCAAAGAGGGCTATAACGAACAATATGTCAATTATGTGTCTGTCTTGCTTTTCGTTCATACTAATCCTTAGTTCTCGTTAATAAGAATCGTGACATCGGGACGAATATTGGAACCGATGGGACGATAGTCGATGAAGAAAAGTTCTTCATCATAGGTTAATCCGTAATGTTCTTTAAGATAATCAAGTGACGGAGGATAATATCCTTCGACGGCATAACAATGAAGTATATCTTTGTTAATGGCAATATCGAGACTGTCGCGTTGCTTATCAATGGTAGATTGGTCTACCGAATTAATAAGATAAAAGAATCCGACCAAAATAAGCGGAAGCAAAAGATAGAGGCATTTTGCCTTGCTTTTTCTGTCCTGATGTTTAGTTTCTTTAGTAGTAAATCTATGCATATTCGTTCCTTAACCGATGCTGGACATAATTCCCATAAGAGGAAGCAAAACCGAAAGAAGAATTATTCCGACAATAAGCGAAAGAATAATTACCAAAGTGGGTTCGATGATGGATACAATTCTGCGGAGCTGTTTTTCCGTTGCCTGTTCATAATATTCGGAAATTTGGAGCATAACCGTATCAACAGAACCGGATTTAAATCCGACAGCAATCATTCTTGAATAAAGGTTGTTAAAAATTTCGGCACTCATAACAGCTTCTGCAAAAGTTGCGTTATTTTTAATTTCCTCGCGGACCTTATCTATTTTTTTGATAAGTAATTCATTTTCCACAAGTTGTGTCACCATATCAAGGGCATGGAACATATCCATTCCGCTTGAAAATGCAAGATACATACCGGAAGCAAATCTGCCGGAAGCAACGTTGTTATAGAATGAACGCGTAAGAGGAAATTTTGCAAGGAACGCTTTCATTCGTTTCTTTAGTGAAGGTACTCTGTAAAGAAGAATGATTGCCAGAATGATAATTGCCAAAATTACTGTGATGGTAATGGCATATTTACTAAGTGACGAACCGATATTCATAAGCTTTTGGGCAAGAGGGCTCATTTCGGCACCCAGTTGCGTGAATACCTGTTTAAAAATAGGAAGTACTTTCATTATGAGCACTATGATGATAAGGAACATCATTGCAATCATAATAAGAGGATAGGAAACGGCAGACTTGATGCTGTCTGAAATATCATCTTCGCGGTCATAATAATCGGATAAAGATATAAGAACCGCATCAAGATTACCTGATTCTTCGCCAAGAGCGATAAGCCTTGTTACATAATCGGGGAATACGCCTGTTTCAGATACTGCCTGATGGAAATAGTTACCTTTACTGCAGGATAAGGAAATTTCTTTAAGAAGTGCTTTGCCTTCTTCGGAAATAGTATCATTGACCAGGATTTCCATACCTTCGGCAGGTGTAATTCCGGCTTTGATTATCATAGCTGTCTGCTTACAAAAAGAAGCAATTTCCGCATTAGAAAGTATTTTGTGGTTCTTCATAAATCCTCCGATTAATAAATATATTTGGTAAGATATGATTTTCCGTCACCGATAAATGACTTAAGTTTCTTTTCACCCTGGCTGGCTGCAATGGTTGGATCCATAAGTGACCAGTCTGTTCCGTTAAATTCTACAATACCGTTAATCCATCCGACATTCTCGGCATAGGCACTTATCCATGCATGATAAGCGTTTCCCGCATAGCCGACTTCCATTCTGGCGGGAATGCCCTGTGAACGCAGCATGCTGACCATTACAGCAGCATAATCAAGGCAGATACCGGTTTTGATATTAAGTATCTCATCAACATCGGGAATGTATCCGCTTTGGACAGTTTCGGCTTTATATGTATCATAGGTGATGTTTTGTATTAAGTAATTATATATGCAGTTAATGGCTTCAAGATCATCGTGGGCATTTGAAACAAGTGATGAAGCCTGTGAAACTACGTTATTGTCTTTATTGAATTTGACATATTGGTTCGGATATAAAAAGGCACCAAATTCATTGGTAACGTTAAACTCAAGTTCTTCCATAAAAATGGTTGAGTACTGATTTCCGTCTATGTTTTCGAAAGCACCTATAGTGTACATGCCGTTTCCGGCAGAAATCGGAAATGTTTCGGGATTATTGTCATGAATATCATATGTGTATTGCATATAGTCAGGACCGGTAATCTGTAATTTAACATCGTTACTGCTTCCAAGATAGGTAAAAATCACATAGCCTTCCGAAACATTTGAAGCATCAAGAAGAGCCAATTCATTTGAATAAACAATTTCACCGGGAGCTTCCGGAACCAAACAATTCGGGGTATTATCTCTTATTTCGGTGGAGGTTGATACATAGGCTTCGTGGTTTTGCTCACAACCCGAAAGCAGCATTGCCACAATTAAGATGACGATGCTTCCGATACGAAGGGTATGCAGATATGAAGATGATTTGTTTTTGTGTAAAAAGATATCAGATTTCATCCGGAATATTTAAATCCCCCCGAGTAAATACCTTTATTTATTATAATATATGTAGGTTGTTTTTTAAAGAAATGATGTTATATGCTATAATTGAAACGTTATGAATAAAAAAGTATTACAAACACTCGAATTTAATAAGATAGTTGATAGATTAACAGATAAGGCAACTTCGGATCCGGGTCGTGACATGTGCAGACAGCTTGACCCTATGACGGATTTGGAACTTATCGATAAGGCACAGCTTGAGACATATGATGCACTGGGTATGCTCCTTTCCAAGGGAAGTATATCTTTTGGTGCGAACAAAGATATGGGATATGCAATTAAAAGTCTGGAGGTTCAATCATCACTTACGGCCCCGGAACTTTTGAATATTGCAAATATGCTCCAGAATGTTAACAGGGTAAAAGCCTACGGACGAAAGAAAGATGAAGACGAGCCTTCAAATTCCCTTACGGATTATTTTGAAATGCTTTCGCCGTTAACACCTGTTTCGGAAGAAATATTGCGTTGTATTTTGTCTGAGGATGAAATTGCGGACGATGCATCTGCCGAGCTTAAGAATATCAGAAGAAGCATAACCGCTACCGGAGATAAGATACATTCACAGCTTACGAAAATGCTTAACGGTTCATACAGGACTTATCTTCAAGATGCTGTTATTACCCAAAGGGACGGCAGATATTGTCTTCCGATAAAGTCAGAATATAAGTCCATGGTCAAGGGAATGATTCATGACCAGTCTTCAACCGGTTCTACGTTTTTTATCGAGCCGGAGATTGTGGTTAATCTAAATAACGACCTAAAGGAACTGGCAATTCGTGAAAAGGAAGAAATAGATAAGGTTCTTGAAGGATTATCGGCCATGTGCTCCGAGCATACGGCGGAACTTCGTGATAATCAGAAGATGATGACTTTGCTTGATTTTATATTTGCAAAGGCAGCTCTTGCACTTGATATGAATGCAACCCGTCCGATTTTTAATACCGAGCATAAGATAAGTATTCGAAAGGGACGTCATCCGCTTCTTGATCCCAAGAAAGTAGTTCCCATAGATATTCATCTGGGGGATGAATTTGATTTGCTTATTATAACGGGACCCAATACCGGCGGTAAAACCGTATCCTTAAAAACAGTGGGACTGCTTACGCTTATGGGTCAGGCAGGCCTTCATATTCCGGCACTTGACAGAAGCCGACTGTCGATTTTTACAAAAGTGTTTGCGGATATAGGGGATGAACAAAGTATAGAACAGAGTTTGTCTACGTTTTCTTCGCATATGAAGAACATAGTTACAATTCTTAAGTTTGCAAACGAAGATTCCCTTTGTCTTTTTGATGAACTGGGAGCGGGAACCGATCCGACGGAAGGTGCAGCCCTGGCTATTGCAATTCTTGACAATCTTCATTCAAGAGGCATTCGTACAATGGCAACCACACATTACAGTGAACTTAAGGTGTATGCGCTTTCGACGCCTTTTGTGGAAAACGCCTGTTGCGAATTTGATGTTGATACACTTTCTCCGACATACAGATTGTTAATCGGAGTGCCCGGTAAATCGAATGCGTTTGCAATTTCGTCAAAACTCGGACTTGGAGATGAGATAATCGAAGTTGCCAAAAAGCAGATAGGAATATCGGAAACCAGCTTTGAAGATTTGCTTGCTGATTTGGAAATGTCCCGTGTGACTATTGAAAAGGAACGTGAGGAAGTAGCCCAATACAAAGCTAAGATTAAAGAATTGCAGGATAATCTTCATGCCAAGAATGAAAAGATAGAGTTAAGAAGAGATACTATTATCAGGCAGGCTAACGCCGAAGCCAAAGAGATTCTTGAAGAGGCAAAGAAGACCGCGGATGAAACAATCAAGTTGTTCCAAAAGGCAGGCCCCAATGCATCTATGAAGGATCTTGAAAAAGAACGTGAGAAACTTCGAAATCAAATCGGCCAAAAGAACAGTAACCTTACAATGAAACAGGAAAAGGTTATGCCTCAGAAGCAGATAAAGGCAGAAGATATTAAAGTAGGCGATGCTGTAAGAATAGTGTCCATGGGAATGGACGGTACCGTTAATTCACTTCCCGACAGTAAGGGCAATTTGTATGTTATGTGCGGATTACTTCGTACCAAAACAACAGTATCGAATCTAATGAGAATTGATGCTTCCGTACTTGAAGAAAGTGAAAAGAAGAAATCAAAAAATTACGTTTCGCAGAAGAATGCGGAATTTGCCAATACGATAAACGATTCCAAGGCATACAGCATTTCTTCGGAAATCAATCTTTTGGGAAGAACGGTAGATGAAGCTCTTAATGAACTTGATAAGTATTTGGATGATGCATACCTTGCGCATTTAAGTACGGTACGTGTTGTACACGGTAAAGGAACGGGTGCTTTAAGAACGGCTGTTCAAAGATATCTTAAAAAGGTAAAATATGTTAAAGAGTTTAGAACCGGTGAATACGGTGAAGGGGATGCAGGAGTTACGATTGTAACATTTAAGGAGTAGCAGATGATTAATAAGCAGAAAATACTTATTGTAGACGATGATGAAAATATTGCAGAGATTATATCTTTGTATCTTACGAAAGAATGCTTCGAAACACAGATAGCGCCTGACGGTGAGAGCGCAATCGAAATGTTTGAATCATTTAATCCGGACCTTGTTTTGCTTGATATTATGCTTCCGGGAATTGACGGGTACGGTGTGTGCAGACAGATTAGGGCAACAAGCATGACACCGATTATTATGCTTTCTGCCAAGGGCGAAGTATTTGATAAGGTACTAGGACTTGAACTGGGTGCCGATGACTACATGGAAAAGCCCTTTGATACGAAGGAACTTGTTGCAAGAGTCAAGGCCGTGCTCCGAAGAAGTAAGGCTTCAACACAGACGGTTATAGAAGAGGTTGCGGTAAAAGAAGTTTCATATCCGGATTTAAAGATTAATCTTACGAATTATTCTGTTGAGTATATGGGAAAAATTGTAGATATGCCGCCTAAGGAACTTGAACTGTTGTATTTCCTTGCATCATCTCCGAATCATGTATTTACAAGAGAGCAACTGCTTGATCAGCTGTGGGGGTATGAATATGTAGGAGACACAAGAACGGTGGACGTTCACATTAAGCGCCTTCGTGAAAAAATAAACGATCATGAGCATTGGAGACTTGCTACAATTTGGGGAATCGGTTACAAATTCGAAACTAAGTAGGAGCGTGTGCGACCATGTTTACATTTGACAGTATTGTTAGATACAGTGAAACCGATTATAGAGGAAAACTTAATATTTACGGGATACTTAATTATTTTCAGGATTGTTCCACATTGCAGTCGGAAAGCCTGGGGGTAGGAGTTGAGGCATTACATGAAAAGAATCTTGTATGGGTATTATCGACCTGGCAGATAGATGTTCTTAGGTACCCTAAATTGGGCGAAAAAATTGTCATCGGTACATTCCCCTATGAATACAAGGGATTTTTTGCAAAGAGAAATTTTATTATGAAGACAGCTGACGGTGAGGTTTTGGCAATGGCTGATACACTTTGGACATTGCTTAACTACAAGGAAAGTAAACCGGCCAGAATTACACCGGAGGTAGTACAGGGATTCGTACTTGAAGAAAAACTTGATATGGAATGTATTAAGGGAAGGATAGTAATCCCGGAAGATATCGAAACCAAGGAAAAACTCATAGTCAGTCAGGCGCATATAGATGCCAATATGCATGTTAATAACGGACAGTATGTCAAAATGGTTTTTGACAAGCTGCCTATTGAGGATTATAAAAGGCTGCGGGTTGAATATCGTAATATGGCAAGACTGGATGAAGAGGTCAGTGTGTGTTATAAGCAGACTGATTACTCGGTCGTGGGTCTTATAAAGGACAGCGAAGGAAATTCCTGTGCGGTTATGGAGTTTAGCAGATGATTGAACTTGGAAAAAGACAGACATTAACAATTGTTAAAAAACTTGATTTTGGCGCATATCTTGCAGACACAACAGTGAGTGATAAGTCGGAAGAAAACCGTGTGCTTCTTCCTAAAAAGGACGTACCTTCGGATTTGGAAATTATGGATCCGATAGATGTATTCGTTTACAGGGATTCCAAAGACAGACTTATTGCGACAACAAGGGACCCGCTTATTCATCTTGGAGAAAGCGCAACCCTTACGGTAAAGGAAGTAGGTAATATCGGAGCGTTTCTTGACTGGGGACTTGAAAAGGATTTGTTTTTGCCTTTTAAGGAACAAAAGGGTCGTCCGCAACCGGGTGAAGAGGTTACGGTATCCTTATATGTTGACAAATCCGGAAGATTAAGTTCTACCATGTGGGTTTCAAAGGAGGAAAAGAAACAGAGCGATTATGAAAAGAATGCCGGAAAACTTCTAAGTATTCTAAAAAAGAACAAAGGATTTTTGGCCCTTACCGACAAATCATCGCCCGAGGAAATCAAGTTAATGACGGGGATGAGCAAGAACGAATTTAAGAAGGCCGTTGGTAACCTTTATAAACAAAGAATGATATCTTTGGAAGAAAACGGAATAAAGATGAAATAAATACAAAAAGAGCTGCTTTGTAATAATACAAAACAGCTCTTTTCGTACGTACGTTGTACCAGCTATACCGACATATCGAAATTGCTTCCGACATAAGGGTTGACAGATAACTCCATAGAGCGATCCATCATACTTACAAGACTGGCACCCTGCGTTTCTAAGTTGTCGAGAGACTTGCTTAGCATCGCAACGCCGTATTGGTTTTGAATATTAACCTGTGATAACTGGGTTGATAAACCGGCAATATCCATACGATCACTCCTTTCGGTTTTCTGGTAGAACTATTTTATCACATTGGATATGGAAAATATACACAATAAATTCACAATATTGGGTAGTAATTATTGTGAAAATATATTAAAATGTGAAATGGCTTTTGTTTTATTTATATTAAAAAGTCGGAACTTTTTTAGTAAAACTGACGAAATCGTTTCTTTAAAGAGAGGGGCAGTATATGATTTCAAATCAAATTTTGCAGAATACGATTGATGGTCTTAAGACTATTTCGAGGGTCGATTTTTCTGTACTTGATTCAGAGGGTAAAGAAGTTGCTACTACAATTACAGAACCAATTTCATTTCGTAGTGAGGCAGCGGAGTTTGCCAAATCACCTGCAGATTCGCAGGAAATAAAGGGATGTCAGTACTTCAAGATTTTTGATGAAAATCTTGTGGAATATATCCTTGTTGCATTGGGAGCCGGGGATAATGTTCGTGTTGTGGGCAAGATGGCATCTTTCCAGATTCAGAACCTTATGGTTGCTTACAAAGAAAGATTCGATAAGGATAACTTTGTTAAGAACCTGTTACTTGATAATCTGCTGTTGATTGATATATACAGCAGAGCTAAAAAACTTCATATCGATTCCGATGTTCCGAGGGTTGTTATGACATTGGAATGCGAGAACACGAGGGAAGTTAACGCACTGGAATCTGTTAAGGCTTTATTCGTTTCCAATAATAATGATTTCGTTACTGCTGTTGATGAAAAGGACGTTGTAATTATAAAAGATCTTTCTGAGGGTTCATCCAAGAAGGATATTGATAAACTGGTTAAGTATATATTAAAAGGTCTTACAAAAGACGGACTTAAAGGAATACGAATTGCTTACGGAACTGTTGTTAAGGAATTAAAAGAAGTATCACGTTCTTACAAAGAAGCAAGAATGGCAATGGATGTCGGCAAGATTTTTTATGAAGAAAGAAAAGTTGCCGCATATGAAGAACTTGGTATAGGCAGACTGATTTATCAGTTACCCCTTCCCCTTTGCAAGATGTTCATAAGAGAAATATTCGGGGACAATGTACCGGATAATCTTGATGAGGAAACTCTTACAACAATTAATAAGTTCTTTGAGTATTCCCTTAATGTATCAGAAACCTCAAGACAATTGTTTATTCACAGAAATACACTGGTATACAGACTGGATAAACTTCAAAAATCGACAGGTCTTGATATAAGGAAGTTTGATGATGCAATTACCTTCCATATATCTTTGATGGTTATTAAATATATGAAATATATGGAAAATTTTGATTATTAACAGGTAAAGGAGAACGACGTTGGCTAAATTGTCTAAAGAAGCACGAAACAAAAAGAAGTTAAGACTGAATCCCAATGGCGATATTATCACCTTGGAAAATGTCAGTAAGTCATATGCGACCGGAGCTCCTGCACTTAATGGCATAGACTTAAGAGTTAAGAAAGGTGAATTCGTATTTATTATCGGCGACAGCGGTTCCGGTAAATCTACTATGATAAAACTTCTTCTTAAAGAACTTACCGCAACGGACGGCAAGATTATGGTTATGGGAGAAGACTTAAACAGACTCCGCCATCGCAAGATTCCCAAGTACAGACGTAATCTCGGAATAGTATTCCAGGACTTTAGATTGCTTAAAGACAGAAACGTCTATGAGAACGTTGCGTTTGCACAGAGAATTATTCAAGTTCCCAATAAGGAAATCAAGCGAAATGTTCCGAGCATACTTGCAACAGTAGGACTTGCCGGTAAATACAAGGCGCGTCCCCGTCAGTTATCCGGCGGTGAGCAGCAAAGAGTAGCAATTGCAAGAGCACTTGTTAATCGTCCGGCCATTTTGCTTGCAGATGAGCCTACAGGTAATCTTGACCCGGATACAACATGGGAAATCATGAAATTACTTGAGCAGATTAATGAAAACGGTACGACCGTATTGATGGTAACTCATAACAGAGAAATAGTGGATACCATGAAGAAACGTGTTGTAACCATGAAAAAGGGCGTTATTGTCAGTGATGAAGAGAGAGGTGGTTACATAAATGAAGATTAGTACATTATTCTATACCATCAAACAGGGTTTCATTAATATTTTCAGAAACAAGTGGTTCTCTCTTGCTTCCATTGCAACTATAGGCGCCTGCCTTTTCCTGTTTGGTTTGTTCTACTGTGTTATAGATAACTTTCAGAATATAGTGCACAACGTTGAGGAAGGCGTTTCTGTTACAGTATTCTTTGATGAAGGAATCACCCAGGAAAGAATCGATGAAATAGGTGCCCTTATTGATAAGCGACCTGAAGTGGCAAAAAAGGTATTCATTTCGGCAGATGAGGCGTGGGAATCATTTAAGGTTGAATATTTAGGAGAATATTCGGACGGATTTACAGAAAATCCCCTTGCGGATTCTGCAAGTTATGAAATATATATGTCAGATGTTTCCATGCAACCTGCATTAGTATCTTATCTGGAGTCCGTTCAGGGCATTCGCACCGTAAACAGATCGGAAGTAACGGCGTCCACTTTAACAGGCGCAAATGCGCTTATAGCATATATTTCGGCAGGTATCATAATTATTCTGCTGGCAGTATCCGTATTCCTGATAAGCAACACGGTTACAATCGGTATTTCGGTACGTAAGGAAGAAATATCAATCATGAAATATATTGGTGCAACCGACTTTTTCGTAAGATCGCCTTTTGTTATAGAGGGTATGATTATAGGAGCTGTCGGAGCGTTCATTCCGGATGTAATTATCTACTTTTTATATAATAAAGTGCTTGTTTACATTCAGTCGGAATTTACATCATTAAATGAGATACTCGTATTCTTGTCAGTACAGGAAATTTTTAATACATTACTTCCGGTGTCTTTGATTATCGGCGTGGGTATAGGTTTCTTTGGTAGTGCAATTACGGTAAGAAAACATCTTAGAGTATAATAGGGAGATTCATGAAAAGATTTAAGCAACTTATTTGCGTTGTATTAAGTTTAATAATGATATCTTTGACCGCATTCGAATACGGTAACGTGACTTATGCCGATGAACTGACCAATGACAGTATCCGTAAAAAAGAAGAAGAGATTAAGCAGGCCCAGGCAGAGAAGAAGAAACTCCAAAGCAGCCTTACGGATGTCAAAAAATTAAAAGCGAGCCTTGAAAGTTCAAAAACAGATTTATCGAATTATGTTACTGAACTTGACGGACAGCTTAGTACTATTCAGTCAAAAATTACAGAACTGTCCAATGATATAGCGATTAAGGAGAACGAGATTGCAAATACCGAAAAAGAACTTGAGGAAGCAATTGAAGTTCAGACTGCACAGTACGAGGCAATGAAGTCGCGAATCAAGTTTATGTATGAACGTGGCGATTCCATGTACATGGAACTTGTTTTTTCAGCCAAAACCTTCGGAGACATGCTTAATAAAGCTGAATATGTAGAGAGTTTGTCGGCGTATGACAGACGTATGCTTGATGAATATGTGGCCTACACCGAATATGTTACTTTGTGCAAAGAAGCTCTTGAAGAAGAAAAAGCACTTCTTGATGAAACAAAGAAGGCTCAGGAAGAGGAAGAGGCTGCTTTGAACGAACTTATTGAGGCGAAGGAAGCCGAAATATATAAATTAAGTTCGGACATTAAGAACAAAACTGCCGCAATAGCTGAATATGAGGCTCAAATTGCGGCTGAGAATGAAGAAATAGAAGCTCTTGAGGCAGCAGTTGCCGAAGAACGTAAGAGGCTGGCAGCTGAACAGGGACGCAGATATGACGGAGGAATGTTCACATTCCCGTGCCCTAACATGAAGCGTATTTCAGATGATTTCGGTTACAGAATTCATCCTATTTTGGGAACGCAGCAGTTCCATAACGGTGTTGATTTGGCAGCTCCGGGAGGAAGCCCGATTCTTGCTGCCTATAACGGTCGTGTAGTTGCGGCTACTTATAGTTCGACCATGGGAAATTACATTATGATAGATCATGGTGACGGCTTATATACAATTTACATGCATGCGTCTGCCCTTTATGTTTCTAAAGGGCAGGAGGTTTCAAAAGGTCAGAAGATAGCGGCAGTTGGATCAACAGGTCGTTCTACCGGAAATCATTTGCATTTTAGTGTCAGGAAGAATGGTAATTATGTCAGTCCTTGGAACTATATAAGCAGATAGATTTTCGGTGAAAACCTTGGGAGATTAGAATGGAAGAGGAAACATTTACAAAAGAATCCGTGGAAAATGCCAAAATACGCGGTATAGTTATGGGACTGTTTATTGGCGTAGCTCTTATGGGAGTTATTGTCGGAGCAGGACTTGCAGTATCTCATTTTCGGAATAAGAACAATCTCATTGGTGAAAAAGAAAATAAAAAAATAAATGAGATGGTAAAAATCATCGATAAATCTTTTTACAAATATTCCGATGATGTGTCAACCGACAATATAACGGAAGGAATTTATAAAGGAATTGTTGAATCTCTTAACGATCCTTATGCAGAATACTATTCGGCGGAGGAACTCAAGGCCGAAATGGATGATTATGAAGGTATATCCTACGGAATCGGATGCTATGTATCTATTGATACGCAGACAGATATGCCGATTATTTCCGGTGTTATGGAACAATCTCCTGCAGAAGAGGTGGGAATAGTTGAAGGCGACATCATATATGAAGTTGATGAGATATCTACAATGGGTCTTAGTCTTTCCCAGGTTGTTGAATTGATTAAAGGCCCCGAAAACTCCATGGTTCATATTAAGATGTTCCGTGAAGATGATTTCGTGGAATTTGATGTTAAGCGGGGTAAATTACTTGAGACTACTTCGGTTGATGCAGGAACATTAATCGATGATGAAGAAATAGGATATATTCGAATCAAAGAGTTTGACGAAAATACAATAGATCAGTTTAACGAAGCTATGGTTGACTTGCGTGCCGAGAACATCAAAGGACTGATTCTTGATTTGCGATATAACCCCGGTGGAAATCTTAATGCCTGTGTGGAGGTTGCAAGACGCATTTTGCCGGAAGGAATAATCGTATATACCGAAAATGTCAAAGGTAAAAGAACTAATTATACCTGTGACGGCAAGAATAAGATTGATATGCCTCTTGTTGTTCTTATTAACGGTTATTCGGCAAGCGCATCGGAAATTTTGTCAGGGGCTATTCAGGATTACGGAATCGGAACGCTGATTGGTACAACTACATTTGGAAAAGGTATTGTCCAGGGATTCTTTGATATGAAGGACGGCTCGGCGATAAAGCTTACTACAAGTGCCTATTATACCCCTTCGGGTAAAAATATACAGGATATAGGAATTGAGCCCGACATTGAGCTCGAATATGATAAGGAACTTGCCGAAAAGTCAGGGGAAGACAATCAGATAACCAAAGCGATAGAAGTATTAAGAGAGAAAATAGGTCAATAGGAATGAAGAAAAGTACAATTGTTCAATTAGTAATTATAGGATTAATTCTGGTAATTATCGGAATTGCCGCATACAGATTGATTAGATGGAATAACGGAGCTTACAACCATGAAGATACGGTAGAACAAATAGACCCTTCGGAATTCGATGTTGAAGTTCTTGATATGATTATTCCCATGGAGTCTTCAAGATTTGAAGGTCACGAAGATGATGGTGAATTAACGATTCTGTGTATCGGAAACAATCCTTTTACAGATGATCGTTCTTCTAAGGGCCTTGCTAATCTGATAGGCGAAAAAACCAATGGTAAAGTTATTGATATTGCATTTCCCCATTCTTCAACCTGCTATCATAATGTACCGATAAGCCCTTCGTACCCGTGGGATCACTATAATCTGCCGTCAATCGGTGTTACGCTTTTGTCCGGTGAATTTAAACCGATGGAATCGGCTTACAATTACGTAGCGGAGGAAGAAAAGGAAATCTATAGAGAATCCATAGATGCCATAAAGAACCTTGATATGAACAAGGTGGATATTTTGGTTATTATGTATGACAGTACGGACTACAACCTTGGCATGCCCTGCGACAATGAAGAGGTACCGACAGATTTGGCTGCCTTTACAGGCGGACTTAGATATTTTCTTGACACGGTTAATGAGAATTGGCCTTTCATAAGGACTTTTGTTATGACACCGACCTATGCAGAATATTTGGACGAAGACGGAAAGTTATACAGCGGTACCACCAAAGATATAGGAAACGGTTCTTTGCCTTACTATGTTCAGAAAGAAATCGATGCAACCATAGGCTGTGGCTGCTCTCTGATAGATAATTATTACGGAACAATCAATGAAGGAAATTACAAAGAATATATGGTCGATCATATGCACTATAATGATGCGGGAAGAGAACTTCTTGCAGACAGAATTGCTTATGTCATTAATAATAATATGATTACGGTAAAGAGTCCTGACTAAGGAGGATTAATGATTTATTTTAGGCTTGGTTTATTGGCATTGATTCCCATAACTGTTTCGGTAGTGCTCTATCTTTTTCAAAAGAAAACAGTTTTTGGAAAAACTTCATATTGGTTTCAACAGGCGATAATAGGAGTTATTTTTGGCGTGGTTGCTGTATGCGGCACTGAATTTGGTGTTGATATAGGAGGCGCCACTGCTAACGCCAGAGATGCTGCGCCTTTATGTGCAGGATTGATTTTCGGCGCGCCCTCGGGTATTATTTCCGGAATTATCGGAGGCGTTGAAAGATGGTTTGCAGCGGGATGGGGACGCGGCACCTATTCTCAGGTAGCCTGTTCTGTGTCTACTGTTTGTGCGGGATTATTGGCAGCAGGCCTTCGCAAACATTTATTTGATGATAAGTGCCCAACTTGGGGTATTGGACTTTCATTAGGCGTAATAATGGAAGTATTTCATATGATGCTTGTTTTCTTAACACATATTGATGATGCATCCAAGGCCTTTGTAATCGTACGTAAATGTACCGGGCCTATGGTAATTGCCAATTCACTGGCCACCGGCATGGCTCTTTTGCTGGTCGGTCTTATATCCCAAAAGGCAGAAAAGAAAGATAATAAGATTAGAAACATTTCACAACAGGTGCAGGTTGCACTTTTAGTTACCGTTATGGTGGCTTTTTTGGTAACAACGTTATTCGTGGCAGCTTTACAGACGAATATGAATTATTCCAAAATGGAAGCCTTAATGGATTCTAATATAGAGGATGTCGAAAACGAAATTACGATTTCTTCCGACAAGAATATTTTGGACAAAGCTCACAGATGCGCAGACGAGATTAATATGAATGCAGATTGCGATATTATTTCGCTGGCTCAAGCTGTGGGGGTATCGGAAATAAATGTTGTAAATAAAGATGGTATAATAACGTCTTCCACAAATCCCGTATTTGTGGGATTTGACATGAAAAGCGGTGAACAAGCCGAATATTTCATGGATATAATTAAGTTTAAATACAGTAGCCGTGTTCAGGATTACGGTCCTATTACATATTCCGATAACGGTGACACAATCTATATGAAATATGCAGCGTATATTCTTGATAACGGAGGTTTCGTTCAGGTTGGATACGATGCAGACGAATTCCAAAATGATCTGGCATCTCATGTATCGGACTTAACATTGAACAGACGTGTTGATTTAACCGGATACTTAATCATTGCAGATGAGAAAGAACGAATCGTCAGTAATTCGCATGGCCATGAGGACCAGAGACTGAGTGATATAGGACTTAAAATGTCTTCCGATGAGTATGTCCCCGGCAAACTTTATAATTGCACAGTAACGGATGATGATATCTATAATGCGTACTGTAAGTATGAATTCGTTGAAGGCTACTATGTTATAGCCGTTGTTCCGGAAGCGGAAGCGTTTGAATACAGAGATATTGAAGTATATACCAATTCATTTATGGAAGTTCTTGTATTTGGATTATTGTTCGGTATTATATATTTCCTTATCAAAAAGCTTGTAGTTGATAATATTCGCAGAATAAACAGCTCATTGAGTGAAATAATTGACGGTAATCTTGATGTTACCGTTGATGTGCGAAGCTCTGATGAATTTGCTTCACTGTCTAATGATATTAATTCCACAGTGGATACATTAAAAAGGTATATTGCAGAGGCAGCAGCCAGAATAGATAAGGAGCTTGCCTATGCCAAGGATATTCAGATGTCGGCGCTTCCTACATTAAGTCCCGCAATAACGGCAATCCCTAATTTTGATGTTTATGCAACTATGAATACGGCTAAAGAAGTCGGCGGAGACTTTTATGATTTTTATACACTTCCGGATAATAAGCTTGCTTTTATGATAGCGGATGTTTCGGGAAAAGGAATTCCTGCGGCAATGTTTATGATGACAGCCAAGACGATGATTAAAAATATGGCTGAGAATAACCTTAGTGTCGAAGAAGTCATGACAAGAGCCAATGACCGTTTGTGCGAGAGTAATGAAGCGGGGATGTTCGTAACTGTATGGATGGGAATATTGGATTACAAGACAGGACATGTTACTTATGCAAATGCAGGTCATAATCCACCGCTTGTTTATCATAAAGATACGGGAACCTTTGAATATTTAAGAACAAAGCCCGGACTTGTATTGGCAGGTATGGATGGCATTAAGTATAAACTTTGGGAGTTTGATATGGAGCCGGGTGACAGAATATATCTTTATACCGACGGCGTTACGGAAGCTACGAGCAACGATAATGAATTATACGGAGAAGAGAGACTTTATACATATATAAATGCACATAAGTCAGATGCACAGCAGGAGATATTGGCCGGTGTCCAGACTGATATTGACAAATTCATTAACGGTGCAGACCAGTTCGATGATATTACAATGGTAATGGTGGATTTTAATTCAAAAGAGTAATTATGAAGACTAGAAAGAATGTTATTACAGTAATAATTACAATTTTAATTGGTTTTGCAATTGCTTTGGCAAGTGATGTAAGAACATTGGCCCAGGTTGATAACGATGCTCCGGTAAATATTGATTTTGGCGACAAATGCGTATTGATAATCGGTGACAGCAGAGCCTGCTCTCTTAGCAGAACCCTAAACGAAAAGCTTGGGTTTAAGCTTCTTTATGCACAAAATTATGATAAAGTCACACAGGTTGTCCTCCAAAAAGGTAAGACGACTATAGCAATCTGCGGTGAAGGCGGCGGCTCCATAAAGAAGGGTTCATTTGACAGAGCAGTTGATGCAATGAACGATTTAATAATAAACAACGAGCAGATTAAGAACAGAAATTGTTTCTATTACATAGATATGTTCGGTGTTAACGACATTAACGAAAATCCCAAAGCACCTGTAACATATATGAAAAGAGATGAGGAAATAAAGGAAAACATACCGAGAATAGTTAAAATGTATCATTTGAATGCAGGTCCGATAACAGAGGACGGATATTTTTATTTGGAAAATGATCTTACCAATGAGACCATTGAAAAATATAATGAGCAGTTCTGTGACACATTAAATGTACAGGTGGTTGATCTGTATTCTTACCTTATGACAACCGGATTCGATACGGTCGATGATTCTGAAAACGATTTCCCCAAAACGGGAATGCATTATGATATGTCAACTGATATCACGATTATAAATATGCTCAAAAACCTAGTAAAATAGAATAAGAAATCGTTTTTCGAAAAATAGCAATTTCTTCCTAAATAGCAATAATTAGGAAGATTTTTATTGCACTTTTTACAATTTTTTTTCAAAATATGCTTGTTTTTTTGTTCAATGTGATATAAAGTATTTATCGAGGCTATCTGCTAGCCTTATGCAAAAACACTTTTTTTTATACTATAAGGGAGGAAAAGAATAATGAAAAAAGTATTAGCAACACTGTTAACAGCTGCTATGGCTGTTTCAATGTTGGCTGCTTGTGGTGCATCTACAGAACCTGCAGCAGCAACAACAGAAGAAGCACCTGCAGCAACAACAGAAGAAGTTACGGTTGACGCCACAAGTGGTGAAAACGTAACAGCAACAGATGACGTAACAACAGGTGGTAAGGTATTCAATATCTACGCTTGGAACGAAGAGTTCAAGGGATTCTTCGAGAAGTATTACACAGCTCAGGTTCCTTATCAGGATGATAAGTACTTCGAAGCAGCACCCGGTAAGCACTGGATCGACGAAGGTTATACATTCAACTGGATTATTAACCCTTCAGATGATGGTGTATACCAGCAGAAGCTTGATGAGGCTCTCCTCAACCAGGCTAACGCAGCAGCAGATGACAAGGTTGATATGTTCCTTGCAGAAGCTGACTACATCACAAAGTACGCTGACTCTGATTACACAGCAGGTATCGATGCACTCGGTACAGTTGATCAGTCTCAGATCTACGCTTATACAGCTCTTGCAGCAGCAGACGCTAACGGCGTCGTTAAGGGATGTTCATTCCAGTGCTGTCCTTCAGCTTTAATCTATCGTCGTTCACTTGCTAAGGAATTACTTGGCACAGACGATCCTGCTGAAGTTCAGGCTAAGTTAGGTACATGGGATGACTTCATGGCAGTTGCATCAGATGTTTCTTCTAAGGGTTATCTTATGACTCCTTCATTCGCAGAAACATTCCGTGTATTCTCTAATAACTGTACATCAGCTTGGGTTGATGGTAACAACAACCTTACAGTTCCTACAGAAGTAACTGCTTGGATTGAGCAGACAAAGGCTCTTGCAGATATGAACGCTACTAAGAACGCTGGTATCTGGGATGCAGAAAAGAACGCTGAAATGGAAGCAGCAGGAACAGCTCTTTGCTTCTTCGGACCTGCTTGGTATTTCAACTTCTGTATGGGACCTGCTCACGAACAGGCTATGGGCGACTGGGCAGTAGTTCAGGGTCCTCAGGCTCACTTCTGGGGCGGTACTTGGATGCTTGCAGCTAACGGAACAGATAACGGCGACATCGTTGCTGATATCATGAACGCATTCCTTTCAAATGAGGATGTTATCAACGCAATGGTTTCTGTAGAAGGTCAGTATCCTAACAACCAGGCAATCGCTGCTAACTTCGCTAATGATGCTTCATATGGTTCAGAGTTCCTTGGTGGACAGAACGATATCGCAGTATTCTCAGAGATGACAGACAGCATTAAGTGGGAATACCACACTGTTTACGATCAGCTCCTTTGCGAAGGTATCCAGACAGCATTCCAGGATTACTTCTTTGGTGTAGTTGATGAAGATACAGCTTGGGCTAACTTCTACACATATATCAACGAAAAGTATCCTGATATCGTAACTCCATAATTTAGAGTTTACTGTATACTTAAAGATGATTTCGCTGCGTCGAGAGTCTCGGCGCAGCGATTTTTAAACAATACGGAGAATGTCTTATGAGTAAGAAAAATCAATCTACCGGTGCGGTAAAACATAAGTCCGTAAGTTATGCCAAATGGGGCTATATTTTCATCGCTCCGTTCTTTATAGTTTATATACTTTGTTCGTTAGTGCCTCAGTTTTTGACAATCTACTACAGTTTCTTTGAAAAATACAGAAAAGGTCTGAGTGAGGTAGGTCCCAACTTTGTTGGATTACAGAATTTTGTATCTTTATTTAAACCGGACAATAACGGTACTGTCGTAATGATTAAGTACCTTGGCAATACAATGATTATGTGGGTACTTGGTGCCGTACCTCAGTTTATAGTAGCTATTTTATTAGCAGTATGGTTTACCAGTGCCAGATTAAAGATTAAAGGACAGCAGTTCTTTAAGACAGTTATTTACATGCCGAACCTTATTATGGCATCGGCTATTTCAATGTTGTTCTATTCGGTATTTAACCAGGCAGGTCCTATAGGAAAACTTCTTAATTGGAACTATGAAACTTCTACATGGGGAACATGGGCTTTGGTTGCCGGAATGAACTTCCTTATGTGGTTTGGTAATACCACAATCGTTTTGATGGCAGGTATTATGGGAATCGATCAGAGCTTATTTGAAGCTGCTGCAATTGATGGAGCCAGCTCTTGGAAGGTATTTACCAAGATTACAATCCCAATGCTTATGCCGATTGTTAACTACGCATTTATTACTGCCTTGATTGGTGGTATCAATATGTATGATATACCGCAAGTCCTTACCAAAGGAACGGGACGTCCCAACAACGCTGCGAAGACGCTTATTATGCAACTTAGCAGTTACATGGGAACCTCGAAGAACTATGGTATGGGAGGCGCGTTATCTGTTCTGATATTTATTTTCTCAATGGTACTTAGCTTGTTTGTATACAGCTTTATTGCCAAACAGTATCAGAATGAACCCTCAATATATAAGAAACAGAAGAAAGGGGGAAGATAATTATGCCGTACGAATTACCTGAAATAGAACCTAAAAGTGCAAAAACAAAATTGTTCTTTCTTAGATTTATAGTATATGTTGCACTTGGACTTGTTACGTTTATATGCTTATTCTTCTTTGTATTGATGATTATTAACTGTACTAAGACTAACAGTCAGTTGCAGGGTGGCTTCAGTTTGGTTCCTTCAAGTCACTTCTTTGAGAATATAAAGAATGCTATAAACGACAGAGCATTGGTTAACATTGCTGTGGGAATGAAGAATTCATTCCTGGTAGCTGCTGCATCTTCAATTTTGTCAGTATATTTTTCGGCGTTAACCGCTTATGGTATTCACTGCTATCAGTTCAGACTTAAGAATTTCTGCTTTAAGTTCATCCTGGTAGTTATGATGATTCCTTCACAGGTTTCTGCAGTAGGTTTCATTTCGTTATGTAATAAGTTCAATCTTATTAACACATACTGGCCTTTAATTGTGCCAAGTATTGCAGCCCCCATCGTATTCTTCTATATGAAGCAGTACATGGAATCGGTTCTTCCGTTGGAAATTGTAGAAGCCGCAAGAGTGGACGGCGCAAAGGAATTCTACACTTTCAACAAGATAATTTTACCGATAATGAGCCCTGCAATTGCAGTTCAGCTTATTTTCTCTTTCGTAGCAAGCTGGAATAACTATTTCCTTCCTGCTATGATTATAGACAAGGCTGAGCTTAAGACACTTCCTATAATGATTTACACATTACGTAGTGCTGACTATGCCAAATTCGATATGGGTGAGATTTATGCATATATTCTGCTTTCTATCTTACCGGTTATCGTAGTTTATATTGCACTTAGTAAGTTCATCATTAAGGGTGCTACAGCAGGTTCGGTTAAGGGTTAATATGCAATACGAACAAATGTTCTAATATTTATAGACATAAATTATTATCAGTAGTATAATAGCAAGGTGTGGATTTAAGTCCGCACCTTGTTTTGTTTAGGGAAATTATGAGTGAGAATAATAATATCTTTAAACTTCATAGTGAGTATGTGCCCACCGGTGATCAGCCACAGGCTATAGAAGAACTGGTGGAAGGTTTTAAAGCAGGTAATCAGTTCCAAACTCTTGTTGGAGTTACAGGCTCGGGCAAGACATTTACCATGGCTAACGTAATAGCTAAGCTTAATAAACCAACGTTGATAATCAGCCATAACAAAACTTTGGCCGGCCAGCTCTATGGGGAAATGAAGGAGTTCTTCCCTGAGAACGCGGTTGAGTATTTTGTATCCTATTATGATTATTATCAGCCGGAAGCTTATGTTCCTTCTTCTGATACGTATATTGCCAAGGACTCATCCGTTAATGATGAAATAGATAAATTACGTTTGTCTGCTACGGCATCATTGTCGGAACGTAAGGATGTTATTGTTGTGGCTTCGGTTTCCTGTATATACGGACTCGGATCCCCTGATGATTATCAGGGAATGATGCTTTCTTTGCGTCCGGGAATGAGTAGAGACAGAGATAATGTAATCCGTGCACTTATTGATATGCGTTACGAACGTAATGACATGGATCTTGACAGAAGCTGTTTCAGGGTACGCGGTGATGTCCTTGAAGTCAATCCTGCCGAAGGCGGCGATGTAATAATAAGAATAGAATTTTTCGGTGATGAAATTGACAGAATTTCCGAAATAGATCCTGTGACGGGAAAACCGTCAGCGTCTCTTAATCACATTACATTTTTCCCGGCTTCACATTATGTTGTCCCTGCAGAAAAACTCAGAAATGCGGTTAAAGATATTTCTGCTGAGATGGAAGAACAGATAAGATATTTTAAGAGTGAAGACAAGCTTATTGAAGCACAGCGTATTTCCGAGAGAACCAATTTCGATATGGAAATGATGCTGGAAACGGGATTCTGTTCCGGAATAGAGAACTATTCACGACATCTTAGCGGACGAAAAGAAGGGGAACCGCCCTATACATTAATAGATTTCTTCGGTGACGATTTTCTGATTATTATAGACGAGTCACATATGACGATACCTCAGATAGGCGCTATGTCTGTAGGTGACCGCAGTCGTAAAACAACACTTGTTGACTATGGATTCAGGCTTCCGTCGGCCAAAGACAATCGTCCTTTAACCTTTGAAGAATTTGAACAAAGGGTAGACCAGGTTATGTTTGTTTCGGCGACTCCCGCCCAATACGAGCAGGATCATGAACTGTTACGTACAGAGCAGATTATAAGACCCACGGGATTACTTGATCCCGAAATATCAGTTCGCCCTATAGAGGGCCAGATTGATGACCTGATTAAAGAAATACGTAATGAGACCGACAGGCATAATAAGGTACTGATTACAACTCTTACCAAACATATGGCTGAAGATCTGACAGATTATCTTAAGGAAGTCGGCATTAGAGTTAAGTATCTTCATTCCGATATAGATACACTTGAAAGAGCTCAGATAATACGTGATATGCGACTTGATGTATTTGATGTGCTGGTGGGAATTAATCTTCTTAGAGAAGGACTTGATATTCCGGAAATAGCGCTGGTTGCCATTCTGGATGCCGATAAAGAAGGTTTTCTTAGGTCTGAAACATCATTGATTCAGACAATAGGTCGTGCTGCCAGAAATGTTAACGGTCATGTTGTAATGTATGCCGATAACATGACTGACTCTATGAAAAATGCCATAGAGGAAACGAACAGAAGACGTAAATTGCAGGATGAGTATAATAAGGCGCACGGAATTACACCTAAGAGCATCGAGAAGTCGGTACGTGACCTTATAAGTATTTCCAAGGAAATTGCCAAGGAAGAACTCAGATTTACCAAAGATCCGGAGTCTATGAATCGTAAGGAACTTGAGAAACTTATTGCCAAGGTTGAAAAGCAAATGCGTAAAGCAGCAGCAGAACTGGACTTTGAATCTGCGGCGGAGTTAAGAGACCAAATGGTTGAACTCAAAAAGAACCTGGAGAATATCTCAGATTAGTAATAAAAACATCACTGAAACGAAAGAGTAAGAATATGGCAGTAACTAAAATTAAGCCCCGCGAATATATTAAAGTACGCGGCGCATCGGAACACAACTTAAAAAGCCTTGATGTAGATATTCCGAGGAATGAGCTGGTGGTTATGACCGGACTTTCGGGTTCGGGCAAATCATCACTTGCTTTTGATACAATTTATGCCGAAGGTCAGCGCCGCTATATGGAGTCATTATCTTCATATGCACGTCAGTTCCTGGGACAAATGGAAAAACCAAATGTTGAGACGATAGAAGGCTTATCCCCGGCTATTTCAATAGATCAGAAGTCTACTAACAGAAACCCCAGATCTACTGTGGGAACCGTTACGGAAATATATGATCATCTGCGACTTTTGTATGCACGAATAGGTATTCCGCATTGCCCTAATTGCGGCAAGGTTATTTCCAAGCAATCCGTTGACCAGATGGTTGATCAGATTATGGTTTTGGAAGAAGGTACCAAAATTCAGCTGCTGGCTCCGGTAGTACGCGGGAAGAAGGGACGTCATGAGAAGACTCTTGAAAGCGCGCGGAAGAGCGGATATGTACGTGCCATAGTAGACGGTAATATGTATGAACTTACCGAGAATATTGAATTGGACAAAAATATAAAGCACACCATAGATATTGTTATTGACAGACTTGTGGTAAAGCCGGGAATCGAAAGTCGACTTACGGATTCTATCGAAAGCGTTACAAAGCTTACGGACGGATTGCTAAGTGTTGATGTTATAGGCGGTAAGATGCTCAATTTCAGTATGAGTTTTTCGTGCCCTGATTGTGAAATCAGTATTCCTGAGATTGAACCAAGAAGTTTTTCTTTCAACAATCCCTTTGGCGCATGCCCTTTATGCGTGGGATTGGGATACAGAATGGAATTTGACCCGGAACTTATGATTCCGGATAAGAGATTATCAATTAATGAAGGCGCAATAGCTGTTACGGGATGGCAGTCATGCAATAAGTCGGGAAGCTTTTCAAATGCGATTTTGGAAGCAATTGCCAAAGAGTATAAGATAAGCCTTGATACGCCGTTTAAGGACTATCCAAAGGATATTCAGGATAAGTTTATTAACGGCGGCTTCAAGGAAGTGAAGGTTCATTACAAGTCTCAGCGCGGTGAAGGAACATATCCGATAGCCTTTGAGGGAATCGTTAAGAATACCGAAAGACGCTACAGAGAAACTTTTTCCGAAACCATGAAGGCCGAATATGAGGAGTTTATGCGAATAAGCCCCTGCCCGGAGTGTAAAGGACAGCGTCTTAAGAAGGAATCTTTGGCGGTTACAGTTGCCAAGAAGAATATATTCGAAATTACTTCCATGTCTATTTCGGAACTGAGCGAATTCCTGGCTAATATGAGAATAACGAAACAGCAACAGACAATTGGTGAACAGGTTATCAAAGAAATCCGTTCCAGAGTGGGATTTTTGGTTGACGTAGGCCTTGATTATCTTTCTTTATCACGTGCAACCGCATCCTTATCGGGCGGAGAAGCTCAAAGAATCAGACTTGCTACACAGATTGGTTCCGGCCTGGTGGGAGTATGCTATATTCTTGACGAACCGAGTATAGGACTTCATCAGAAGGATAATGACAAGCTTCTTGAAACACTTAAACATCTGCGCGATTTGGGTAATACGCTAATTGTTGTGGAACATGATGAAGATACCATGTTCGCAGCAGATAATATTATAGATATAGGTCCCGGAGCCGGTGTTAACGGTGGACGGGTTGTGGCTCAGGGTACTGCCGAGGAAATCATGAAGGTTCCGGAGTCTATAACAGGACAATATCTTTCGGGAAAGTTAAGGATCCCGGTTCCTGCCAAACGTCGTAAACCTACGGGATATCTTATGATAAAGGGCGCGGCCGAGAATAATCTTAAGAAGATAGATGTTAAGATTCCTTCGGGAGTGTTTACCTGTGTTACCGGTGTGTCAGGTTCCGGAAAGAGTTCTTTGGTAAACGAGATTTTGTACAAAAGGCTTGCAAAGGAACTGAACCGTGCCAGAGTGATTCCGGGAAAGCATAAAGAAATGCTGGGAATCGATATGTTTGATAAGGTTATCAATATTGACCAATCTCCTATCGGAAGGACCCCAAGATCTAATCCGGCTACATATACCGGTGCATTTGATCTGATACGTGATTTATTTGCTCAAACTCCGGATGCCAAGGCTAAAGGATACCAGAAAGGCAGATTCAGTTTTAATGTTAAAGGCGGACGTTGTGAAGCCTGCGGCGGTGACGGAATAATCAAAATCGAAATGCATTTTCTTCCGGATGTATATGTGCCCTGCGAAGTGTGTAAGGGCAAAAGATATAACCGAGAGACCCTCGAGGTAAAGTACAAAGGCAAAAACATATATGATGTGCTGGAAATGACAATAGAGGAAGCCGTTACTTTCTTCGAAAATGTTCCGACCATACGAAGAAAGATAGAAACTCTTAATGATGTGGGGTTGTCTTATGTGAAGCTTGGACAGCCTTCGACCACATTATCAGGGGGCGAAGCTCAAAGAATAAAACTGGCAACAGAATTAAGCAAACGCAGTACGGGAAATACCATATATATTCTTGATGAACCCACAACAGGACTTCATTTTGATGATGTGAATAAACTTGTCGAAATAATCCAACGACTGGTTGGCGAAGGAAATACGGCGGTAGTAATTGAACATAATCTCGATGTTATAAAGACTGCTGATTACATTATCGACATGGGACCCGACGGAGGCGACAGAGGTGGTACCGTTGTTGTTACGGGAACGCCTGAAGAAGTGGCTCGGTGTGAAACGTCATATACCGGCCAATATATTAAGAAAATGCTTGGTAAGTATAAAGAAAAACCCTAAACTCTCCGATATATGAGATAGCAAGGACGCATTTAATTCCTTAATGGATTAAGGGAATGGATGCGTCTTTTAATTTATACAAAAAAATCAATCATACTCCTTTAAATATGTTGGCTTTTAAGATATAATATTCTAGTCAAAAAATGAGATTTTATATTTATTTAACATATAGGAGGGGCACAGGATGTCATCATACACAGACATAGGAATTGATTTAGGAACGGCAAGTATTTTGGTTTACATCAGAGGACGCGGAGTTGTACTTAAGGAGCCCTCAGTTGTAGCTTTTGATAGAGATACCAATAAGGTTAAGGCAATCGGCGAAGATGCCAGACTTATGCTTGGTAGAACCCCGAGCAATATCGTTGCTATCCGTCCTCTTAGACAGGGCGTTATTTCTGACTATAAGGTTACGGAGCAGATGATGAAATACTTCATTCAGAAAGCTCTCGGTAAGAAAACTTTCCGTAAGCCCAGAATTGCGGTATGTGTACCTTCGGGAGTAACCGAAGTAGAAAAGAAAGCTGTTGAAGATGCTACTATCATGGCAGGTGCAAGAGAAGTTTCCATTATTGAGGAGCCTATTGCGGCTGCAATCGGAGCCGGAATTGATATTTCAAGACCATACGGAAATATGATTGTTGATATAGGCGGCGGAACTTCGGATATTGCGGTTATTTCTCTTGGCGGAACCGTTGTATCCGCATCAATCAAAGTAGCAGGCGATGATTTTGATGAAGCATTGGTAAGATATATGCGTAAAAAGCATAATCTTCATATAGGTGAAAGAACCGCAGAAGATTTAAAGATTAAAATCGGAAATGCCTTTAGGGGTTCTCCGAATGAAACAATGGATGTAAGAGGTCGTAACCTCATTACAGGTCTTCCCAAGACAGTTACTGTTACTTCCGAAGAAACAGAAGAAGCACTTCATGAAGCTACAGCACAGATTGTTGAAGCAATTCACGGAGTATTGGAACAGACACCTCCCGAACTTGCAGCTGATATTGCAGACAGAGGTATTGTTCTTACAGGTGGAGGAAGCTTGTTACACGGATTGGAAGATCTTATTTCTGAAAAGACAGGTATTAATACAATGACAGCCGAAGATCCTATGACAGCAGTTGCTATCGGAACAGGTAAGTATGTTGAGTTCCTGTCAGGATATAAGGGTGAAATCTAAGGAGTAATCTATGGTTAAAGGACTGTACACAGCCTGGACAGGCATGGTTCAACAAGAAAAGCAGATGGATGTGTTAACCAATAATCTGGCTAATGCAAATACCAACGGCTTCAAAAAAGAAGGCGTTACGGCTCAGTCCTTTGATGATATGCTTGCATACAAAATAAAAGATGCGTCAGAAGGCTACAGACTTGCTAAGCGACTTGGCGTAAATAATCCCGGCGTTAAAATAGGCGAAGGATATACCGATTTTAGTCAGGGACCCATGAAAGAAACAGGCGGAATTTATGATTTGGCACTGACTGACAGCGGTTTTTTCGCAGTTGAGTTTACAGATAAGGCAGGTAATACTTCCGTTAAGTATACCAGGGACGGTAATTTTACCGTAGATGCCGAGGGCGCATTAAGAACCATGGATGGTGATTATGTTCTTGATACCGAAGGTAAGCATATTACCATTAATCCGAATGCGACAGATACGGTTATTAATGTTCACGGTCAGATTATTCAAAACGGTAAAGTGGTAGGAACTATTAAGATAACAGACTTTGAGGATTATAATTATCTTAAACATTACGGAGAGAATTATTACGAGCCTGTGGACGGAGCAAAAGAAAAAGAAGCCAAAGCAGGTGTTTATCAGGGATTTCTCGAAAGCTCAAATATTTCGGTAGTTTCTGAAATGGTAAATATGATTACCGTTCAAAGAGCGTATGAGAGTAATCAGAAACTCATCACCACTATTGACGGAACGCTTGAAATAGCAGCAAACCAGATAGGAAAGATATAAAGGGGGAATAAGGCATGGTTAGAAGTTTATGGACTGCAGCAACCGGCATGAACTCACAGCAGACTAATGTCGATACGATTGCTAATAATTTAGCCAATGTAAATACAACAGGATATAAATCTCAGGCAGCACAGTTTAAGTCGCTCCTTTATCAAACACTTCAGACTGCTACTACAACAGCTAACGGAGATCCAAAACCAACCACTTCACAGGTAGGTCTCGGAGTGCGAAATTCTTCTATCAACAATATTTTTTCTCAGGGAAGTTTACTTGATGCGGCTTCCGATACGGCATTTGCCATTGAAGGTGACGGATTCTTCGGAGTTCGTAATGCTGACGGTGAAATAATATATACCCGAAACGGTGATTTTACCTGGGCTACTAACGGAACTTCCGGAATGATGCTTACAACACAGGACGGTCTTCCCGTACTTGATTCCACGGGTAAGGCAATAACTCTCGGTAATCAGTACGTAACAAGTAAGATTACAATTACCGGTGACGGAACAATATGTTATCCTGATGCCAGTAATAATCCCAAGTCTCTGGGAATGGTAATCGGTGTTTATCAGTTTAATAATCCCGGCGGATTGGAACGTACAGGTGATTCCAGTTGGAAGGCAACTGCAGCTTCCGGTGCTGCAATAAATGAAGCTACCAACAAGAATGTTCAGAAATCCAAGATAGTTCAGGGTTATCTTGAGGGTTCAAATGTTGAGGTAGCAACAGAGATGGTTAACCTTATTGTGGCCCAGAGAGCATATGAAATGAATTCAAAGGCTATAACCACTACTGATGAAATGATGCAGACAGCTAATAACTTGAAGCGATAAAGTTTTGTTTTAGATAAATTCGCGTAAACTAACGTGAAATGGTACAGGATAATATGGACATAGGAAATATTTCAAATGCGTATGCTGAATACTATCAGTCGCAGAATACAATTTCAAATAAGGTAGCGGATTCCATTACAAACAAGGATTATACCAATGCAACGGATGATGAACTTTTGGATGCCTGCAAACAATTCGAAAGTTATTTTCTGGAGCAGGTTTTTAAAAGTATGGAGAAAACCGTAGACTGCTTCAAAGAAGAAGGGGATACTACGAATTATTCCGAAAGTATGATTAGCTATTTCGGTGATGAAACAATACAAAAGCTTGCCGAAACATCGACTCAGACGCAGGGGCTTGGACTTGCTCAGAGTTTGTATGAACAGATGAAACGAAATTACGGATTATAATAAATTCTATATCTAATGGAAAAAATCAAAGGTTATATCGACCACATAATCTACGCAAATGCCCAAAATGCTTATACTGTTCTTCTGCTTGTCACCGATGACGAGCAGGAGCTTGTTTGCGTTGGAACTTTTCCCGGAATTGATGGTGGAACATGCATAGAACTTGAAGGGGAATATGTGGACCATCCCACGTATGGTACCCAGTTTAAGGCACAAAGATATAAAGAAATTATGCCTGAGGCGGAAATCAGTATCGAAAGGTATTTATCTTCCGGAGCAATTAAAGGTATCGGAGAAGCTTTGGCAAAACGAATAGTTAAACACTTCGGAAAAGATACATTTTATATTATGGAGAATGAGCCGGAACGTCTGGCGGAAATAAAAGGTATAAGCAGTAGAATTGCCCAGGAAATCGGAACTCAGGTCTACGAAAAAAGACAGATGCGTGAAGCATTTATCTTTTTGCAACAGTATGGGATAAACAATAATCTTGCGGTAAAAATATATGATTTTTATAAAGACAGGGTATACGGGGTATTAAGGGAAAATCCATATATGCTGGCAGAAGATATATCCGGTGTCGGATTTAAGATAGCTGATGATATAGCTGCGAAAATGGGTATAAATGCCGATTCCGAATATAGGATAAGGTGCGGTATTCTCTATGCGCTTTCCTGCGCTTCCTCAGATGGTAACACATATCTTCCCATGGAAGTTTTGCTTGAAAGAACCTCGGAACTTATCGGAGTTTCGCCGGAGGAAATTTTCCCACAGGTGCAAAATCTTGCGGTTGATAAGAAAGTAATTATTAAAAAAGATAATGTATATGCATCAACTTATTACTATGCCGAACTGGCCTGTGCCAGGATGCTTTACGATCTTGATATCGTAATGGATGAAGAACTCTTCAAAAAACAGGAAAAGAAAATAAATACGGTAATAGATACTGTGGTTAAAGAACAAAACCTGGAAATCGATGACCTTCAGAAGGAAGCTGTTCTTGAAACGGTAAAGCATGGTGTCACGATTATTTCCGGAGGCCCGGGAACAGGAAAGACAACTACAATAAATACGATTATCAGATATTTTGATGCCGAGGGTATGGATATTTTGTTATCCGCACCTACCGGAAGAGCTGCCAAAAGAATGCAGGAAGCAACAGGATACGAGGCGAAAACAATTCACAGACTTTTGGAAGTTAACGGAGGAATGGTATCGGATTCAAAGGCTCCCATGTTTGAAAGAAACGAAGAGAATCCCCTTGAAGCAGACGTGATAATAGTTGATGAGATGTCTATGATAGATATTCATTTATTTAAAGCGTTACTTAAAGCCGTATCTATAGGAACAAGACTTGTACTTGTGGGAGATGTGGACCAGCTTCCGTCGGTGGGCCCGGGACAGGTTCTCCGTGATCTTATTAATTCCGATGCTTTTTCAACCGTTATATTAAAGCGTATTTACAGGCAGGATGAAGAATCCGATATTGTGGTAAACGCGCATAAAATTAATAACGGACAACGTATATCTTTGGACAATAAGAGTAAAGACTTCTTCTTCCTTGAAAGAAATGATTATCAGGTTATTTATAAACATATGATTCAGCTGATTAAGGATAAACTGCCGTCATATGTTAATGCATCGATGCTTGACATTCAGGTACTTACACCTATGAAAAAGGGTGCACTGGGAGTAGAAACCCTTAATAATGTGTTACAGGAATATTTGAATCCGAAGGATGATTCAAAAGAAGAATATGAGCGAGGAGAGCATCTGTTTAGAGAAGGCGATAAAGTAATGCAGGTTAAGAATAATTATCAGTTAACCTGGCAGATATTAAGCAAATATAATATCCCGATAGATGAAGGTACCGGCGTATTCAACGGGGATATGGGTATTGTTAAACATATTGACAGATACGGACAAATACTTACGGTTGAGTTTGATGAAGGGCGCATGGTTGACTATCCCTTTAGCGGCCTTGACGAACTGGAACTTGCATATGCGGTAACTGTCCATAAATCTCAGGGTTCTGAGTACCCGGCGGTAATTATGCCTATTTTATCAGGCCCTAAGATGCTTCTTAACAGAAATCTGTTTTACACGGCGGTTACAAGAGCAAAGAAGTGCGTTACTATTTTGGGAAGTTCATCAACAATTAATCAAATGATTGATAATGATAATATTTATGAAAGATACAGTAGTTTGGAAGAAAGAATTAAAGAGGTAGTGAGTGTCGAAAATTACTGAGGATATAAAGGACTTGGTGTTCCCACGACGATGTGCGATATGTGACGAAGTGCTTCCACATGGGATGAAGTACATATGTAAAGACTGCTCAACAAAAGTGGTTTATATTAAGGAACCCTATTGCCTTAAGTGCGGTAAGGCACTGGTTGAGAATAAAGAATATTGTGAAGACTGTCTTAAGCGACCGCACTACTTCAGACAGGGGGTTTCCGTATTTGATTACGGAAGCGTATCCGATTCCTTATATCGCTTCAAAAATATGGGAAGGGTTGAATATGCCGAATATTATGCCAAAGTACTTTATGAAGAAAAAGGCGACTGGCTGAAAGCTGTTAATCCCGATTGTCTTATACCTGTTCCCATTCATTCATCTAAGCTAAAAAAGCGTGGCTATAACCAGGCTGAGCTCATTTCAAAAGAACTTTCCCGATTGTCCGGAATACCGACCGATACATCATTGCTGTTACGGGCAAAAAAGACGAATCCACTTAAGGAATTAAGCCTTAAAGAACGCCAAAATAACTTAAAAAAGGCTTTTAAAATAGGGGTGAATGATGTAAAATTGAAGACAGGTGTTATCATTGACGATATATACACAACCGGTAGTACGATTGATGAAATATCACGTACTTTAATAAATACTTTTCCCTGTGAGATTTATTTTATGACGCTCACGGTAGGAAGAGGGGTGTAGAAAGGAAAATAGTATGAATATTAGAAACTGTAAAAGCTGTGGTAAAATGTTTAGTTACGCTATGGGACCAATTATTTGTCCTGATTGTATGACTGCTCAGGAACAGTTATTCCAGAAGGCTAAGGCCTATGTCCAGGATCATCCGGGATGCGATATTCAGGAATTGTCGGAAAATGTTGAGGTTGAAGTGGCACAGGTACGTCAGTGGATTAGAGAAGAAAGATTACAGTTCTCGGATGATTCACCTATAAGAATTGCCTGTGAAAGCTGTGGAGCAATGATTAGATCGGGCCGTTTCTGTGATGCATGTCGTGCCAATATGACACAGGGATTGAATTCTGCATTCGGTCTTAACAAGAAAGCTCCGGAGCCGGTAGTTAAGAAGAGAGAATCTGATGGAAATAAGATGAGATTCTTATAAAAAGGATAGTCATGATTAATAAAGAAAAAGTCATATTGATGACAAAACTTGCCACGTTCGAGCAGAACGAAGGTAAGAAAAACATGAATATTGTAAACTATTTTCGTAGCGATTATATTGGCTTTCAGGTTCTGAAGGCCATTATCGCTGCTACGCTGTCTTTTGTTCTGGTGGCAGCAGTATACCTGCTGTATAACTTTGAGGATTTGATGGCGGACATATATAAAATGGACCTTATGGAGACAGGTAAGAGTATTATTATCATATATCTTTGTACGGTCGGAATATATGCTGTGCTTGCTTATGCAATCTACACATATAGATATTCCAAAGCCAAGAAGAAGTTAAAACAGTATTACGCTAATCTTCGTAAGCTTGAGAATATGAGCAATTAGAGGAGTTGAAATTCATGTCTAGTTTATTGGAAGTTAAGCAGTACGTACGTAATTTTATTAACAAGTACGATGCTTACTTAAAACCTGTTGTAAAGTTGTTGCTGGCACTTATAGCCCTTTTGACGATTAACGGTAAATTGGGTTATATGCAGAAGATTGACAATTTTGCTATCGTAATTATTGCAGCACTTATGTGCTCGTTTTTACCGATTAATTTTATAGTTTTGATAAGTGCGGTATTTATTATGCTGCACATGTATGCTTTATCCTTAGAGAGTGCATGTGTTGTTTTGGTATTAATGATAGTATTGTTCTTACTTTACTTCAGATTTTCACCTAAGGATACGGTAGTTGTGGTTATCACACCGATTGCCTGCATTATGGGTATTCCTTATGTGATGCCGGTGGTAATGGGACTTATCGGAGGCCCATATTCGATTGTTTCGATTGCGTGCGGTGTAATCATTTATTATGTGCTCGGAACCATGACAAGTGTTGCACCGACTCTGACTTCTATGGAAACAGAGGAAATGGGTACACGCTTAAGACTTATAATTGATGCAATTCTTGACAACAAGGTGATGATTGTTCTTATAGTTGCGTTTGCAATTACGGCAATAGTCGTATATGTTGTCAGAAACCTTCCGATGGATTATTGCTGGCCTATAGCAATTGTGGGTGGTGCTATTATTGATGCAGTGATAGTGCTTATCTGCGATTTGTCCTTACAGGCTGATATTTCCATAGCAGGATTGCTGTTTGGTTCAATTCTTGCGGTTGTTGCGGGATTTGTAACGCAATTCCTGTTCTTTAATGTTGACTATAACCGGGCTGAAAAAGTTCAGTTCGAAGATGATGAATATTATTACTATGTTAAGGCTGTGCCGAAGGTTACAATGTCTGTATCTTCAAAGACAGTAAAGAAAATTAATTCAGCTAACAGAAGACCGGCCCAAAGACCGCCTTCAAGAAGCTATGATATGGATGAGTAATGGTCGATAGTTTTAGAACACTCAAAACATACTTTTCGCAAGTGTCAAGTATCAGATGGGCAGATATAGCTGAGATTATCATTATATCCTTTTTGATTTACAGCATTTTGGTTTGGATTAAAAAGACCAAAGCGTATTCGTTACTTAAGGGAATTTTGGTAATCGCAGTTTTTGTGCTGATTGCAGAGTATTTTGAAATGAACACAATTCTTTGGATTGTTAATAATGTTTTCTCTGTGGCTATTACCGCTATAGTAGTTATTTTACAGCCCGAACTTCGTAAAGCGGTTGAGGAACTGGGACGTAAAAACTATTTTTCTTCAATTCTTCCTTTTGAACTTACAAAAACAGGATCAGGTGACGGTAGATTTTCGGACAAAACAATTGCCGAGATAGCCCGCGCCTGTGTGGAAATGGGTAAAGTTAAAACCGGAGCGCTTATTGTTATTGAGCAGGAACAGTCGCTTTCGGAATATGAAAGAACGGGAATTGAAGTAGACGGTGTTGTAACAAGCCAGTTGCTTATCAATATTTTTGAACATAATACTCCGCTCCATGACGGAGCTGTAATTATCAGAGGAAACAGAATAACGTCGGCGACATGTTATCTTCCGTTATCAGACAATATGATGCTTAGTAAAGATTTGGGAACACGTCACAGAGCAGGTGTTGGTATTTCGGAAGCTACTGATTCGATGACGGTTATTGTATCGGAAGAAACCGGAAAGATAAGTATTGCTTATCAGGGATTACTTTCGAGAAATCTTGATTCTGAAGGTCTCAAAGAGAAACTAAGAACGATACAGAATAAAACAGAGGAAGAAGCTCCCAAGAAGCGCCTTCTTTGGAAAGGAAGGGCTAAGAATGAAAAATAGACTTACCAGAAATATTGGGCTTAAAATTATTTCTTTGCTTGCTTCCATTTTGATTTGGGCGATTGTTACAACAGTTTCGGATCCGGCAGTTACACAGTCTTTTTACAATATACCTGTTAAATTGCTTAATACGGATACGATTACCGATTCGGCAAGAGTATACGAAGTACTTGATAACTCCGATGTAATTTCTAAGGTTACAATAAAGGCAGCCCGTTCGGTGATAGTCAATATTGATGAAGAAGATATAATAGCGACTGCCGATGTAAATGATTTAAGCAGTCTTGATACTGTTTCGATTAAGCTTTCGACAACGAAGAATCCGGAACAGTTAATAAATATTACAGGAAGCTCCGATACGGTAAAACTTGATATCCAGAATAAAAAGACAAAAACACTTGCACTTGATATGGACATTATCGGAAGCCCGGAAGAAAGTTATGTGATTACCGATATGGATACATCACAGAATCTGGTTAAGATTTCCGGCGCAGAGTCTGTTGTGGATTCAATAGCATATGCCGCAGTTGAAATAGATGTAACAGGCTTTAAGCAGGATATCGGAACAAACGCGGAAATTAAGCTGTATGATTCCGATAAAAAGCCGATTAACACTAACAAGGTTACTTTGAATATGAGAAGTGCCGGTGTTACGGTAAAGATTGCAAAAGCAAAGGAAGTTCCGATTTTCTTTACGGCAGAAGGGGAAGCAGCTCCGGGATATTGTGCGGTGGGAGAAGTTGATTCCGACAGAGACACCATTTACGTATACGGTAAAGAGGAAACTATCGAAAATCTTACAGAAATCAGAATTCCGCAAGATGCTATTAGTATTGCAGATTTAAGAAGTAATTTTGTTACTCAGGTTGATGTTAAACAATATCTTCCGTCAGGAATTTATCTTGTTGACGCTGCGGATTCAAAGTATACGGTTACAGTACACATTGAGGCCGAGGCTACAAAACATATAGGCTTGACTGATGCAGATATTAAGATAGCGGAAATTCCGGCAGGATATAAAGCAACTATAGGAATTGATGAAGGCACCATAATAGATTTGGTGGGACTTAATGATGTATTGTCCAAGTTGAATAAGGATAATATCGATGCAACAATCAATGTTGCCAAGTATTTTGAAAGTCAGGAAGCGTCAGAACCGCAAGAAGGATTTTACAGCGTAGAAGTATCATTTACCCTTCCTAACGGCGTAAGAGTTGCCGATCCGTTGATGGCTACGCTTCATCTTGTAAAGAACGACTAAAAATGTTATAGTTAACAGGAAGATTTTATTGGAGGAATGACTGATATGGTTAGTCAGAAGGTGGTGATTAAGAACCCTACGGGTTTACACCTAAGACCGGCAGGAATTTTATGTAAGGAAGCAATGCAGTTTAAATCGCTTATTACGTTCTCTTTCCGAGGCAACACTGCTAATGCAAAGAGCGTATTGAGTGTTTTGGGTGCTTGCGTCAAGTGCGGTGACGAAGTTGAATTTACCTGTGACGGTGAAGATGAAGAAGCAGCATTAAAGGCATTGGTAACTGCCGTTGAAGATGGTTTAGGTGAATAATTGAACATAAAATAAGCTCCGACGCATGTCGGAGCTTTTATTTTTATTTATTAATTGTTTACACTAACAATATTACCTTTATATGTTTTGCCGTCAACGAGAATTTCGTCACCTTCTTCCACAATACAAATCATGGTTTTACCATCGTTTAACTCAATCTCATTTCCTTTATCATCATAGTATCTTGTTGCACCGTAATCGGATTTCTTTTCCCAGGTAACGTGTATACCTTTGCCATTGGTAAAATACCATCCGTCGTGGGTGGTGTCGTGACATCTGAATGCCAGATATCCCTTTTGATCTCGAACTTCATAATAGGTATTCTGAACAATTACATTCTTAAATTTAAGTTGTTCATTGTTAGCTAAATCAACATGCGGTTCATCCGCACCCTTAATAAAATGCTGATATCTTGCATAAAGACCGGTTTCTTCTTCGTAAACAAGATATGAATTGGTCATAGGATACGCTTCGGAAAAATCAATTTTTCCGGCCTTAAAAGCAGATGGATACTGCTCAAGGGTATTGGGATTTCCTACAGGAGCAAATTTAAAATGCTCAGGGTCCGAATAGCCTTCGCGGTATTCAAGTGAAATTCCCAGGTCGCTGCAGGCTTCTTTGATTCGTTCTGCAGAAGTAAATGCATTATCGGAATCGTTTTTGGCCTGTTCACGATATGTAAGATCGGTATAAGCGTTATTATATTTTCCTATGTCGGGCTGTGAAATGCAGTCAATATTGTCCGTATCTTTACGGCCTATTACGTCATATATGTAAAAGGGACCGCCATAATGGATAAAGATAGAATCCCATTCGAACGACCAATAAGTGAAGTAATCACGACCGCTTCGTATATTACCTATTTTTTCTTTATCCTGCCAGTTGTCGATGATGGCCATTAATCTTGTCATGTCACCTTCAACATTTATTTCATACAGTATATCTGCATCTGATATTCCGTACTGACTTGCAGTATTTGAATTTGGAATCATAACTGCAATCGGACGCAAGTTGTTCTGGGCTTCATCAATCCATTCATTGGTAAGTCTGCTTCTGACCATTCCTTCGGCAGGAGGCGTATCGAGAGACTCGGTTGCACTGTCATCCGCAGGCTGTTCCGG
Source organism: Lachnospiraceae bacterium (assembly GCA_045642345.1). Taxonomy (GTDB): domain Bacteria; phylum Bacillota; class Clostridia; order Lachnospirales; family Lachnospiraceae; genus JAILLW01. The sequence goes on from JAZUIS010000036.1 coordinate 49,748, forward strand.
AGCCGGAGTCTCAATAATAGGCTCAACAATTACTTGGGGGACGGGTTTTTGCTGACCGCATCCGGATATTAAAAGCGCAAAAGTTATAGGTAATAGCAAGAGAACTTTAGGTTTTTTCATAATTAATGCCTCTTAACTTTATTTGCGTAAATTTTGTTTAAAAAATTATAGCAATATAGTAGGAATAATACAAGCAATGCTTGTTTATATGGGGCGAAAATAGTAAAATAATGAAGGTATATATAAAATTAGGAAGGCTGTGTCTTTTTTTATGAAAAAAATAATTATCACAGGATGTAACGGACAACTCGGAAGAGCGATAAACGGCTTGTATTCAAGCGATTCGGAGTATGAATTGGTTAATACGGATTTTGGCATTGAAGGAATTCCAAGTCTTGATATTTCCAATTTGGATGATGTTATTTCTTTTTTTGATGAAACAAAACCCTATGCAGTTATTAATTGCGCGGCAATGACAGCGGTAGATTTGTGTGAAGTTAAGCAGGATATGGCATACAGAATCAATGCTTTGGGACCGAGAAATCTGGCAATTGCTTCTTCAAAAGTCGGAGCAAAACTTATGCATGTATCTACGGATTATGTCTTTAGAGGTGACGGTGACAAACCCTATACGGAATTCGATACGCCTAATCCGATTTCAATGTATGGCAAATCAAAACTGGCAGGTGAGAATTTCGTTCGACAGTTTTGCGATAAGTCTTACATAATTCGTACAGCGTGGCTTTACGGTGATGGTAAGAACTTTGTTAAGACCATGTTAAGACTTTCGGAAAACCACGATAAAGTTACGGTTGTTAACGATCAGCTCGGCTCGCCTACTTCTGCCGAAGAACTGGCAAAGGCAATAAAGTCTTTGGTGCCCACTGAGAATTACGGATTGTTCCATGGTACTTGTGAAGGAATCTGTTCCTGGGCAGACTTTACCAAGGAAATATTCAGACTTGCGGGCAAATCAACAGAAGTAATTCCGGTTACTTCAAAGCAGTATAAGCAGATGAATCCTGATTCGGCAGACAGACCGAAGTATTCGGTTCTCGAAAACTATATGTTCAAGCTTACAGGCGGATATATGTATGCAGACTGGCACGATGCAATTGAGAAGTATTTAAAGGAGATGAATTAATGACTCCTTGGAATGAAATTATTCACAATGTTATTTTGGTTGCACCGGTTACCGCATGGTTTATAGCGCAGATATTAAAGACGATTATCCATATGATTTTTAATAAACAGTTTGTTGCGGAACGAATAATAGGCGGCGGCGGAATGCCCAGTGCTCATTCGGCAACTGTGTGTGCCTTGGCAACGTCGGTGGCATTTAAATGCGGGCTGTCGACTCCGTTCTTTGCGATATGTGCAATATTCGCCACCGTAACTATGTATGATGCCATGGGCGTCAGAAGAGAAACCGGACGTCAGGGTGAAGTACTTAACGATTTAATTGAAATATTCAAGAAAATGGGTAAAGAAGTCGGCCCCGATAAGGCATTAAAGGAACTTATAGGTCACTCACCGTTGCAGGTTTTAATCGGAGCAACATTGGGAATTATTGTAGCAGTAATTATGTGTAACATGAATTTTTTTGTGGCACAGTAATATAAATAATTGAAAGGATATATTTTTATGCAGAAAGTAGCACTTATTACAGGTATTACAGGACAGGATGGTTCATATCTTGCTGAGTTATTATTGGAAAAAGGATATGAAGTACACGGCCTTGTCAGAAGACACAGTATTTCAAATACAGCAAGAATCGATCATATTCTTAATTCGGAATATAACAAGGTTAAATTCTTCCTTCATTTTGCTGATACTACAGATTCAAGCAATCTTATGAGACTTATTGCCGAAATAAGACCGGATGAGGTATACAATCTGGCAGCACAGTCTCACGTAGGAGTTTCTTTTGAAGTTCCCGAGTACACAGCAGAAGCAACAGGTGTAAGCACCCTTAAACTTCTTGAAGCAATCAGAGTAAACGGCGGAAACTGCAGATACTATCAGGCATCTACATCAGAACTTTTCGGAGGCATTCCGGAGACGGCTCCTCAGTCGGAGAAGACACCCTTCTATCCTAAGAGCCCATATGGAGTTGCAAAACTTTATTCATACTGGATTACTGTTAATTACAGAGAGAGCTATAACATGTTTGCTTGTAACGGTATCTTATTTAATCATGAATCTCCGAGACGTGGAGAGAATTTCGTTACACGTAAGATCACACTTGCAATTGCAAGCATTATGGCCGGCAAACAGGACAAGTTATCACTGGGTAATATGAATGCAAAAAGAGACTGGGGCTTTGCAGGTGACTATGTTAAAGGTATGTGGATGATGCTCCAGCAGGATAAGCCTGATGACTATGTATTGTCTACTAATGAAACTCATACAGTAAGAGAATTCGTTGAAGCGGCTTTTGAAACAATCGGCGTTAAAATCCGTTGGGAAGGTACCGGCGTAGACGAAAAGGGATATGACGATGCTACAGGAAAGTTACTGGTTGATGTAAATCCCGAGTTCTATCGTCCCGCAGAAGTTGAATTCCTTTGGGGCGATTGCTCTAAAGCGGAAAAAACTCTTGGATGGAAGAAAGATGTTGATTTCAAGGGTCTTGTGTATATGATGATGGATTCTGATATGAAGACAATTGTCGGCAAGGGTTGTGAGGAGTTTAAGGCTTCCAAGTAATAAGGTAGATGCTATCAGTTTTATTAAGTTGGATATATATAATATTAATCAGCTACATTTGGGGAACTGCTTTCCTTGGCATTATCGGCAGGGAAAGTAGTTACTTTGTTAAGAGCAGACCTGCAGTGTTGCTTGCCGGACTTGGGACTCTTACGGTATATGCGCAGTTTTTCAGTTTGTTTTACAAGGTGTCGCTTCTTGCGAACGTTGTAATGCTGATTATAACATTGCTGTTTGCGGTACTTTTTTTCGAGAAACTTCGAAGGGAAGTTAACAGATTAAAAGAAGAGATAACACTCCCTAAGGCAATACTTATTACAATACTTATTGTTTTGTTTGCATATGGTACTTCAAAAGGTTTCATGCATTATGATTCGGACTTGTATCATGCACAAAGCATACGTTGGATTGAAGAATTCGGAGTTGTTAAAGGTCTTGGAAATCTGCATACCAGACTTGCTTATAACAGTTCCTCATTTTGCCTTTCGGCATTGTTTAGTTTTAGCTTTTTGAAAATTCAGTCGTTCCATACAATCTCCGGACTGTATGCACTGATATTGATGCTGATTTGCCTTAAGCTTTTTACGAAAGACAACTTTTTTAAGGTAAATCTTTCGAATGTTGCAAGAATAGTAGCGCTTTACTATCTGTTTAACATTTTTGACGAAATGGTTGCTCCGGCTTCGGACTATGTAACCATATTAATGGTTTTATCGACAGTAATACTGTTTCTTGATCTTTGGGAAGAAGGCGTGGATGATTATTATCCTTATGCATTGCTTTCGCTGCTTGGAGTAATAATCTTTACGACCAAAATATCGGGCGGATTTATAGTACTCATTGCGATTTATCCGATTATTGCTTTAATTAAGAACAAAGATATACGTTCTGTAATCAGATTCCTTTTATCGGGAATAATCGCGGTGGTTCCGTTTTTAATAAGGAACTATATATTATCGGGATATTTGATTTATCCGGTGTATCAGATTGATTTATTTAATCCGGAGCATAAAATTCCCAATGGTCTGGCCTGGTATGATGCAACGGAAATTAAAATGTACGGACGCGGCCACAAAGATATAACCCGTGACGGAGAATCGCTTTTATCCTGGCTTCCGGATTGGTTCAGGAGCCTTGATGCCGTTAACAAAGTATCTTTTTTGTTGGCGATAGCGGGATTACTGTTACTTGTCGGTCTGATAGTACGGGCAATAATCAAGAAGGAATCTTCGGATTTTAAGAAGTATCTGATAATAGTTACCGTTAATGTATGTTTTATCGGATGGCTGCTTTCATCACCGCTTATCAGATACGGATGTGTCTTTTTATGGTTATCACCGGCGCTATGCTTGGGGGATATTTATATGCTTTTCATATCTAAGCATGATAAGACACTTATATACAAGGCATTTATATGTTTGTTTTTTGTTTATAAAGCAATTTCATTTTCGAAGGAATTCGTTACGGAGTTTTCGACGGAGTATATGCTTTGTCAGCAGGATTACGGGAAATTTGAGGCAATAGAGTATACACTTCACGACATGACTTTTTACTATCCGATTGAAGGTGACAGGTTAGGTTATGATTATTTTCCTTCAGCGCCTATCAGGGCGGAGGATATTTTTATCGGAAATAGCATAAAAGATGGGTTCAAAGATGTGACCCATTAAGATATAGAGGTGACAAACATGAATAAAAATGACAAAATTTATGTGGCAGGACATCGCGGTCTTGTCGGAAGTGCAATCGTAAGATCGCTGGAGCGTTCGGGTTATACGAACGTAATAGGAAGAACTCATAAGGAACTTGATTTGACCAATCAGGCTGCTGTAAGAGAATTCTTCGAAAAAGAAAAACCGGATGTAGTAGTTCTTGCAGCTGCTAAGGTTGGCGGAATTAACGCAAACAATACTACTCCCGCAGAATTCGCATACGAAAATATGCAGATTCAATGTAATGTAATTGAATCTTGCCATAGATTTAAGGTTAAGAAGCTGCTTTTCTTAGGAAGCACATGTATTTATCCACGTATGGCTCCACAGCCTATTCCCGAGGATGCGCTTCTTACAGGACCTTTGGAAGAAACAAATGAGGCATATGCCATCGCTAAGATTTCAGGACTTGAAATGTGTAAGTTCTATAAGAGACAGTATGGTGATAACTTCATAAGCTGTATGCCGACTAACCTTTACGGACCTCATGATAATTATGATTTATCAGGTTCACATGTTATGCCTGCAATGATTCGTAAATTCCATGATGCCAAGGTAGAAGGAAAGCCGTCGGTTGAATTATGGGGTACGGGAACTCCTCTTCGTGAGTTCTTATATGTTGACGATATGGCTGATGCGTGCGTATTCCTTTTGGAGAATTATGATGGCGAACAGCATGTTAATATCGGAACAGGCAAGGAAGTAACAATTAAGGAACTTGCAGAAACCGTTAAGAGAATTGTCGGTTACGAAGGAGAAATCGTATGGAACAAAGATATGCCCGACGGAACTCCTCGTAAACTTACTAATGTAGATAAACTCCATGGACTTGGATTCACTCATAAGGTTGACCTTGAAGAAGGTGTACAGCTTGCATATGACTGGTTCAAGGAGAATGTCGATCAGGCAAGATTATAAGATAGGAGACAAAATAGATGGTTAAGGTATTAAATTCCGGTGCATATTTAGTAAACGGAACTGAAGTAATTGAAGACAGCGCCGAAGCATTAAGCGCCGTAGCTTCAAAAACAGGAAAGACTGTTTCGAAGGAAGAAGCAGTGAAGAATACAATAGCTTACGGGATTTTGGAAGCTCATAATACTTCCGGAAACATGGATAAGCTTAAGATAAAGTTTGACAAGCTTACTTCCCACGATATTACGTTCGTAGGAATTATTCAGACAGCAAGAGCTTCGGGTCTTGAGAAGTTCCCGATTCCTTATGTTTTAACAAACTGCCATAATTCTTTGTGTGCTGTGGGCGGAACTATTAATGAAGATGACCACATGTTTGGTCTTACATGTGCCAAAAAATACGGCGGTGTTTACGTACCTCCTCACCAGGCAGTAATTCATCAGTTTGCAAGAGAAATGCTTGCAGGCGGCGGAAAGATGATTCTTGGTTCGGGCTCACACACCAGGTATGGTGCGTTGGGAACAATGGCTATGGGCGAAGGCGGTCCGGAACTTGTTAAGCAGCTTCTTAACCAGACATATGACATTAATATGCCGGGAATCGTAGGTATTTACCTTATAGGTGAACCGGTTAAGGGTGTTGGCCCTCAGGATGTGGCATTAGCTATTATCGGAGAAGTCTTTAAGAGCGGATATGTTAAGAACAAGGTAATGGAATTCGTAGGTCCCGGTGTTTCATCCTTAAGTGCCGATTTCAGAATCGGTATTGATGTAATGACAACAGAAACCACATGCCTTTCTTCTATTTGGAGAACCGATGACACAATTAAGGAATTCTATGATATTCACGGAAGAAGCGGTGACTTTAAGGAACTTAATCCGGGTCAGGTGGCATATTACGACGGAATGATAACAATCGACCTTAGTACAATTAAGCCAATGATTGCTATGCCCTTCCATCCCAGCAATACATATACCATTGAGGAACTTAATGAAAACCTTCTTGATATTCTTGATGATGTTGAGAAGAAAGCACTTGTATCTCTTGATGGCGCAGTACCATACAGCCTTAAGGAAAAGGTAAGAAACGGTGCATTCTATGTAGATCAGGGTATTATTGCAGGTTGTGCAGGCGGCGGATTCGAGAACATCTGTGCAGCTGCAGACATTATGAAGGATAAGTATATCGGTTCTGACGGATTTACTTTAAGTGTATATCCTGCCTCTATGCCGGTATATATGGAATTAATAAGAAACGGTGCAGCCGCAACGCTTATGGAGACAGGTGCTGTTCTCAAAACGGCTTTTTGCGGACCGTGCTTCGGCGCAGGCGACACTCCTGCCAATAATGCATTCAGTATTCGCCATTCAACTCGTAACTTCCCTAACAGAGAAGGTTCTAAGTTACAGAACGGCCAGATTTCGTCGGTAGCTCTTATGGATGCACGTTCTATAGCAGCCACAGCGGCAAATAAGGGTAAATTAACTCCTGCAACAGAGTTTGACGGAACATTTAACAAGTATCAGTATCATTTTGATTCAAAAATATACGAGAACAGAGTATTTGATTCAAAGGGAGTTGCGGATCCTAACACGGAGATTCAGTTTGGCCCCAATATTAAGGATTGGCCTAAAATGACATCGCTTCCGGAAAATCTTGTACTTAAGGTAGTATCAGAGATTCACGATCCTGTAACTACAACAGACGAACTTATTCCTTCCGGAGAGACTTCATCGTACAGATCAAATCCTTTGGGACTTGCGGAGTTTGCATTGTCACGTAAGGATCCTAAGTATGTGGGAAGAGCTAAGGAAATCCGTAAGGCCGAAGAAGCATTGATGGAAGGCAAAGATTATATTGAGGCAGTACCGGAACTTAAGGAAGTTATGGATGCCGTAAAGAAGACATTTGCGGATGTTGACAGTTCGAATGTGGGATTTGGTTCAACGATATTTGCTGTAAAACCCGGTGACGGTTCTGCAAGAGAGCAGGCGGCTTCATGTCAGAAGGTTCTTGGCGGATGGGCTAATATTGCAAATGAATATGCAACAAAGAGATACCGTTCCAACCTGATTAACTGGGGAATGCTTCCGTTTATCATCAAAGACGGTGATCTTCCTTTTGAAAATTTGGATTATATCTTTGTTCCAAATATAAAGACAGCTGTGGAAACAAAGACAGACAGTATTGATGCCTATACAGTTAAGAATGGAGAACTTAATAAGTTTAATCTTACGTTGGGTGAACTTACCGACGAAGAAAGACAGATTATTCTCAAGGGTTGTTTGATTAATTACAATCGAGTTTAATAAGTGAGGTAATTACTTTTGATAAATTGTCCTAATTGTAACGGAAATCTCAAATATGATATTTCGAAGCAGGCAATGCATTGTAAATTCTGTGATTCAAATTTTGATCCGTATGAGTTTGATAAAAAGAACAGCGACGGTGAAATAAACAGTGATTACGAGACAGTAATTTATACATGTCCGGAATGCGGCGGAGAACTTCAAAGTACGGATAATGATATTACGGGATTTTGCCCGTTCTGCGGCGGAGCAACTATTTTCTATCAAAGAATAGAAAAGGAATTAAAACCGGACTATGTTATTCCTTTTATAAAGACGAAGGAAGATTGTAAAAAGGCATATTTTAAGAAGGTTAAGAAGTCCTGGTTCCTGCCTAAGGAATATAAGGACGAAAAATTCGTCGAAGGATTCAGAGGAATTTATATGCCTTATTGGTCATATAACATATTCCAGAGAGGTGAAGTAACCATTGAAGGCGAAAAATCACACAGATCGGGTGATTATATAATTCATGACCATTACAATGTAACCGGTGATATGGATGCATTTTATAACGGTATTACTTATGATGCATCAAGTTCCTTCGCTGATGATATTTCCGACAAGATAGGTCCCTTTGATGTCAAAAAGAAGAAACCCTTTACTGCAGGATTTTTAAGCGGATTCTATGCTGATACAGCAGATGTCGATGCAAGAGTATATATGCAGGAAGCTAAGAATTATGCCAATGACAGAACATATGAATCAGTTGACAAGCATCCTGTTTGCGAACCGCTTACAATCAAGAAGGATAATCCTAATAAAGTATTTCATACAGAGTCCGGAAAAACCGAAAGAACATTGTTCCCGGTATGGTTTATGTCATATCGAAAAAATGACAGAGTTGTATATGCTACCGTTAACGGTCAGACCGGAAAGGTGGTTGCGGATACTCCTATAGATATTAAGAAGTTCCTTATATTTGCACTTGTACTTGCCGTAGCGATATTCATGGTATTGAATATGATAACGGTTATAACTCCGCGCACTTCGGTTCTTTGGGTAGGAATTATAGAGGTTGCCACTTTGATATCGTACTTTATTGAATCCAATAAGATATCAAAAAAGGAAAAACTTGTGGACGACAGGGGATATAATGCTTCCAATCAAGAGGTTAAAAGTAAGAGACCGGATAGTTATTCCATTAAGAAAGTTCCGATTTTTACCGCGATTGTTGCTATCGGATTATGCGCGTTGGCATATTTGATTAATTCGATACATGATGAATTTATGTATGGAACGGCTATGGTTTCGGCTGTGCTTATTACAATAACTTTGTCGTATCTTATCAAAGAATATAATCTTCTTACCACAAGAAGATTGCCACAATTCGATAAGAAGGGCGGTGATGATCGTGCATAAGAGATTAAGAATCCTGGCAACATTATTAAGCGCAGTACTGATGATATGCTCTTTGTCAGTGTTTGCACGAGCAGATTTTAATGAGTATTACGATGATTCGTACGGCTATTGTGTATATATCTATGATGAAGCCGAGTTGTTTTCCGACAGGGAGATAGACAAACTGGTCGATGCCATGGAGCCTATAGCCGAGGATTATGGTAATGTTTGTATTCTTACACTTGTTGAGAACGATTATTCAAGTACCGAGCGATATGCCAAAGAATTTACGATAGAGTACTTCGATCGTGAAAATCTGGTACTGTTTATTGTTGATACCTCCAACAGATATTTGTATTTGAACTTTGATGGTGAAATCTTAAAAAAACTGGGAAGCAGTACAGGCAGTATTATCACAGATAATGTTTATAAGTATGCTTCGGATGATGACTTTTACGGTTGTGCCGAAGAAGCCATGAAGGAGGTACTTATTAAGCTTGAAGGCGGAAATATTTCTTCGAGCATGAAAATAATGAGTAATATCTGCATAGCAATCGTTCTGTCACTTTTAATTACATATTACATAGCAAGAGCATTTTCAACATCCATGAAGGCTTCGGACAGCGAAAAGCTCAACTATATGTTCCATGACTTTAAGTTTACTAATGTAAAAGCAAAACTTGATCATACATCAAGAGAGTATTCGCCTCAGTCTTCGGGAAGCGGAGGCCACGGCGGCGGTGGCGGCGGCGGCCACGGTGGTGGTGGCGGCGGTCACGGATATTAAGCTTATGACAAGCAGATTATTAGTTGATGAGAGAGAATGATATGAAATTATTAACAGCGGTAGTACCTTGTTACAATGAACAGGATAATGTTAAAGACTTTTATGACGAATTCATTAAGAATGAAGAGTTCTTTAAATCCAAAGATATAGAGTTTGAGCTGCTTTTTGTTGATGACGGGTCACAGGATAATACTGTTGACAATGTAAAAGAGTTACGTAAGAGTGATTCAAGAGTTCATCTTATATCTTTTTCCCGTAATTTCGGAAAAGAAGCAGCAATCTATGCCGGATTACAGAAATCAAAGGGCGATTATGTTGTTTTCCTGGATGCCGATTTGCAGGATCCCCCGTCGCTTTTGCCTTCCATGTTCGGATATTTGGAGGAAGGCTACGATTCTGTTGCCACAAGAAGAGTTTCACGTAAGGGAGAACCCATTATCAGGAGCTTTTTTGCCAGACGCTTTTATAAAATAATGCGTAAATTGTCAAAGACGGATATTGTTGACGGTGCAAGAGACTATCGGCTTATGACCCGTAAGTATGTGGATGCCGTTTTAAATATGCCGGAGTATAACAGATTTACGAAGGGTATTTTCGGATGGGTCGGTTTTGAAACCAAGTGGATTGAATTTGAGAATGTTGAACGAAAGAAGGGAGAGACCAAATGGTCCTTCTGGAAATTGTTTGTTTATTCACTTGAAGGAATCACATCATTTACCACAGCACCTCTTGCTTTTGCGGCTTTTGCAGGAATTTTCTTTTGTGTAATAGCGTTTATTGCAATTATTTTTGTATTTGTAAGGGCAATGATTTACGGTGATCCCACGTCGGGCTGGCCTTCAATGGTATGTATTATTTTGTTCGTATCGGGTATTCAACTGTTCTGTTTGGGAATTGTGGGACAATATTTGTCAAAGACATACCTGGAAGTTAAGAACAGACCTATTTACATTGTTAAAGAGGAAGAATAATGGACCGAAATTCCATGATAAGCATTATTGTTCCGGTTTATAATGCTGCAAAATATATAAAGGATACGATTGATTCTGTTCTTTTACAGGATTATGAGAATTTTGAAGTAATTCTTGTTAATGACTGTTCTACGGATGAAAGCATTAAGATAATTGATTCTTATCGCAAAGATCCAAGAATTCGCCTTATTAGCAATACTTCAAATCAGGGAGCTGCCGCTTCAAGGAATATCGGAATAAGTGAAGCAAACGGCGATTTTATAACATTTCTTGATTCGGATGATGTTTGGGATAGTCACAAACTTTCGAAAGAACTTACGTTTATGAAAAGTAAGGATATTGCCTTTGCTTTTACTTCCTATGAATTCGGAGACGAGAATGCCAAAGGAACAGGCAAATATGTTAATGTTCCTGCACAATTAACCTATAAGGAAGCACTGTCACGAACGGTGATTTTTACATCAACGGTTATGTTTGATATGTCAAAACTAACCAAAGATGATATTAAGATGCCGCTTGTTGCCTCGGAAGATACGGCAACCTGGTGGAAATTGCTGCGAAACGGTCATACAGCTTACGGACTTAATGAAAGCCTGGTAATTTACAGACGTCCGTCAGCTTCCCTTTCATCAAACAAAATCGTGGCAATAAAACGAATATGGAATTTATATCGTAATGTTGAGAAACTTAATTTGGTACAAAGCATATACAATTTGTGCTTCTGGGCGATAAGAGCAACATTACGAAGAATATAGATATGGGAGATAAATGTGAATAACAGATCATCTTTAAACCGTATAGTATGCCTGGGACTTAACCTTCTGGGACTTTTGCTTGATACGGCGATTTATGCATATTATTGGTTCGTAACTTATTACCCGAGAATCAATCACAGTAACTTGGGTCTTAAGTTCTATGCAAAAGGACATATTTTGATTCTTGCTGAGTATTTGGTACTGCTTTATTTCTTTACCAGCACTTACGGAGGATTGAAGATAGGATACCTTAAGGCTGTGGATATCATTATTTCACAGACGGTTGCGATATTTATAGTAAACGTAATTACATATGTTCAATTGTCCCTTATGAATAACTGGCTTCTTCCCGGAGGTGATTTTGGAGTAATGACATTACTGCAGATTGCCTTTGGAATTATATATGCGATTATATGTGATGCCATTTATCATAAAATATATCCGCCAAGAGACGTATTGCTTATACACGGCGATCGACCTTATGAAGATATAGTAAAAAAATTCAATTCCAGAAAAGACCAGTTCAGAATTGTTGAAACCGCTCATATAGGGCAGGGAGTCGAGGAAGTATTTAATAAGATAGATGGTCATTATCATACTGTTCTATTATGGGATCTTGATACGTACAAAAGAAACAGACTTCTCAAGTTCTGTTATTCAAAATCCGTAAGAGTATATATGATGCCGAAGATTCCGGATGTGTTGATAAGAGGTTCGGATTCGATACATTTGTTTGATACCCCGCTTCTTCTTACGCATGAACATGCCCTGACTGTAGAGCAAAGGTTCATGAAACGTGTACTTGATATTGTTTTTTCAGCACTTTTGATTGTGATTGCGTCGCCGTTTATGCTTCTTACAGCAATTATAATTAAATGTTATGACGGCGGCCCGGTATTGTACAAGCAGATACGATGCACGGCAGGCGGTAAAGAATTTAAAATTCTTAAATTCCGAAGCATGAAGGTTGACGCCGAAAAGGATGGCGTGGCAAGGCTGGCTGCCAAGAATGATTCGAGAATTACGCCTATAGGTAAATTTATACGTGCGGTCAGAATAGATGAACTTCCACAGTTGTTTAATATTTTTGTGGGTCAGATGTCATTTATCGGACCAAGACCCGAGCGACCCGAGATAATTGCACAATATCTTGAAAAAATGCCTGAATTTGAGTACAGGATGAAAATGAAGGCAGGACTGGCAGGATATGCGCAGGTTTACGGCAAATATAATACGACACCATATGATAAACTTAAACTTGATCTTACTTATATAGAGAACTATTCGATATGGCTTGATTTAAAACTGGTATTGCTGACAATAAAGATATTAATAAAACCCGAAAGTACGGAAGGAATAGAAAGTACGCAGACAACAGCATTAAAAACAGAGTCAAAGGCAGAAGAAAATAATGAATAACAAAGATTATCGCAAAGAAGGTTTGGACCTTAAACGTTTTGGGCTGTATCTTCAAAAAAGAATATGGATTATTATCCTACTTACATTGCTGGGAGTCGGAATAGGTGCTCTCACATATCAATTGGTACGTTCTTTGAAGATGCCGATTCAATATGATGCGACTTCAAAATTGTATATTAACTTTGCAATAGATGAAAGCGGAGAAGTCTATCAGGCATATAACGGATATACCTGGAATGAACTGCTTGATTCGGATCCTATTATGGAGTGCATTATGCAGTATCTGCCCGGATACAACAGTGCTACGGTTCGAGAAGCGACTACAGCGTCAATTATTTCAGATATCAGATTGCTTACGGTAAATGTTTCCGGAAATAATGAAAAATTCGTTCGTGAAGTACAGACCGCAGTTGAAAACGGATTGACGGTATATGCTTCAACGGTTCCCGAAATCAGATCTATTTCAACTATTCGCAGTATTACTCCCGAAAGAGTGTATTGGGAAGATAATACGACAACTGCAGCAATTGCAGGCGGTGTTGTACTGGGAATTATTTCGTTAATTGCATATTTGTTCGGATATGTGCTTAATGAGACAATCTGTGTTCAGTCCGATCTCGAAAAGAGATTTCCCATTAATGCACTCGGTATTATGACCCGTAATCAAAAGGGACTTCAGCCATATAATCAGGAACTTAAAGCTAATCTTTTGTATACATTGGGAGATAATAAGACACTTGTCTTTATTGATATTGATGACCATGCGGAACTAAGAGCCATGGATTTAGAGAAAATCCTTAACTGGCAGGAAGGCGGTCAGTTAGGCGGAGAGGATGAAGTCGGCGGAGAACTTGTCTGGCATGTTCGTGAAGAGAATGACGATGATGATTGGTTCGTAGATGTATCTGACAGAGAATGGAAGATTTGTCCCATTAATGAGGGAAGCGTCACTGACAAAGAATGTAATATGATAAGAGAAGTCGGTGGTGTTGTAATTCTTGTTCCGTTTTCGGTTAATAATGCTTCCCGTAAGATGGAGAGAGTACTTTCACTTCTTAAGAATCAGGATTGTAATGTTTATGGTGCTATTATTGCCGAAGCTGATGAGGAATATCTTAACAGATATTATTCGTAAGGAGCAGGTATGACTTTTGAACTTCTTGTAGCAGCAGTAGAAAAGGATATCGAAAAACTTATTGATAAAATGAGCATTGATTCAAATGCGGTTATAGTTAATCAGTGCGATGAAGATAATCTAAAGCGTATAGTTTTTAGGGATTATGGAATTACGATTGTTAACAGTTCCCAAAGAGGTGTCGGACTTAGCCGTAATACGGCGTTAGATAACGCAACGGCCGATATCTTATTATTCAGCGACGAAGATATCGTCTATGATAAGGATTATGAATCAAAAGTAATAAGTGCATTTAAAAAGTATCCGCAAGCATCGGTGATTACGTTTAATTTTGACGTGGACAGTCGAAGACGTACGTACACCAATACGGAAGATCATATAGTTAAATGGAATAACTATGGCAGATATCCGGCATATGCGATTGCAGTAAAGAGAAAGGCTATACTGGATAATAACATACGTTATTCACTTTTGTTCGGTGGCGGAGCCAAGTATTCAAACGGTGAAGATTCACTTTTCTTACATGATTGTTTAAAGGCAGGCCTTAAGATCATGGCGGTAACAACCAAGCTGGGAAGGGAAGAGTACAGAGAATCTACCTGGTTTAGAGGATATACCGAGAAGTTCTTTTTCGACAGAGGTGTCCTATATCATTTTTTATATGGTAAAGCTGCAGGACTTTTGGGCTTTAGATTTTTATACAATAATAGGAAAACAATGTGTAAATCCATTGGACTATTTAAAGCATATGGTTTGTTAAGAAACGGAATTCGTGAAGGAAAGACGTTATGATTTTATATGCATCATTGGCAGCAGTGACAATTGCATTGGCGCTGTTGGTTGACAACAAATGTGCAAAGTTAAAATACGGCTTTAGCAGACAACAGGTATTGAACGGGTTAAGCCTTCTATCTGTTTTTTTGCTTTTATTTGCCGTTTCTGCATTAAGATTGAATGTGGGTAACGATTATGCCAAATATGTTGAGTTCTTTCATCTTATAAGATGCAAGCTTGATACACCTACTGTAGTGCCCACAGAGTGTGGATTTAATCTGGTATGTATTATTATTTACCTTATCAGCGGAAGAAATGAGAATTATTTATTAATGTTTGCGGTATTTGCTTTTGTAACCATACTGCTTTTCTTAAAAGCAATGTATCGTCAGGCAGATTCCTTTGCGTTTACTTTTTTTGTATTCATGTGTTTTGGATATTATTTCCAGACCTTCAGTACAGTCAGATATTATTTGGCATTGGCAATTGCACTTTATTGCATACCATATGTTATTAATAAAGAGTGGGTTAAGTTTGTATTCTTTATTTTGCTTGGTGCAACCTTCCACAAATCATTGATTGTTGTTTTACCGCTATATTATCTGGCGCAAAGATCATGGAAGAAGTACCAGCTTGTTATTATGGCAGCCTTTGCTTCTACATTTTTCTTCTTCCAGGATTTTTATATGAAGCTGTTTCTTATGGTCTATCCCACATATGAAGAAACAGAGTATCTGGAAGCGGGAACGAGTGTTATTAATATAATTCGTTGTGGCGCGATTTTGATTTTGTCCCTGTGCCTATATAAGAAATTAATAAAAGACAATCGCAGAATGAGTTTTTTCTTTTATTGTAATTTGGGTGCACTTGTTCTTTATGTGTGTTGCTCGTTTTTGCCGGTTATTTCGAGAATAGGTTATTATTTGACAATAACTCATATCTTCTTTATTCCGGCACTTGTTAACGGAATTAAGAACAGGAAGTTAAGAAAACTTATTAAGATAGGCGTGATAGTGGCACTGATAGGATATTTGGCAATTTTCCTGTTATATAAAGCAGGAGCAAACGGACTTAGAATCCTGCCTTACCAAACATTCCTTTTCCATGATATGGTTAATATTTTGTCTGATGTTTCGTAGGAGAATTGATTGAATAAGCTTATTTCTATCCTGGTGGTTTGCCTAAATCCCGGGAAAAAAATAATTACAACTTTAGACAGCATTAAGGCACAATCATTTAAGAATTATGAAGTTATTGTAAAAGACGGTGCTTCAAGTGACGGTACCTTGGAACGCCTTAACAATTACGAAGGTCTTGATATTAGTGTAATATCCCAAAAGGACAGCGGCATATACGATGCCATGAATCAGGCTGTTTCTTATGCCAC
Organism: Lachnospiraceae bacterium; assembly: GCA_045642345.1. Lineage (GTDB taxonomy): Bacteria > Bacillota > Clostridia > Lachnospirales > Lachnospiraceae > JAILLW01. The sequence continues at coordinate 66,001 of JAZUIS010000036.1, forward strand.
AGGAAAATATGTATATTTTCTTAACTGTGGTGACAGCCTATATGATTCGGAAGTACTTGCCAAAATAGCTGAAGCTGATGAGGATACGGATTCATTAATAATATACGGAAACATATATGAAATGAAAACATCATCCCATGTATGCCAGAATCCGGTAATTGACGGTTTTGCGTGCTACAGAAATGTACCGTGTCATCAGGCCTGCTTTTATAACACCGAACTTGTTAAAGCGCATCCTTTTGATATTAATTACAAGGTGCGTGCAGATTATGAACAGTTTTTGTGGTGCTATTTTAAGGGAGGCACACGCTTTAAGTATATTGATACGACAGTGGCTTCTTATGAAGGGGATGGATATTCCGAAAGCAAG
>JAZUIS010000037.1:0-15515 GCA_045642345.1 Lachnospiraceae bacterium
ATATTTATACGAATGTTGAAATCTAATCACTCGTGTTACTACAGTCGCCAAGTATCATTATTGACACATATAACAACAAGCATTTTACTTTGTTTGCTGATTTACCTAAGTATTATAGTACTGCCACGAATGTATTTTGTAAACGTATATAATTAAATATTTAGCACGTCATCAATTGTGGCAAAAAAACGAGCAATATTACCAGTACAAAAATACTAATAATTTGCTCGTAGAAATAACTATATTTTTATGCGTTAGCCATCTGGCATAACTCATCAAGCATCTTGGGAAGATCGGTCTCCATGTTGTCATTGGTGAACTGACATGTTCCGACTTTCTTATGGCCACCGCCGTTATATTTAAGCATCAGACTTCCAACGTTAACATCGCAGGTCTTATTAATGATGCTGTAGCCTACTGCTGCGGAGCAACCTAAGCCGCCGCGTCCGTTAACAATCCATGCCGAAATGTTCTGCTCGGGATACATACTGTATATCATGAAACGGTTTCCGGTGTAGATAGGATCTACGCCGCGAAGGTCTGTAATAATTACATTACCTACAATCTTCGTATGAGCTGTAACCATTTCCTTAAACTTCTCGGTCTGCTCGTTATAAACTTCGATACGTTCCTGAACATCGGGCATCGCCAGAATCTCTGCAGTTGACTTATCTCTGCATGCTACCATAAGCTTTTCCATAAGCTGATAGTTAGAAATAGTAAACTGTCTCCAACGGCCGAGACCTGTTCTGGGATCCATTAAGAATCCGACAAGAATCCAACCCGAAGGGTTAAGAACTTCATCTACTGTCAGGTTGCCGGAATCGACCTTGTCCACAGCAACCATAATGTCATCATAATTAGGGAACTTCTCTTTGCCACCGTAATATTCGTAAATAATACGTGCACAAGAAGGTGTGATACGACTTTCGCCTTTATACTTACCGGCAAGTTCAAGTCTTTCATGTTCACTTGAGTGATGATCGAACCATAATCCGCAACCCGGAACATAAGGAACGTTTGCCAGACAGTCGTTCTCATCAATAGGAACAAGTCCATCCTGCAAATCCTTAGGATGAGCGAACTGCCAATGATCGATAATTCCGGCCTCCAGCAATAATGCACCACAGGCAAGACCATCAAAGTCTGAACGTGTAACCAATCTCATAGCCATTTCTAGTACCTCCCAAAATAACCTTGCAAATAGTATAGCACAAACTAATATGATTTTGTGATAGAATAATTAAGTAATTTAGCACTTTTTTGCTGAGGTTTTATGATTAAGAAACATTCAAACGCAATACTAATATTTGGGACCTTTAATCCAATTACCAATGCACACCTTAATTTGGCAGTCACATCCCGGAACCTGATTGATGACAGCGATGTTATTTTCATTCCCGCCAAGGATGAATTCTTACGTGACTGGAAGGGATTCGGAAGCGATTCCATTCTTGAAAACAGAATATCTTTGCTTAATAAGGTCACTTCCGAATTAGGCTTTTTAGTGTGTGACATCGAAATAACGAATGTCGTTGACGGGAAATCCATTAACACCATCAATTACATAAAAGAGCACTATGGATACAAAGATATATATTTTTGTATGGGAACGGACAAAGTGTATGAACTCCATAAATGGTATAAAGCTGACGAATTGGTAAGTCAGAACCGCTTTCTGGTATTTACCCGCGGCGAGAAACTATCTGACGTCATGGATGAATTTACTAATAAATATGCCGACAGATTTCGTGAGGTGCCGGAAGACGAAAAATATTTCAAAATGTCTTCGACGAATGTCCGAAATGCTTTAAAGAGCGGCAACATAGACAGTATTAAAGATATGGTACCGGCATTGGTATATGAATATCTTAAAGGAGAAAACAATGGGATTTGATGTATCAAAAGTAACTAAAGATTGTATTGAATGGATACAGCAGTTCTTTGAGGAAAACGGCAAAGGTGCCAATGCCGTACTGGGAATATCAGGAGGTAAGGACAGTTCTGTGGCTGCGGCTTTGTGCGTTGAAGCCCTTGGCAAAGACAGAGTCAAAGGTGTTCTGCTCCCCAACGGAGTGCAACCTGATATTGATGCGGCTTATCTGCTTGTTAAGCATTTGGGCATCGAATATTATGAGATAAATATTAAAGACGCTTACGAAGGAGTTATAAATAACTTCCCCATTGATATGTCGAATCAGACTAAAATCAACCTTGGTCCCCGTCTTAGAATGAGCATAATATATGCAATGTCACAGTCCCTTAACGGACGTGTGGCAAATACCTGTAATCTGTCAGAGGACTGGGTCGGTTATTCCACAAGATACGGTGACAGTGCCGGTGACTTTAGTCCCCTTTGCCATCTTACGGTTTCTGAAGTAAAACAAATCGGTTCCTATCTTGGTCTCCCCGAATCTCTTGTTAACAAAGTCCCCTCCGACGGACTGTGTGGCAAGACCGATGAAGACAACCTGGGATTTACCTACGCCGTACTGGACAAATATATACGTACCGGAGTTTGCGAAGATCCCGCCATCAAGGAACTTATTGACAAAAAGCATAAGATGAACCTGTTCAAGCTCCGACTTATGCCCTCTTTCGATCCAAAAATGTGACAGTAGGGACGGTTCTTTCTGTCACATTCCTTGATATTACAAGTGACAGTAGGGACGGTTCTTTCTGTCACATTTTGTTATGTTTATAATGCGAAAACGGATACAGTATTATCAATTTCTTTAGGGAGCGCTCTGTAGCTGTTCTTAGTGTTGCTTTTTATTAGGCATGAGCCTGCAGGATGCAGGCGAAAGAACTAACTGAGCCATGGATGTCGAATAGTTCTGTGCCGTGCTTTTAAAAGGTATATTTGATTGCAACACTTAGAACTGCAAGAGTGCGGACGAGAAATAGATAATACTGTATCCGTTTTGCATTAATAACAATTTTTCAAAAGAATGTGACAAAAAGAACCGTCCCTACTGTCACACTATCATGTAAGTGATAAAGGCTAGGATATATGCAATTGCACACTGCCACACAACTACCCCAAGTGCCCACTTACGTCCCATCTCACGACGTATTGCCGAAATTGATGCAATACACGGTGTATACAAAAGGCTGAACACCAGCATGGATGCTGCCGAAGCAACCGACATTACCGAACTTATACTGCTTCCAAACAGTACTCCGATTGTGGATACAACACTTTCTTTGGCCAGAAATCCTGAAATAAGTGAAGTAACTATTCTGTAATCTCCAAGTCCGATTGGCTTAAATAACGGTGCTATAATACCTGCAATTGCAGCCAGCATACTTTGAGAACTGTCGCTTACATGGTTAAAGAATATACTGTAATTGCCAAGGAACCAAATAATAATAGTGGCAATCAGTATTACCGAGAACGCTTTTTGCAAAAAATCCTTCGCTTTTTCCCATAACAGCATCATAACATTCTTGATATTGGGCATTCTATAATTGGGCAATTCCATTACAAAAGGTACCGCATCACCTTTAAATATTGTTTTCCTGTATAACAAAGCAACTATTATTCCAACAATAATACCCAGGAAGTACAAACCTGCCATTATAATACCGCCGTGCTTAGGAAAAAATGCACTTGCAAAAAACGCATAAACCGGAAGCTTAGCCGAACAACTCATAAAAGGCGTAAGAAGAATTGTCATCTTTCTATCACGTTCACTAGGAAGTGTACGCGTAGCCATTACGGCAGGAACCGTACAGCCAAACCCAATAAGCATCGGAACTATACTTCTTCCGGACAATCCGATTTTGCGAAGCAGTTTATCCATAAAAAACGCCACTCTCGCAATATATCCGCTGTCTTCAAGGAATGACAGGAAGAAGAATAACGTAACTATTATGGGCAAAAAGCTTAGCACGCTGCCGACACCTTCAAATATTCCGTCTATTATCAAACTATGCAGTGAAGCATTCACATTAATTCCGCTAAGTCCTGCATCAACAGTCTGCGTCAACATATCTATTCCGCTTGCAAGTGCAAACTGTAAAAATGCTCCGATTACATTAAATGTCAAATAAAACACCGCCAGCATAATCACAATAAACAACGGAATAGCCGTAAACTTGCCTGTAAAAATTTTATCAAGTTTTTCCGTTCTAAGATGCTCCTTGCTCTCCTTAGGCTTAACTACTGTTTCATCGCATACCTTTTTAATATACGAGAATCTCATATCAGCCATGGCCGCACTTCTGTCCAGGCCCCTTTCGTTTTCCATCTGAATAATTATATGCTTTAACATTTTTTCTTCATTTGGATCAAGTTTAAGTTGATTAAGAATCAGGATATCCCCTTCAATAATTTTGGAAGCAGCAAATCTAACCGGAATGCCTGCCTCTTTTGCATGGTCTTCTATCAAATGAATAACCGCATGTATACATCTGTGAACTGCACCGCCGTAGTCATTTTCATCACAAAAATCCTGTCTTAATGGACGTTCCTGATAATGTGCAATATGAATTGCGTGCCTTATTAACTCATCAACACCTTCGTTCTTAGCTGCGGAAATAGCTACAACCGGCACCCCCAGCATCTGCTCCATACGGTTAACATCAATAGAACCGCTGTTTCCCGTAACCTCATCCATCATATTAAGTGCAACTACCATGGGAATATTAAGTTCCAAAAGTTGCATTGTAAGATACAGATTTCTTTCGATGTTGGTGGCATCTACTATATTTATAATTGCCTTGGGTTTTTCATTAAGAACGAAATTTCTGGATACAATTTCTTCACCCGTATAGGGTGACATGGAATAAATCCCCGGAAGGTCCGTTACCAGGGTTTTATATTTTCCCCTTATCTCACCGTCTTTTCTGTCAACTGTAACTCCGGGGAAGTTACCTACATGCTGATTAGAACCTGTCAGCTGATTAAACAATGTTGTCTTACCGCAGTTCTGATTACCCACAAGAGCATATGTAAGCAATGTATCATCCGGCAATGGATTTTCATCCTTTTTGGAATGGTATTTACCTTCCTCACCAAGTCCCGGGTGCTCACTGATTCGTTTGCTTCTTTCCTGCTTTAATTTATCCGCTTTGTCCTGGCGCAGCTTAAGTTCTTCTATTTCTTCGTCAGGTACCACCGACACCTGTATCTTGTCGGCATCCGACAATCTCAAAGTAAGCTCATATCCGTGGATTCTCAATTCCATTGGATCACCCATCGGAGCGAACTTAATTACCTTGGCAATTGCTCCGGGTATAATTCCCATATCAAGGAAATGTTGTCTAAGGGCGCCCTTGCCTTCTACGGCTTCTATTCTTACAACTTCGCCTATTTTTCTATCCTTTAATGTTTTCATATCAACCTCTTCTATTTACAGAGTTACCCTTGGCTAACTCCATTACAGATTATAGTTACCCATGGGTTACTTGTCAATATGAAATCTAAAAAATGTGACAGTGGGGACGGTTCTTTCTGTCACATTCCTTGATATTACAAGCATTCTAAAAAAAGTGTGACAGTAAGAACCGTCCCCACTGTCACATTTCAATTAACTTAGTTTATCAAGTAAATCCATCTTGAGTTCATAAAAAGCAGGAGTCATATCAAGATAATGTTCATGAGGTGACTCGAAACGAAGTTCCTCTTCCCAGATTTCTTCATCGAACTGCTTTTTAACATAATTTCTGATTTCTTCAAGGGTAGGCAGCTTGGTTATCAGCTTACCGTCCTTTATTATAAGCTCCTGAAGACACTTCTTGGTACAGTTCTCGAAGGTTCTCCTCTTCCAGGGCTTAACAGGATCAACATATCTGTAAGGTTTCGACAAATCTATTTCCTCACCCTTAATTGCAATCAGATCGGCTACCGACTTTCCGGTTTCGTCATAAATTCTGTATACGCTTTTTAAACCCGGATTTGTAATCTTCTCAACATTCTCGGAAATCTTAATTCTCGGTTCGAATTCGCCGTCTTTTTCCACTGCCGAAATCTTATATACCGCACCGAATACCGGCTCGGATTTTGCGGTAATCATTCTCTCACCTACGCCGAAGGAGTCTATCTTTGCACCCTGACGAAGAATCGACTGAATAGTATATTCATCAAGGCTGTTGGATGCCACAATAATACAATCATTAAGGCCCGCAGCATCAAGCATCTTACGAATCTCTTTGCTAAGATATGCCAGGTCTCCGCTATCTATTCTAACCCCCTTAAGGCGCTTGCCCATAGGCTCAAGCACTTCCTTGGCAACACGAATTGCATTGGGGACACCTGACTTAAGAACGTTATACGTGTCAAGCAGAAGCACCGTTCCATCCGGATAATTCTCGGCATAGGCTTTGAAGGCCTCGTACTCATTCCTAAAATACATAACCCATGAATGGGCCATGGTTCCGCTAATGGGAATATCAAACATCTGACCCGACAGCACGGTTGCCGTACCGTTAACACCGCCTATGTAAGAAGCTCTTGCCCCATAAACAGCCGCATCCATATTGTGTGCGCGTCTTGCCCCGAAATCGGAAACGCCGCGACCTTCGGCCGCACGAACTATTCTTGCCGCCTTGGTTGCAACCAGTGACTGATGATTTACCTGAAGCAGAATTGCCGTTTCTACAAGCTGTGCATCAATAAGCGGAGCAACAATCGTCAATATGGGTTCATTGGGATACATAATCGTACCTTCGGGAAAAGCGTATAAATCTCCGCTGAATTTGAAGTTTCCCAGATACTCAAGGAACTCTTCGCTAAAAATCCCGATTGATCTAAAATAATCAATATCCTCTTTACTAAAGTGAAGATTAAGAATATACTCAACAATCTGTTCAAGGCCGGCAAAAATAGCATAACCGCCTTCATCCGGATTCTTACGATAAAAAACATCAAAAGCAACTCTTTTATTTCTGTCGGTGCTTTTGAAATATCCGTTCGACATAGTCATCTCATAAAAATCCATAACCATTGTAAGATTTCTCTCACTGCTTTGAACCTTGTTCATTGTTTTCTCCTCTTTATAATGTATAATCCAACCTCGGCTTTGCGCCGATTGAAGCGAAGTTGTATCTTGCGGGTGACAGGGCGCAAAGCGTAGACCTTGAACCTGGCAGGTGAAAGGTCGTTAGCTTTGCTTAAAAGAAAAAAGGATGGCTTATGCCATCCTTTTTCTTTTAAAGCTGCGGGTGACAGGACTTGAACCTGCACGGTCGCCCACCAGAACCTAAATCTGGCGCGTCTGCCAATTCCGCCACACCCGCGAAGTCACAAGCGACTTAACTATAGTAGCAAAGTGCGTTTTGAATGTCAATTATCAATAATGTGACAGTAGGGACGGTTCTTTCTGTCACATTTGAAAAATAATTAAAATATAGCGGTGCACATATATATTTTGCCGTCATCGTCGCGCAAGATGAAGTACGAAATTAGTGAATTACTTCCAAGTAATTAGGGAAAACACACAGGATGTGTGTTTTAGGCGTAACTTCGACACGGATGTCGAACTACGCCGGCCCGAGTGGTTTCGATATTGATTCAATAATCAGAAGTCTCAATCGGTAATTCACTTAGTTCGGACAAATCTTAAGCGACTAGGCAAAAGATATATGTACACCGCTATTATTTTTAATTATAAAATGTGACAAAAAGAACCGTCCCTACTGTCACATCAATACACCGTATCTATATCTTCCTGATATGTCATACCGCCATTATTTATTGCTATACCGTAAATACTTGCAAGCATGGCATTACTCGGGCACAAATACCACTTATTACCGTATTTCATGCAATCCACCATGAAATAGTAATCATCGGATCCTATAGAAAACGCAACAACCGACGGCTCGTAGTCATCCGCACCATATATCTTTTCGAACTTTTTCAGTTGTTCCTCGATGTAATCTTTCGACAGACATTCTTCTATTATCTCATCATCACTGTCGACCACTTCCACATCATCAATTTTGCTTAAGCGCTTTGCCATATCTGACGGCAACCACTTTTCAATTAAATCCGATGCATCCTCATCATCCTCCATAGCATATGTAAGTCCTTCCGAGATAATCGTATCCCCGTAAAGATACCAGCTTCCATATCTGATAGTCCTAAATACATGCGTACGTAAACACTCATTACTTAATGCTGTCGAAAATTCATCATCGGTATTAATAAAATCAAAAGTAGGTGTAATGCATTGCATTCTGTCAATGTATGCTTCCATATCATACTTTTCGACAGCAGTCTCGATTGCATAGCAGCTAAGCATTCCCTGATAGTCAGCATTCTTCATATATTCCATATATGCTTCCATACATTCCTTCGGTGAATTATAGCCCGAGCCTTCAGCTTTGGCCGATTTTGAGTTTCCACCCAAGCTGATGATTCCCGTAACATCCGCAACAATATAAGCGGCAAGTAATACGGCAATAATAAGCACTGCTACAAAGGCCTTTCCAAAATTCTTCTTGTTTCCTTTTTCATTGGTTTCCTGTGCCGCTAATTCGGCACCGCATTGTGGACAAAACATATAAATTCTCCTTTTACTGTAAAATATTCTACAATGTGTCTATAATTTTTCTTTTAATCCTAAAGAAATAGAATGTAGTAGCCGCAGCCGACATAACCTCTGCAATCGGGAATGCCCACCATACCAAATCAACATTGTTAAATGAAGCAAGTATAAGAGCCGCCGGAATAAGCACTACTATCTGACGCATAATTGAAACAACCATACTGTATGTACTCTTTCCCAGTGCCTGGAATATGGTTCCGGTAACGATACAAAATGCCGCAACCGGGAAATGCACACCAATAACTCTAAAAGCAGTAATTCCGATTTCAAGCATTGTTTCCGAAGCATCAAACAGCATAAACATATATTGCGGAATAACCTCAAACGCAATCGTTCCCACGCACATTATGATTGTTGCATAAAGCCATGAAAGCTTCCAGGCCTTCATCATTCTGTCTTTCTTTTTGGCGCCGTAGTTAAATGCAACAATCGGAACCAGTCCGTTATTCAGTCCGAATATCGGCATAAAGATAAAGCTCTGCATCTTGTAATAAACACCGAACACCGCAACGGCCGTAGATGTAAATCCGATAAGAACTTTATTCATAATATAGTTCATCACAGAACCTATTGACTGCATAATGATGGACGGGATACCTATTCTGTATATTTCTCCGATAATCGCTCCATCAGGCTTAAATCCCTTCATGCTTATCTTAATATCGGGATTTTTCTTAAGATTCATAAACAAAGCAAATATTCCCGCCACTATCTGGCCTATTACGGTTGCAACCGCTGCACCGGTTACTCCCATCTTAGGGAATCCGCAATATCCGAAAATAAGAATCGGGTCAAAAATAATGTTAATAATCGCTCCTGTGGCCTGCGTAATCATCGTATTAAATGTACGGCCCGTTGATGTTAGCAGCCGCTCAAAAATAAACTGACCGAAAAGTCCAAACGAGCAGGTGCAAACTACTGTCATATACTGAATTCCGTATTCGATAATCTCAGGATCGGTAGTTTGTGATTTATAAAACGGTCCCACACAGGTTAATCCTATGATAAGGAACAGTAAATAGCTTAATATCGATAAAAATATACCGTTTGAAGCAGTCGCATTGGCTCTTTCAAAGTTCTTTTCACCAAGTGCCTTTGAAAGAATCGCATTAATACCTACGCAGGTACCTCCCGCTATGGCTATCATAAGACACTGAAGCGGAAATGCCATTGATACGGCAGTAAGAGCATTTTCACTGACTCTTGATACAAAAATACTGTCCACTATGTTATAGAGCGCCTGAACCATCATAGATGCCATCATAGGCAAGGACATACTTATTAACAATTTATTTACGGGCATATAGCCCATCTTATTTTCTCCGATGTTTTCCATTAATTATACATAGCCTCCTCATATACCTGATCTGCACAGAATATCAAATATGCCTCAGTTATACTTTCATATGCGCTAAATGTAAAACATCCATCCTCGATAGACTGTAAATCCGTAGCGGTTCTGTATTCATAGAAATAAGCATATACTTCACCATTTTGATAGTTCAAAATGACAACCTTGTCATTTACTGTTGTTATAACTGCTTCATCCTGACCATCCATATTTATATCAATGAACTCACACGTCTCAACTTCATCCGTATCGTCTGACCACTGATCTATATTTCCGCCTTCAAGGAAAGTATTAAACGACATAGGGGTTAACGGTTCTCTAAAATGTTCTATCTGATAAGGCCTTATCACACCATTGTTAAACACAACATTCTCTATAATGTCACGAACCTCATCATTGTCTATATCCAAATCAGCAGTCAAAATCTTTGATGACATATATCCTGCAAGCGGTAAATCAAGGCAATAACAATAACTGTTTGCATATACGGCACCGGGAACTATATCAGCAATCGGAGTATAAACCAGCTCCGGATCATCATTTATATCCTCTTCGAAAATACTTTCCATGGAAAGATTGCCCTTTTCATCGCACTCAATCTTATAAACCGCCATGCAACCCATATGGCCCCATACCGACAAAGTTCCGTCATTTGGGGTATTATAATAGCTTGTATGACCTCCCGGAAGTTCACCGAGCAACGTAAGTTCATTATCCAAAACAGTATACACTTCATCATGATAATCTGCTTCACAGCTTCCAAGCCTTACAATCAGTTCCGGAATTTCATCATCATTGATTCTGCAAAGAAAATATCCGTAAATATCCTCCGGATCACCACTTAGTATTTCATGGGCACATTCTCTGTCCCCACGATATCCGTCCAGTACTTCCTTGTATATATACTGCCACTGCTCCGTCAAAAGTTCTGCGGCATTGGTGGCATAAATCGGAGAATCTTCTTCAATCGGTTCTATATCATCCGCACCATCGGTTAACGGATACGACTCAAATTGAGTTTCGACCTTACTCCATCCGTTTTTTGAATATTGCTGCTTATATGTGTCGGCACACTCGCCGCCCCACAATCTGTAAAACAATATCGGATACTCAAAGCCATCAATTTCGCCATCCCTGATAGATAAATAGTCGGGAACAAAATCCTCCTCCAAAGGAGCGGAAAGAACATATTTTCCGATTGATGACTTACACTTCGGAATTGGAGTTAAAGAATCACCGTTTTTATCCTTAAGAAGAATAGCCTCGTCACAGTCTTCGCCTTCTTCCGCTATATCACGCAATGCCCAGCCAATATAACCTTCATCGGCCTTTCTCCTGTCAAACCAGAATTCAACACTGTCCTCCATCAGGACAATTTTCTTAAGACCCATTATATTGTCATCATCATATTTATATTCGATTACATCATCCTCAGGCTCTTTGTCGCGTTCTTTTGCAGACTTTTTGTTTGCAGTATCGTCTGCCTTTTCACATCCGACAAGAGTAACAGAAATTGTAAGCAACATAATAAGCAATATGTTATATAAAACTTTTTTCATCCAATACCTCTAAATAAATACTTCCATTTCAAGCCAAAACAACGGGGAATTTAAAAATTCCCCGTTGATACTATACCATCTTATTCTTCAATTGAAAAGTAAACTTGATACTTTTCATATCCGATATCCTTTATCGGTACAAAAGATATACCGCGGTCCTGATACCTCGTTTTAAAGGAGTCCTTCCACATTCCCCATTCGCGCTCATTCTCATGAACCAGTATGTCTTTTGCCTTATGCCCCTTAAGATAAAGAATTCTTTCCTCACTGCATAATCCTGCCAGCGCATACGGGCCGTACGAAAATGCTACCGTATTGTTATCCCCCGGAAGAGCTGTTTCATATACATCCATCGGAAGCAGCAGGCGAATGCTGTCTTTATCCTTAAACGTTCTGTCAATAACCAGGAATCCGTCTTTTAATATCTTAGTTATGTCAACCTTGTCATCGTTTATCCATAGCCGTACATCCCCATGGACCCATTTGGGTATTCGTAGCCTTAACGTAAAGCGTATATCTTTTGACACAGATATATCGAAGCATTGCATCATAATATCCGGCTGATGTAAAAAGATATGCGCATTCTCTCCGATAGCCTGTGTGGCCGAAGAAGTGCTTCCGTCATGAAGGCTTCCGCTTAAGGTATCACGATACTGATTGATTGTTATCGTAGCATCCGAAATATCCGTTGTAAGCTTTGAAGACGCATATACGCCTGTGGTTATCTCATTACCGTCGCGATAATAAAGATATCGATTATGCGCACTGTTTGCCTGCACCAACGTACCGTGACAACAGAAGAAATCATTAAACTTGCTTGCCCATACCTTATGACCGCCTGCTTTTAGCGGTTGGAAATACGTTATCAGACCAAACTCCGGATATTCTTCATCTTCGCCGTTGGCGTGTCCGCCACGGAAATATCCTTGGGACATAATTCCGTTATATAAATTCTGTTCAATATAGTCCAAACAATCCTTATCCTTAGTCCATCGATAAATAATATCCGCCAGACGCATCATATTGTATACGGTACAATGCTCTTGGTTTTTGCTGCCTAGTCTTCCTGCCATGGAGTTCATAGGCGTCCATATTTCCCCGCAGGTCTGTCCTCCCGTTACGGATGTCCCTCTCTTTTTATACGCCAAATCCCAATATGCCAGGGCAATCGACTTATATCTTTCAATTCCGGTGGCCTCATATACCTTCGCAGCACCTATAGCCTCTGGAATGGTAGTATTGGCATGCATATTGGTTAATACGTCCTCACCTCTAAGAAGCGGATCAAACAAGCGGCGCCTGTCATACTTCTCAATCAATTCAAGATACATTTTATCCTGAGTGAATTCATAAAGGTCAGCCCAAATCTCAAGCATGCCGCCGGTTTCAAAATCAAGTATGTTATCCATCTGTTCAAGGCTTTTATCTTTAACGAAATCATAAAACCACTTCGAAAAATTAACGGATACTTCCAAGGCTTCTTCGTTCTTTGCATACCTATACATATCATTTAGGCCCATAAAGGTTTTATGTACCGTATAATGCGGAGCCCATACCTGCTTTCCGCGCGCTATCCAGTGAAGATATTTCTCCGGGATCGAAGCTGCCCAGAAACCCCCGTTTTCGATCTGACATCTTTTCAATTCATGTACAATGGCATTTGCCTTAGCCAGAAGTTCTTCATCCTTGCATTCATTGTATCTAACCGCAGCCGCACTTAAATAATGGCCCAAAAAGTGTCCGCGCAGTTGACAGGAAGGATCCTCCCAACCGGTATGAGACATGGCTTTTTGACCATATACCTGATTAAGTCCCGCTTCCTGATAATAGTTCTGCAAAAGTGCCGCCGAATCCAGTTCCATCAAATAGGATCTGTTCGCATATTCTTTGTTAAGAAGCTCATTATCTTTTAACTCTATTTTCATACCAACCTCCGTTTAAAGCGATTTGTGTGTTATAATATATATTATATTCGTATCAAACAGCATATTACATTCGATTTTGTCGTGAAAATATATAATTTTTTCGTATATAGGAGGCTAGCAATGAACAATCCACCTCAAAGCAGTGAAATTCATCTTCCGATTAATACACTTCCACTGGTAAGCAACTGTGACTATATTCAATGTCGTGAAGGCTTCATACATCCTAATCGAATAATGGATGTCAATGTTCTTTTGTATGTGGAGGAAGGTTCCTTCCACCTGTTCGAGAACGGAATTGAATACTCTCTTCCTTCAGGCAGCCTCACCTTCTTAAAACAGGGACTTCATCATTACGGTGATACGAAGTGCCCCGATGGTACAAAATGGTTTTTCATCCACTTCTTCCTGCCTGATAACAATTCGGGAACTTCCCTTCTTCCGGGCGATACATATAAATATTCCGAAGGTTCCGCCCCTGATTCAAATAATCTGTTCTACGTTTTGCCCAAACAGATCATGACAAAACCCGATTCGGATATCGTCAAAAAATTATTCCGATTCAAAGATATGTATCAAAGTTCATCCTGGGAGGACCATCTTAGACTGAATACTTTTTTATATGAAATTTTGCTGGAAATATACAGAAACGACATCAAAAAGGAATACTTAACTCCCGACGAGGAACGAACTGCCTTGGTAAAAGAGTATTTGGCGAAAAATTCCGATAAGCCTTTCAATTCATCGGCTATAGAAGCTCTCGTAGGTTTAAGCTATAAGCACATTAATCTGATATTCAAAAGGAACACCGGAATCACCATGCAAAAATATCATTACAATCTTCGAATGGAACTTGGCATGAAGCTTTTAAAAGAAACCTCCCATGATATTTTTGAAATATCACAAATGTTAGGCTATGAAGAAAGTTTTTATTTTAGCAATTCCTTTAAACGAAAATACGGAATATCTCCCGCAAACTATCGTAAGGAGTTGTATGTAAAGATATAGAAATAGGACCTCCGATCATTCTACTAGAAAAGTCACCAGGTTAAAAACTAGTTATTTCCATAAAGTTCTGCCATCTTGGCAGGTCCGTACCAATCAAAATTCAAATCAATAGGCGTTCCTGCAGGAATGGTTATTGTCTGAGTTTCATGATTCCATTTGTATTTGAAAACAAACGTAACATTCTGTGCTGACTTATCAACCAACTTAGCCATGAAGCTCTTCGGGAACGAATTCCACTCGCCAAACTCAAATGTAATGGTCTGTCCGGGCTTTGCGTTGTTAATCATGGGTACTGCATAATTGTTAAGTGCGTATCCAAAAGCTGATAAAGGCTGTGTGTTTCTCATTGCACCGCAAGAACAAACTTCGCCTTCAAGGCCGTCCGAATCTTTGGTGGGTTCTGTTATAGTCTGCCACTGGAAGTTATGAGTATGGGCAGGAGCTGCAGGTTCGCACGGTGTAGGGGGATCTACTGGGGGCGGAGCCAAAAGTCCATGCGCGATGCAATATGATACAGTATACATTTCAATGGTTCCAATTTTAGTAGTAGCATTCCAGTTGAAACTAACTATATCTGAATAAACACCCATAACATTATATGAATCGTGAGTACTCTTCGGCCAAAAATATTCTGCTGTAGTCTCGTTAATTGTCGGGCCACTAGGAAGAGGCATAGAAACAGAATACAAATCGTCACACTGTTCATAGGTACATGCACCTTCGACATTTCTTACGATGGCTTTAAAACCATCACCGGATATCGTCAAATATTCTGACTGAAAATCGCTAGTTCCATCGATATCAATGGTGACCCATTCCGCAAACGCCGTCACACCGCTTCCCATAACCATCGTCATAGCCAATATCATAGTTAATAGTAAACTCAATTTTCTTTTCATTATATACCTCTCTTAATAGCAATAAAAACGGTAACCATTGATTTTTTCAACGCTATCAATGATTACCTTAATGTAGTGAACCACGCGGGAATCGAACCCGCGACAACTTGATTAAAAGTCAAGTGCTCTACCGACTGAGCTAGTGGTCCAAATATAAAAAAGCTGGGCTAGCTGGATTCGAACCAGCGAATGCAGCAGTCAAAGTGCTGTGCCTTACCGCT
>JAZUIS010000038.1:0-7794 GCA_045642345.1 Lachnospiraceae bacterium
GAAAGATTGACACTGACACAACTGTCATTTCTAACATTGAAAATGTTCTGTCAAAAGCTGTAAGAAATGATATTCAAAAAGCTTTTGAAGTTAAGATTAATGGATATATAGTTGATCTTAATAATAAAGATGAAGTACTTAAGATGCTACAGGCTCCTATTAGTAAATATGATACTTCCGGTAAATATGTTGTTACCATTCATCAGGATTCACTTAGGGAACTTCCGGTATTATCACCTTTGGTAGGAACCGAAGAAGAAATAGAAGATACAATGGAAGCATCGATAACTCCCATGTTTAGCGCGGGATTTGATTTTGAGATGGATACGCTTTATGAATCAATAGAACCTGATGTTGACCTGGAACTTGAAGACTATGAACTCGGAATTACCTCTATGGATTTCGGAGACAAGATTGAAGTTGTTGAAGTATATGTTAATCCTGAAGAAATCGACAGCCTTGATGCGGCAATAGAAGAGGTAACCAAAGAAGAAGCTACCAATGATGTATATAAAGTAAAATCAGGTGATACACTTTCGCAGATAGCAATTACCGTAGGAGTACCTATGGAAGATCTTATTGCCATGAATGATTCTTTGGAAGATCAGAATTCCATGATTCGTCCGGATGATGAGCTTATTTATGCAGTACCGAAGCCTAAGCTTGCTGTATTAAGACAGGAAGTTATGTATTATGAAGAAACATATGATTTGCCTGTTGAAAAGGAATTGCGTGATGACTGGTATACTTCTGATGTTGAAGTATTGCAGCAGCCTTCGGCAGGATATCATAAGGTAGTTGCAACAGTTAATTTCGAAAATGACAAGAATGTCGGAAATGAAATTCTTGCAGAGAATGTTATATATCAGCCGGTTGCAAAGCGTATAATGACCGGAACCAAGATTCCGCCTACATATATTAAACCTCTTTACGGCGGAAGAATGTCTTCTACTTTCGGACCCCGTAAGCGTCCTACCAAGGGTGCAAGCACATATCATAAGGGTATTGACTGGGCAACACCTGTGGGAACTCCGATTTATGCTTCCTGCGGCGGTACTGTTGCTAAAGCCGGTTGGGGTAGCGGTTACGGTAATGTTATTTATATTAACCATCCTGACGGACGTCAGACCAGATACGGTCACTTAAGTAAGATACTTGTATCGCCGGGTCAGACTGTATCCCAGGGCCAAAAGATAGCCCTTAGTGGTAATACAGGTGTAAGTTCGGGACCTCATGTACACTTTGAGATATTAATCGGAGGCACTCAGGTTAACCCGCTTAAGTATCTGTAAACATACGTTTGTCTTTACAATTAGGGCATTTCTGCCTTATAATAAGTTGATGCTACGGGCTGTGTAGCATATATTGTAGTTTAGAATTATTAACCACTATATATTGTGGATTTAATATATTTTCGAGGAATTTATGGAACAGTATGCTATAAAGGGTGGCAATCCTTTAGTTGGAGAAGTAGAAATCGGCGGAGCCAAGAATGCGGCTCTCGGTATTCTTGCTGCAGCTGTAATGTCGGATGAACCCTGTGTAATAGATAATATGCCGGATGTGCGCGATACTGATGTTATGCTTCAAGCTATTGAAAGCATCGGTGGCGTTGTGGAAAGAATTGACAGACACACTGTCAGCATTTCCGGAAAGAATATTGTCGATCAGACAATTGATAATGATTATATTAAGAAGATAAGAGCATCATACTATTTGCTCGGTGCACTTCTTGGTAAATATAAGAAGGCCCAGGTCACTTTGCCCGGTGGATGCAATATAGGTCTTAGACCTATTGACCAGCACATGAAGGGCTTTAAGGCTCTCGGAGCATCGGTTAAGATTGAACACGGTATGATTACTGCAGAAGCCGATAAACTTGTGGGCGCACATATTTACATGGACGTTGTAACGGTGGGTGCTACGATTAATGTAATGATGGCAGCTACTATGGCCGAAGGGCAGACAATTATCGAGAACGCCGCAAAGGAACCTCATGTAGTTGATGTAGCTAACTTCCTTAATACAATGGGAGCTAACATAAAGGGTGCGGGTACTGATGTTATTCGTATCAAAGGTGTTCCACATCTTCACGGCACGAATTATACAATTATCCCTGACCAAATCGAAGCAGGAACATTTATGTTTGCTGCAGCGGTAACGAAGGGTGACATTACAGTTAAGAACGTCATTCCTAAGCATTTGGAATCTATAAGTGCCAAGCTTGAAGAAATCGGATGCGAAGTTGAAGAATCTGACGATGCTGTCAGAGTAGTAGCAACGAAGCAGCTTACACATACTCATGTTAAAACACTTCCTTACCCCGGATTCCCTACGGATATGCAGCCTCAGATAGCTGTAGCACTGGGATTGTCAAAGGGAACAAGTATTGTAACAGAAAGTATTTTTGAAAACAGATTTAAATATGTTGATGAATTAACACGTATGGGTGCTTCAATCAAGGTTGAGGGTAATACGGCAATCATCGATGGCGTTAATAAATACACCGGTGCCAGTATTTCGGCTCCGGACCTTAGAGCAGGTGCGGCACTTGTAATTGCGGCACTGGCAGCAGAGGGAATAACCGTAATTGATGATATTAATTATATCCAGAGAGGATATGAAGATTTCCATCTTAAACTGCAATCCCTGGGCGGACTTATTGAACTGGTTGATTCGGAAAAGGAAGTTCAGAAATTCAGACTTAAGGTTGGTTGATAAAGTGTATAATAAAACCTCGGTTCCTATAGGAATCGAGGTTTTTTAATGTCTGAATTTAGTTATCTTATAATATGGCGTCAATAGCAAGATCTGTACGATGACTCAAATCGATGAAATCTGTTTCGGTTCTGATTGTAGGAGAAGAAAGTTTATCTTTATTGATATAAACAATCGTTCCTCTTTCACCGTTAGATAAGCGTACACTGTTAAGAAGATAAGTATTAACAACGTTCTCAAGGAAAGTCATAATATACTGAGGGTCATATTTCTGAAGACCTTCTTCTTCAAATATTTCAATTGTTTTAAAGGGACATAACGGGCCACGATAAACTCTTGCGGATGTCATAGCATCATATACATCGGCGATGGATACGATTCTAGCATAGGTAGGAATCTGAGGACCTGTAAGTCCTAAAGGATATCCTGTTCCGTCACAACGTTCGTGATGCATCAGAACTGCATTAAGAATGTCGGGATCGAGATTTGATTTCTTAAGTAATTCGTATCCTGCCTGAGGATGACGCTTGATTATTGAATATTCCTGAGGAGTAAGCTTTGCAGGCTTTTTAATAATATCATCGGGAATCTGTGTTTTACCCACATCATGTAACAAACCTGAAACTGTAGCTGTACAGATTTCGTCTTCCGACATACGAAGCCATCTTGCCATAACATTACAGATAAGAGCAACGTTCATACAATGAACATATGTTGCATCGTCATATTCTCTCATACAATGAAGCATATCAAGAAGATTGGGAGTTGTTGCACCAATATCAAGTATGTTCAAAGTGTGATTCATAAGTTTATCGATATCAAGAGGTGAACCCTTGACAACAACATCGTTAATAACGTCTTTGAAAGCCTCGACATCCTCATCGAATTCAGCCTTGAATCTGATGAATTCAGGGCTCTCTTTAACCTTGTCTGAGTATGAACGTACATATTCCTTCTCATTAGGGTCAACCTTAACCTGTTCGTCCTCAATACGAACAGAAAGAATTGAATAATAGTCGAGCTTTGCAATGGTCTTATCATCAAGGACCAATCCCTTAGGAATAATAAGCTGATTATTGTAATTGTAGATGTCCTCGGCTGTAACCATACCGGGAGCCAAATTTGAGGTTCCGATTCGTTTCATTGATAACTCTCCAATTTCGATAAAATTACAATTATTATTATAGTTGGGAATGGCGCAATAGTCAATGTTACACGCATATTTTGTACACTAACACAGTATTATTGTATCAAAAAAAAGCACTTGACATAGTAGCAAAAATATACTAAGATACACACATAAGTTAGTTCTAAACAGCTACTAAGTGATTAGCGAATCAAAACATATTTAATTTACGGAGGTTTTTACAATGAAAAACGATAAGTATTGGCGCAATTTATTCATCATAATGCTTTGCCTTATGATAGTTCCGCTCATTGCGCTGGGTGAGATTGACTTTAATGCTACCTTTTATTTTATGTGGGTATGTTTGGCTGGCATTGTAGTGTTGATTGTTCTTATGGGAAGCAAATACAAGAAAGGCGTATATACCAAAAAGGAATATGTTAAACGTGCCCTTTCGCTTTATATACCGTATCTGTTTTTCCCGGTATATACATTCGTTCGCGTATGGATATATTACTTGATTACACAGGATTCGGATCCGCTTGGCTACCTTTGGGTAATGGAAGTCCTTCCACAGACAATATTGTTTTTACTCGTGGGCGGAATAATAGTTCTTGTAACCGCACTTACCAAAAACAACAGAGCGGAAGCGTAATTTTTTATAAAGAGGATTGGAAAAGATAAAGTGAAACATGAAGAATATTTGAAACAATATAATCCGAATAAGTATGAGAAACTTTCGGTGACGGTTGATGTTCTGATATTTTGTATAATAAAAGACAGATTGTGCGTACGGCTCGTAAAAAGAACGAGGCCGCCCTTTGAGGATATGCTTTCACTGCCGGGCACTTTCGTAAGCCCGTCAGAATCTTTGGAAGAGGCGGTAAAGAGAGTCCTTAAGGATAAGGCCGGATTTGATGATTTGTATTGCGAACAGCTTTACACCTGGGGAGCAGTAGACCGAGATCCCAGAATGCGTATTATTTCAATTTCGTATATTTCGTTCTTGGCCGAAGAAAATCTTCGCCTTATCATGACGGATGATGAAATCGAGAGTGAATTCTATGAGGTTGAAGCTTTTATTAAAGAAAAGCCGGATTATCCATTGGCTTTTGACCATGTCGAAATATTAAGAAGTGCCAGAGAAAGACTTTCAAGACAGGCCGAAAATGAGAATATAGCATTTGAATTTTTGCCGCAGAAATTCACCCTTCCACGTATTCAGAAGATTACGGAAATATTGCTCGGACGCAATTTATATAAGGCAAATTTCAGAAAAAAGATACAGTATAAGGTAAAAGAAACAGGTGAATACACATCAGGCGATGCTTATCGCCCCAGTATGTTGTATGTGCGGAATGATACGGATTCATTGTAGGAGGAAATGATGAGTAACTCTTTTGAAAACATTCATTATGATGCGTTTATCAGCTACAGGCATCGCCCGATTGACGAGTTTGTGGCCCAAAATCTTCAACTTTTGCTTGAAACATATACTGTACCTCAAAGTGCCAAAGATATGGTACAAAAGGAAAGAATTTCACGTATTTTCCGCGATCAGGATGAACTGCCTCTTTCGGATAATCTGGGAAATTCAATAGAGCTTGCGCTTGAGCATTCGGAGTATTTCATTGCCATCTGCTCACCTGCTTACCGCGAATCAAAATGGTGCATGAAGGAAATCGAAACATTCATTTCCAAGCACGGATACGGAAAGATTATCGTTGTTATATGCGAAGGAAATACCAATGACTCCTTCCCGCCACAGCTGCTTAGTGCCGAAACGGAGCCCTTTGCATCGGACGTGCGCGGCAAAAACAATAAAGAAATAATGAGCAAGCTCAAGATTGAGTACGTGCGTGTTGCAGCTTCGCTGCTGGGAGTCCCATACGATACCTTAAGACAAAGAGAGCAGGAACGTATTCTGGAACGTAAGGCCAAGGCTTTAAAAAGATTATCAATTATTGCAAGCTCGGTAGCCGTTTTGTCAATTGCGGCAGTTACAACGATCGGCGTTCAAAAATGGCAGCTTAGCAATAACCAAATAGATACTTTAATTGCAAAGGCCGAGAATGAATATTCTGTCGGAAATACCAAAGCATCGCTTGAGGATACCTTTGAGGCCTATTCCCTAAGCAAAAGGAATTTCGGAAGGAATAAAGGTAAAATCCAAGGCATGCTGACCAGGGCATTGGGTCTTTACGATGTTGAGGCGGAGTACGTTTCGAAAGATACGGTTGAAATGGGAAGTGAAATTGTCAATGTTCAGTTCTCAAATAACGGTGAGCATATTCTTATAGCGGATAAAACCGGAAATGTGAAAGTGGTAAAGGCCGATGACTTTGGGCAGGTGGAATTTACCACAAGCGCGGCGGCCGTAGGTGTAGACAGTGCATCATCGGCAGGATTCGTCGATGACGATCATGTATATTACCTTACTCCGAAGGGACAGTTGAAAATTACAGATTTTGTTTTGGGCGAAGAACCGAAAATTTCAGCGTTGCTGCTTTCAAGGAAAAATCACTGTACCTATTCAAGCCCCGATCATAAGTATATAGCTGTTGTTGTTGATACCGAGGTGGATGTTGCAGCCACCGAAGCATATGCTGTGACCGGTCAAATGGTTAATTTCGTCTATACGGATAAGTTGAACGAGGAAAAATATAATGAACTGGCGTTTAACGGTTATGCAACCTTCCTTGATGATAAGACATTTTTATATTCTTTGAATGACAACAAAACAGATACTTCCCGGGAAAAAGAATGTACAAAGTCCGAAACCGTAACCGTTCTTAATCTCAAAAACAATGATACAAAAACATATAACACCGGAGTGAGCGCTCTTACATACGCAACGCTCAGCGGCAATCGTCTGTATTTGTGCTATCGTGAAATTTCTCCTGCAGGTGAAGATACGATGAAGCTTAGGTGCATCGATTATGATACCGATACCGTATGCTGGGAAAAAGATATAGACAATACGGGAGTGGATGCCATATATACCGCCGATAACGGATATATTATTATGGCTTCCGGCTCGGTTATTATGGAACTTGAACCTGCAAACGGTGAACTTATCGATGTTTATAATATGTCGGAGGCAAAATTGATCTCCTTCGAAAACTGCAAAAGCGGAAGTGTCAAGCTGCTCACCTCCCTCGGAGAGGAAATTATTATGAGCGTTTCTTCCGAAGGCCTTAGGGTATCGGAGCATTCGGAACTTATGAAGTCGGTGTCACTTAAATATGTGGTTAAGCCGGAGGAAAGCAATGTGCTTTATGCAATTCCGACTCTTAATCCTATGATTTTTAATAAGTATGAACCGATATCGGAAAAGGCATCCGAACCTTATGCCGGTACTACGGTAGATTTACTTTACAGCGATAAGGCTTCGGAGATATCTTCGTACGGAAATGTTGTTGCAGCTTACGGTACACCGTATGGTGCGCTTTATCTTCCGGACAGAAATTATAATATTTATACTTTTGAAGACGGCACGCTTATCACGGTAAATAAGGCCGAAACATATATTATTGATGAAGTAAAGCTTGATGAACCTGTTGAAGTCATAGCGGGTAATGATACCTTTGGTAATGCCTATTATGCCTGTCAGTCGGATGAGAACATTCCGGGTTCGGGTGTGGGAATCGGTAAAGACGGTACCGTAATATCAACCTTTGATAATTTTGCGGGAATAAGTGAGGACGGTACCAAAATAATACTTAATACGCTGATGGTATCAAGCGGTGAAAGGGAACTTAGAGCATATCCGATTTATTCCTATAAAGAGCTTGTCAATATGGCAAAGCAGGGCGCAAGGAAATAACAATCGGCGGAATTTTTTAAGGCAACATCTTGACAGGTAAAAATATATAAGGTATCTTATCTTTCAGATATGAAGTATTAAATTTAATATTGTTTTTCTCTTATTCAGAGTGGTGGAGATACAT
>JAZUIS010000039.1:0-14055 GCA_045642345.1 Lachnospiraceae bacterium
GAAGAACCTATCATAGAAGAACCTATTATAGAAGAACCTTCGGAATCTGTTTCGGATAATCCGTCAGATGATGAATTATTGAAGATGCTCGGCGAGGCGACTACAGCCGAGGATTTTGTGATGCCTGAAAGCAGACTTACAGATACTGCTGAGTCTGATATAAATATTTCGGATGAAATTATATTTGATGAAATTCCTACAGATGAAATTCCTACAGACGAGATTTCAATGGATGAAATACCAACAGAAGGAGCCGCAGAAGAAATCGCGACGGATGAAAATGCTGTTGTTAATGAAGCTCCGCTTGATTTGGATGTCGGAAATGCAACACAGGATGAATTGATGGCTATGTTGGCAGGATTGGGACTCGATGATACTCCTGCTGAAGAAGCGCCGTCCGAACCTGAAGCAAATGCAGAAAGTGATGCTGCCGGTGCTGAATCACAAGATGATTTGGCCAATATGTTAAATGGTATAGATGAAGGTATAGGTGACAGTGAAGCTGCAGGAAGCATGGAAGATGCGCCTGTAGATTTGAATGATGTTGAGAAACTTGAAGCTGCAGGAGAGTCTGACGAAGATTTGCTGGCATTGCTTGAAGGTATAGATCCTACTGTTGCCAATGATGTTTCTTCAGAGCCTTCACAGATTATTGAACCTTATGAAGCAGATGGTAAATTACCTAAGCCCAAGAAGAAAAAGAAAGGATTCTCGCTTCCTTTATTTGGAAAGAAAAAGAAGAAGGGTGCAGAGGAATCCGATATGCCTGAAGGTGATGGTGTTATTACCGGAACCGATGAAGAAATAGATGATATTCTTGCCGGAATGAATGAGGCCGAAAATCAGGATGCGCCGGAAGAAAATGCCGATGGTATTCAGGAGGTTGATCTTGCTGAAGCTATGGGTGATTTCGACGAGCTTGCCGGAATTAAGGAAAAGAAAAAGCCGGGATTCTTTGCCCGTTTACTTGCATTCCTTACAGAAGATTTGGATGAAGAGGAAACTACGGCAGGAGCAGCATTGGATGAAATGTCCAACGATGATATTCTGGCAGAAGTAGATGCAGAAGCTGCAGCTGTAGAAGAAAAGAAGAATAAGAAAGCCAAGAAAGATAAGAAGGGCAAGAAAAAGGCCGCTGCGAGCGAATCTTCCGAAGCCGGTGAAGATGGCGAAGAGGGTGAAGAAGGCGCTGCCGATAACGGTAAGAAGAAAAAGAAGAAAGAAAAGAAGGTTAAGGAGCCTAAAGAACCTAAACCGAAGGAACCTAAGAAAATTGTTCTTTCCAAGAAAGCTAACTTGGGATTATTCTGTTTCTGTGTTACTATAATTGCTGCTGTTGTTATCTTAAGTAATATTCTTCCCGATTATATTGAGAAGAATGTTGCCCGTAAAGCATATTATCAGGGCGATTACAGAACAGTTTATGAGAATTTCATGAATAAGCAGCTTAATGATTCGGATACAATTATCTTTAAGAGAGCAGAGACTATTATGAAATTACAAAGACGTCTTGACTCTTATAATAATCGTATTGCAATGGGCCAGGATGCACAGGCTCTTGATTCGTTACTTGAAGGCGTTTATGTATATAATAAGCTGTCGGCAGATGATACGGTTGATGTGGTAAATGATCTTACACCTATTTATATGCAGATAGTTGATATACTTCAGAATAAGTATAATTTAAGTGCGCAAGAGGCAGTCTCAATTTACGATATCGAAGATGATACAGAGTACACAAGAATATTGTTCGAAATTGTAAGAACAGGTGTATACACTTTGTCGGTACCTGAATCCGAAGATACTACGGAGCAGAGTATAGAAGAAAATGCAGAACAGATTTCGGATAAAAATGTTGAACAAAATGCAGATGAATCCGATGATGCCGGTGAAAATACAGACGAAACTCCAGCGGAGCCTGTAAGAGACGACAGCAATTACAGAACTATTGAATTAGAAGATATGCTTCCACAGGAAGAGGATTTATTATGATAGCAATTATTGATTATGACGCAGGCAATATTATGAGCGTTAAAAAGGCACTTGAGTTTCTCGGAGCAGAGGCTGTAATTACGAGGGACAAAGATATACTTCTTAGTGCCGACAAGGTTATTTTGCCGGGCGTAGGCGCGTTTGGTGATGCAATGGAAAAACTTAATTCATACGGATTGACTTCCGTAATTCACCAAATTGTTGATAAAGGAACTCCCTTTTTGGGAATATGTCTGGGACTTCAGCTGATGTTCGAATCTTCGGAAGAAACTCCGGGAGTAAAAGGATTGTCACTTCTTCCCGGTAAATGTGTTAAGTTCGATAATCAAGGCGGCGAACTTAAAGTACCGCAGATAGGCTGGAACAGTTTGAAATTCCCCAAAGAATCCAGATTGTTCAAAGGAATAAAGGATGGCGAATATGTTTATTTCGTTCATTCGTATTATTTGAAAGCAGACAATCGTGATGATGTTGCAGCATGTTCGGAATACGGTGTTGAATTTGATGCAGCAGTAGAATCCGGAAATGTATTTGCCTGTCAGTTCCATCCTGAAAAGAGTTCTGAGGTGGGACTTAAGATTTTGACTAATTTTATTGAATTGTAGGATAAAGATATGCATACTAAAAGAATTATTCCCTGTCTCGATGTTGATAACGGAAGAGTTGTTAAGGGAACCAATTTTGTCAATTTGATAGATGCCGGAGATCCGATTGAAGTTGCTAAGTTTTATGACAAATCAGGTGCGGATGAACTTGTATTTCTTGATATTACAGCCTCTTCGGATGCAAGAGAAATAAAAGCAGAACTTGTACGTCGCGTGGCTGAATGTATTTTCATACCTTTTACCGTAGGCGGCGGTATAAGAACGGTAGATGATTTTAAGATGATCCTTAGAGAGGGCGCCGATAAAGTTGCGGTTAATTCCGCAGCTATTATGAATCCTACATTGATTTCGGAAGCGGCTCTTAAGTTCGGCTCTCAATGTGTTGTATGTGCTATTGATGCCAAGAAAACAGGAGATTCCTGGAATATCTATAAAAACGGCGGAAGAGTCGATATGGGAATTGATGCCGTTGAGTGGGCGATGAAAGCCGAAGAACTTGGCGCAGGAGAAATTCTTCTTACCTCTATGGATTGTGACGGTACCAAGAACGGTTATGATCTTGAGCTAACAAAGACAATTGCTCAAAATGTTAAAATACCTGTAATTGCATCAGGTGGTGCAGGTACTATGGAACATTTTTATGATGCGCTTACATACGGTCAGGCAGAGGCGGCTTTGGCAGCTTCTTTGTTCCACTTCAAGGAAATGGATATAAAAGAACTTAAGGAATATCTTAATGATAAAGGTGTAAGTGTAAGAAGATAAATATGGGAATGATTGATAATGACTGGCTTCCTGCTATAGATAATGAGTTTAGGAAGCCTTATTATAAGGAACTGTATAGTTTTGTAAAGGATGAATATAGTAAGTGCATTGTCTATCCTCCTTCAGAGGATATTTTTAATGCATTTCATTTGACGCCTCTTAGTAAGGTTAAGGTTTTGATACTGGGACAGGATCCCTATCATGAGCCGAATCAGGCTCACGGTCTTTGCTTTTCGGTAAAGCCGGGAACGCAGATTCCGCCTTCGTTAGTTAATATTTACAAGGAATTAAATTCGGATTTGGGACTTAAGATTCCCAATAACGGATATCTTACCAAGTGGGCCGAACAGGGAGTACTTTTGCTTAATACGGTGCTGACAGTCAGAGCTCATGAAGCAAATTCTCATCAGGGAAAAGGCTGGGAAGTATTTACGGATGCAATAATTAATGCGGTAAATGCTCAGGACAGACCGATAGTTTATATGCTTTGGGGGTCGCCTGCACAACGTAAAATTCCGATGCTGACGAATCCTAAGCACCTGGTGCTTAAGGCCCCGCATCCAAGCCCTTTGTCCGCATACAGAGGATTCTTCGGATGTAAGCATTTTAGCCAGTGCAATGAATTTTTGGTTAAGAACGGAATGGAACCTATTGACTGGCAGATAGAAGATATATAATATATCTTTTAATATGAGGAGAAAAACTATGAATTCATTTATCGAAAGTGTAGACTATTTCAAAGGAAATAATATTGAAGAAATTGTAAAAGAGTATGGTTCGCCGCTGTACGTGTACAATGAGGATATTATTAGAGACAGAATGCGTAAGGTAGCAAATATTGTAACTAAGTATCCTTACAAAGCAAATTATTCAATGAAGGCAAACAGTAATTTAAGCATCCTTAAGATTGCTCACGAAGAGGGTGTTAACTGTGATGCCATGTCTGAGGGCGAAATCAGATTATTACTTGCTGCAGGATTTAGCAAGGATGAAATTTTCTTCGTACCCAATAATATTGACAGGGACGAAATGAAATATGCCATTGATCTTGGAATTATGACAAGTCTTGATTCTATTGATCAGCTTAAAATGTTCGGAGAACTTAATCCCGGCGGAAGATGTGCTATTCGTATTAATCCCGGAGTAGGTGCCGGACATCACGAGAAGGTTGTAACGGCAGGTAAGAATACTAAGTTTGCCATTGCCGAAGAAGATATTGATGTTGCAATTAACGTTGCTAAGGAATTTGATTTAAAAATCGTAGGTATAAATCAGCATGTGGGTTCACTGTATATGGAACCGGAACCCTTCTTAAATGCCATAGACCAGTTCCTTAGAATTGCCAAGAAATTTAAGAATCTGGAATTTATTGATTTCGGAGGCGGATTCGGAATTCCTTATCACAAACTTGAGGATGAACACGAATTTGATATGTATAAGTTAAGCACGGAGTGGACGAAACGTCTTGATAAATTCGTGGAAGAATACGGAAGCGCTCCTTTGTTTAAGTCAGAGCCCGGAAGATACTGTGTTGCGGAAGGTGCTGTTATAATCGGCCGCGTAAATGCTGTTAAATTCAACGGTGATCATAAATATGTGGGAACAGATGTGGGAATGAATGTTTTGGCACGTCCCGTATTATATGATTCATGGCACGATATAGAGATACTTCATAAGGGTAAACCTATAACCGGCATGAAGGAAGAGGCAACGATTACAGGTAATATCTGTGAATCGGGAGACTGCCTTTGCAAAGACAGACCGATGCCGCAAATAGTAAGAGATGATTTGATATGTGTACTTGATGCGGGAGCATACGGATATTCAATGTGTTACTCATACAATACAAGACTGAAACCTGCGGAAGTTATGATTTGTTCTGACGGAAGCGTCAAATTAATAAGATATCGCGAAAAATATGAGGATGTTTTAAGTACATTCCCACAATAGAGATAATGATAGTAAATAAAAAGGATTGCTCATAATGAGCAATCCTTTTTTATGCCGGTGGCGGGACTTGAACCCGCACGATGTTGCCATCAACAGATTTTGAGTCTGCCTCGTCTGCCAATTCCGACACACCGGCCAGCTAGATTATCTTATCATATTGTTTATTTTAATACAACAACAAATTTGATTTACATAACAACCACAAAATATGGAGCAACCATAATACAAAAACACTAGATATTGTTGTATTTCCCCTTGCATTTTGTTATACTATATAAGGCTATTTATCTAGTGAAACTATGCCCATTTTTCGGAGATTTTATGGATTGTAAAAGAACTGTTAAGTTAATAAAACCCTTTCTTAACGACGATCTTGATACGGATGATCTTCGGGATTTTATGACGCATATTGAGTGTTGTGACGAATGCCGGGAAGAACTTACCATTGAATTTTTGGTAAGAGAAGGTGTCAAAAGATTGGAAACGGGTAATGTTTTTGATCTTCACAAAGAATTGAACGGCTGCATGAATACCGCAAATAAGAATCTTAAAATGCGTGAAGGTATCCAGTGGTTTTACTATGTTATGGTCGGTTTGATTGTGGTAGCGATTGCGGCTGTTGTTATGCTGCTTATATATTTGTAGGAGATTGTTGTGGAAAAACTTGTACTGGTAGACGGTCACAGTATATTAAACAGAGCGTTTTATGGGGTCCCTGATTTGACTAATTCAGAGGGCCTTCATACCAATGCAATTTATGGATTCCTTAATATATTGTTTAAGATTCTGGATGAGGAAAATCCCGATTATCTTACGGTGGCATTCGACCTTCATGCGCCTACCTTCAGACACTTAATGTACAGTCCGTACAAGGGTACCCGTAAACCCATGGCTGACGAATTAAGACAACAGGTTCCCGTTATGCAGGATGTGCTTAAGGCAATGGGAGTTAATGTTGTTACCATGGAAGGCTATGAAGCCGATGATATTTTAGGCACGTTGGCCAAAAGCGCAGAAAAAAACGGCATTGCGGTATCACTTGTTTCCGGAGACAGAGATCTTCTTCAGATTGCTACGGACAATATTAAAATTCGCATTCCCAAGACTAAAGGCGGGAAGACGGAAATAGAAGATTATTACGCAAAGGATGTGCTTGATAAATATCAGGTAGACCCTATAGGATTTATAGATTTAAAAGCACTTATGGGAGACACTGCGGATAATATTCCGGGAGTACCCAAGGTTGGCGAAAAGACGGCAACAGAACTTTTGGTAACATACGGAAGTCTCGATAATCTGTATGAGCATGTTAATGAAGTGTCAAAAAATGCGGTAAGGGAGTCTCTTATCGAGAATAAAGAACTTGCTTATCTTTCGAAGACACTTGCAACAATTAAGATTGATTCACCGGTCAATACGGATTTAACTGACGCACGTGTCGGAAATTTTTATACCGATGAAGCATACGTTTGGTTTAAGAAACTTGAATTCAAGAATTTGTTATCAAGATTTGAAACCAAAATCGATTACGAAAGTATCACATCGAATTTTACCCTGATTGAAGATTTCGGCGAAGCAACTACCTATGTTGATACGCTGGTTGATGATATTGCATCCAAGAAAATTAATCGTATAGCTGTTGAAACTGTATATGATGATAAAAATACAGCGGAACTTTTGGGAATATCCATAACAGATGCACACAGAAGTGTATTTATCAAAAAATGGTTATTCATAACCGACGACTTTATTGAGTCTTCGCTACTGCGTATTGCTAAAAGCGAGGTTAATATAGTCGGATTTGATATTAAGAAACTCTATGGAATGCTTAAGTGCGATTATGATGACAGATTTGATGATGTCCTTATCGGGGCGTATCTTCTTAATCCGCTTAAGAGCGATTACACTCAGATTGATGTGGCAAATGAATATCTTAATTTGCTTATTCAGGATAAGTCGCAGTTTGCCAAAAAACTTTCATTATCGGAGGTAATAGAATCCCTTCCGGAAGAGACTAAGAATTATCTGTGCTACTTAAGCTATGTAAGCTATCATGCATGCGATAAGATAATTGCCAGACTTAATGAAACTAAAATGATATCTTTGTACAAAGATATAGAAATGCCCCTTACTTATGTACTCTATGAAATGGAAACACAGGGCATTGAAGTTGTTAAGGATAAACTGGTTGAATATTCCGATATGCTCAAAGAAAGTATAGATTTGCTCGAAAAGGAAATCTATGAATTGTCGGGTTGCGAATTTAATATTAATTCCCCCAAGCAACTGGGAGAAATATTGTTTGAAAAGATGCAAATTCCCGGCGGTAAGAAAACAAAAACCGGGTATTCTACAGCCGCGGATGTACTGGAGAAACTTAAGGATGACTATCCTATAGTCAGCAAGATTCTTGATTATCGTGCATATACCAAACTTAAGAGCACCTATGCGGACGGATTGCAAACATGCATTGCTGCCGATAACAGAATACATTCGACTTTTAACCAGACGATTACGGCAACGGGAAGATTATCTTCAACGGAACCCAATCTTCAGAACATTCCCATAAGAATGGAACTTGGAAGAAAGATTCGTAAGGTTTTCGTGCCGAAGGACGGATATATTTTTATGGATGCGGATTATTCTCAGATAGAACTTAGGGTATTGGCATCCCTGGCAGATGATCCGGAACTTATCAGGGCATATTCGGAACATGCGGATATTCATCGCTCAACCGCATCCCTGGTATTCCATATTCCTTATGATGAAGTTACGGAACTGGACAGAAGAAAAGCAAAGGCCGTTAATTTCGGAATTGTATACGGAATTTCTGCTTTCGGTCTGGGTGAAGACTTAAAGATTTCGCCTAAGGAAGCAAAAATATATATTGAGGACTATTTTAAAACCTATCCAAAGATAAAAGAGTATCTGGACAAGCAGGTTTCGGATGCCAAAGAAACGGGATATATTACAACATATTACAACAGACGGCGTCCCGTACCGGAACTTAATTCATCGAATTTTATGCAAAGAAGTTTCGGTGAACGTGTTGCAATGAACTCACCTATTCAAGGAACGGCTGCTGACATTATTAAGATAGCAATGATAAGAGTTCATAACAGACTTAAAGCAGAGGGATTAAAGAGTAATTTAATTCTTCAGGTTCATGATGAACTGTTACTTGAAGTTCCCAAGGATGAAGAAGAAAAAGCAAGAACCATTCTTACCGAAGAAATGATAAAGGCTACGGATTTAAAGGTTAAGATGGAGATAGATCTTCATACCGGTAATGACTGGTTTGAAGCAAAATAAAGTAAAAGTGGGAGTTATATGAAAGTTATAGGTATTACCGGAGGTGTGGGCTGCGGTAAATCAGCTGTTTTAAGCCGCCTGGAAGAGACTTTGAACTGCGTGGTATTAAGGGCAGACGAAGCGGCTATGGAGCTTGAACTAAAGGGACATGATTGTTACGATTCTTTAGTTGATTTGCTGGGGACCGAAGTACTTAACGAGGACGGACAGATTAACAGAAATAAAATGGCGGCGATGGTATTTGATAACGATGAGCTGCTTGAAGAAGTTAACAATATCGTTCATCCTGCTGTTAAAAAGTATATACTCGAACAAATTGACAAGACTAAGAAGAAGGGCAATGTTGATTTCTTTTTCCTGGAAGCGGCACTTCTTATTGAATGCGGATATAATTCAATAGTTGATGAAATGTGGTATATCTTTGCACGTAAAGACATACGAATAAAAAGGCTTAAGGAATCACGTAATTATTCTGATCAAAAGATAGAATCAATTATGGATTCACAGTTAAGCGAAGAAGAGTTCAGAAAGAATTCGGATTTTGTGGTTGATAACAGTAACTCATTAGAGGATAGCATAAATCAGATTTGTAAAAGGATAGAAGCATGAAAGAAAAACTAGTTTTCGGATTGGATATTGGTACAAGAAGCGTAGTAGGAACCGTAGGCTATCGTAAAGGGGACAAGTTCATTGTTGTTGCTCAGCGTATTAAAGAACATGAAACAAGAGCTATGATGGATGGACAGATTCATGACATTCAAAAAGTCGGAGATACGATTAGAGAAGTAAAATCAGAACTTGAAGATGCCACGGGCGAAAAGCTTGAAGGCGTATGTATCGCGGCTGCAGGTCGTGTGCTTCATACGGTAAATGCACATGCTGAAATTGATTTGGATAATCGTGAAGTTACCCAGGAAGATATCTACAGTCTTGTTTCGGCAGGCGTTGAGAATGCTTATACGGATTTCCTTGAATCAAAGGAAGCGGACAGCGAAATCAAATTCTATTGTGTCGGTCATTCCGTAATCAGATTTTATTTGAACGGTTCGCAAATAGGTAATCTTGAAGGACATAAAGCAAGAAATATCGGTGTTGATTTAATAGCAACTTTCCTTCCGGATGAAGTTGTTGACGGATTATATAAGGCGGTTGAAATAGCAGGCCTTAAGGTTGACAATCTGACTTTGGAACCTATTGCAGCCATTGGCCTTGCAATTCCCGAACGTTTCAGGATGTTAAATATTGCATTGGTAGATGTAGGTGCGGGAACCTCGGATATTTCAATTACAAATGACGGTTGTATTTTGGCATACGGAATGATCCCCATAGCAGGTGATGCGCTTACGGAAGATGTTGCAAAGGCTTGTCTTGTGGATTTTGCCGAAGCGGAAAGAATCAAAAGAGAAGCTGATTACAAAGAAGAAATTGACTATTTTGACATAATGCTTCTGCCTCAGAAGATTAAGCAGGAAGAGGTTCTTAAAATTATGGATGCAACCCTGGAGGATATGGCGACACAGGTTGCGGATAAGATTAAGGAATTAAACGGCGGAACTTCTGTAAGTGCCGTATTTATCGTAGGCGGTGGCGGTAAGAACAAAGTGTATGCCGAAAAAGTTGCCAAGCATCTTGGCATTCAAAAGGAAAGAGTTGCCGTAAGAGGCGAAGAAGTTATGCAGTCTGTTGTATTTGAAGAGGACACCAAAAAGGATTCCCTTCTTGTTACACCTGTGGGTATCTGCCTTAACTATTATGAGCAGAGTAATAACTTCATATTTGTATCTTTTAACGGTTCAAGAATTAAGATGTATGATAACAATAATCTTACAGTAGGTGATGCTGCAATGCAGGCGCAGTTCCCTAAGGACGGATTATTCCCTAAGCGCGGTGATGCGCTTGAATTTACGATTAATAAAAAGGCACGTATGATTCGCGGCGTCCCGGGTGAAGCGGCTACTATTACAATTAACGATGAAAGTGCGTTTATTACAAGTAAGATTAAAGCTTCAGACATAATAAGAGTAATAGAATCCACAAAGGGAGCTCCCGGTAAGGCTACTCTTGAAGATATAGAAGAACTTGCGGATTCGATTACCTTTGATGTTAATGATTCGAAGATAGAAGTTCCGAAGTTCGCGATGGTTAACGGTGAACTTCAGTCTAAGTTCTATGAGATACAACAAGGCGACAATATTGAGATTCTCAATTACTATACGGTTAAGCAGATAGCTGATTTTATGGATGTTATTCTGGATTCCAAGATGAACATCTATGTTAATAATAAGCTTGCCGACTTTGATACGGAAGTATACGAAAACTTCTCCGTTAACTGGACTTATGAAACCGTTAAGTCCGAAAGAGATACCATAGAAGAAAGCCTTAACGATGCAGAAACATATGCCGATCTTCCGGAAGATGATTCATATGAAGAAGATTTTGCTAATGAAGATGAGGCAGTAGAAGATTCAGCTTCCGATACTTCCGAAAATGAAACGTCGGATAAGAATGATAATAAGGAAGAAACTAAAGAAGAAGCTAAAGAAGCTAAAAAAGAGACATCAAAAGAAGATGCCAAATCTAAAAAGGAAACCAAGGAATCAAAGAATACTATTGTTGTTATAGCAAACGGTTCTCCGATTACATTAAAAGGAAAAGATACCTATGTGTTCGTTGATGTGTTTGATGTAATTAACTTTAACCTTGCGGATTCCCGGGGACGAAATATTGTCACCAACCTAAACGGTAAGCAGGCACAGTATATGGAAAACCTCAAAGACGGTGACAAAGTAGATATTTATTGGGAAGAGAAAAAATGAGAATAACCAGTATTGCTTCAGGCTCGAGCGGTAATTCGATTTATGTGGGGTCGGACACGACTCATTTGCTGGTAGATGTGGGTATCAGCGGTAAGAAAGTTCAGGAAGGAGTTAATGAACTGGATCTTACTATGAACGACATTGACGGTATATTGATTACCCATGAACATATTGACCATATTGCAGGGCTCGGAGTATTGTCACGTAAATTCGAAATACCGATTTATGCGACACCCAAAACCAAAGCGGCAATTATTAATACATCATCTGTCGGGTATATAGATACGGATTTATTTATTGATATTAAACCTGATGAGAAATTTACGGTAAAAGATATAATTATTAATCCGATGCGAATATCACATGATGCGGCAGATCCGGTTGCCTACAGATTTTCTTACGGCAAACAAAAAGTGGGTGTATGTACAGACCTGGGAACTTATAATGAATATACCGTAGAATGCCTTAAGGGAATGGATGCATTGTTTATTGAAGCCAATCATGATGTAAATATGCTTCAGGTGGGGCCGTATCCTTATTATTTGAAACAAAGGATATTAGGTGACAGAGGCCATCTTAGCAATGAAAGAGCAGGATCTTTAATAAGCGAAATAATGTCTGATAAATTAAAAGCAATTTTTTTGGGACATTTAAGTAAAGAAAATAATTTACCGGAACTGGCTTATGAATCTGTGCGATGTGAAGTTACAATGAATCAGGCAGCAACGGATTATGACGGAATTAAGATATCGGATATTCCGATGTATGTTGCGAAACGCAACGAATTATCTCAAATAGTAAATATTGCATAGGAAGGAAAAATATATGAGCAAAACAATTATTACTGTAGTAGGCAAAGATACTGTTGGAATTATTGCAAAGGTATGTACTTATCTTGCAGACAACTCAATTAATATTGAGGACATTTCACAGACAATCGTTCAGGGATTTTTTAACATGATGATGGTTGTAGATATGAATGGTTGTCCCAAGCATTTCGGTGATGTGGCAGATGAACTCGATAAGCTTGGAAATGACATAGGTGTCATTATTAAGTGCCAAAAAGAAGAAATTTTTGAGAAGATGCATCGTGTATAAGAGGTAAATATATGATTAACTTACGTGAAGTATCAGAAACAAATGAAATGATATCAAAAGAGAATCTTGATGTAAGAACTATTACATTGGGAATATCTTTACTTGACTGCATTGATTCTGATTTAAACAAATTAAACGAAAAAATATATAACAAAATTTATGATGCCGCTAAGGATTTGGTAGCAACCGGAGAAAAGATTTCGAAGTACTACGGTGTGCCGATCGTTAATAAAAGAATATCCGTTACTCCCATAGGTTTGATAGGCGGTGCGGCATGTAAAACATCCGATGATTTCGTGACTATTGCCAAGACCCTTGATAAGGTAGCAAAGGATGTGGGCGTTAACTTCATCGGCGGATACTCCGCTTTGGTTGCAAAGGGTATGACTCCTGCAGAAGAATTATTGCTTAGATCCATTCCCAAGGCATTATCTACAACAGAAAGAGTTATGAGCTCCGTTAATCTCGGTTCTACCAAGACGGGAATTAATATGGATGCTGTAAGACTGATGGGTGATGTTATTAAAGAAACCGCAACCCTTACAAAGGATATGGATTCTTTGGGGTGCACCAAACTTGTTGTTCTTTGTAATGCACCGGATGATAATCCGTTTATGGCCGGAGCTTTTCACGGTGTAACGGAAGCCGACAAGATAATTAATGTTGGTGTTTCCGGTCCCGGAGTTGTTAAGACGGCTCTTGAGAAAGTCAGAGGCGAGAACTTTGAAGTACTTTGCGAAACTATCAAGAAGACTGCATTTAAGGTTACAAGAGTAGGTCAGCTGGTAGCTCAGGAAGCATCAAAGAGACTTGGCGTACCTTTTGGTATTGTAGATTTAGCATTAGCTCCCACACCGGCTATAGGTGATTCGGTTGCGGATATTTTATGTGAGATAGGACTTGAATATGCAGGTGCTCCCGGAACAACAGCTGCACTTGCTTTGCTAAATCACCAGGTTAAGAAGGGCGGCGTTATGGCATCTTCTTATGTAGGCGGACTTTCGGGTGCATTTATTCCTGTATCTGAGGACCAGGGAATGATAGATGCGGTTGAAGCAGGTGCCTTAACTATTGAAAAGCTCGAAGCAATGACATGTGTATGCTCTGAGGGACTTGATATGATAGCAATTCCCGGAGATACTCCCAATACTTCAATTGCAGGTATTATAGCTGATGAAATGGCAATCGGTATGGTTAATCAGAAGACTACTGCAGTAAGAATTATTCCTGTTATCGGCAAGGGCGTCGGTGACAATGTTGAATTCGGGGGCCTATTAGGTCATGCACCTATTATGAGCGTAAATCAGTTCTCATGTGATGCATTTGTTAACAGAGGCGGAAGAATTCCTGCTCCTATACACAGCTTCAAAAACTAGTGAGATGGACCCTATAGTTTAGACACAACCCCCTAACAAGAAAGTGTACTTTAGTGTATGATTATTGTTAGGAGGAATTCAAATGGGAAGAGGAAGATTTAGTCCGGATGAAATTGAAATACTAAAGAAAAATCCTTATGT
>JAZUIS010000040.1:0-4854 GCA_045642345.1 Lachnospiraceae bacterium
GCCACCTTAAATGAAGGTGGCATTGAGCAAGATATCTATTCACATATATGCTTAAATAGTTAAATCCCTAGAACTCTTCGTAGCCTCCGAAGAAGCACTCAAGATACTTGAATCCGTAATATCCGTTAGACGGGAATATAAGCGAATAATCCGCGCCGGCCGGAATTACGAGAACATATTTATGTCCCTGGTATTTATAGTGGATTTCGTAGTTTAGCAATGTATTGGCTTTAACCTTATTCATCATAGCCTGATTGAAGAAGAAAAATTCATCGGTTCTTACAATCGCTGTGGGATATGTTGCTACGGCGCCTGCATTAACCGTCAACGGATTCTGAGGAAAAGCAACCTGGGTTCCGTTAGCCGATGCTATTGCATAACAGAATGTTGCCTGCTGAACTGCATTCTTCTGAGCTGCATCAATATCATTAATGAATTTAGCAATTCTCTGTTCTGCGGCAATCTGGTCTGCCTCAACGGAGTTGCCGGAAACAGTTCCGTCCGCCAAAGATATAACCGGTAACTTGGCAAATGCTACGATTGCAATTGCTACTACTGCCAAAGTAAATAATGTTGAAACTACTACTGTAATCTTATTCTTCATGAAACACCTCCCGAAACTTATACCCCCTCCTGGGAAATATAATTATACGCTTTGTGTGACATTATGTCAACTAATCAATTCCTCAACAGTACACCCCAATGCCCTCGATAATGCTAATACAGATGCTGCCGATGCCTTGGCCAAATCCTTGGCCTCTATCTCGTACTGTTGAAGTGTACGTTTATTAACATTAGCTGTTATAGCCAAATCATTTTGTGACATGCCAAGCATTTTACGGTATTGTTGAAGTCGCACACCGCATTTTAATCTATGAGAATCAGAATTATATCTTTCATACAAAATATTAAGAACTTTATCTTCCGAAGCTTCATGAAACGGATAATACATATCTATCAGTTCACTAACCGGAAGCAGTTCCTGTATTTTTTTGAAGCTTAAGTTACTTTTCCACTGACAATATTCCAAAACCCAACCTGCCCAATATTCCGGTGAACGACTGAACGAATCAATAGGTTCTACATCTATATCCACATACCGATTAGTACGAAAGAGCACTTCATCTACCAGCTCTGCTCCCGATTTGCCGACTGTATATTTAGGATTGTGAAATTCAATCTGGCTTGCCACGCCGGTATTTATAAACATATGGATAAAGATATCCGCATTCATGTTCGCAGAATTGACCGCACTGTCTATCATTTCACCCATATTCATCATTGCATCATAAAGATATACATCATCATTAATCATTAATATCAACACCTTTCATCAAATCCCTGACAAACAAATCATCTTCCTCATATTTATTAAGAATTTCATCACACATCTGCCGGGCTTTCAAATCTCCGGATTTCTTTAAGGGATAATATTCTTCGGAATTGACAGGTACAACATCAATAAATTTAAGTCTGTCAAAAGCTCCCTTACTCTTAAGAAATACCTGTTCGCCCAAATCGCCGAGTTTCATAGATAGCTGTAACTGCGACAACGAAATTGTATTACTAAGAAAAGCCCTCATAAAGGCAAAGTATGAGTCATCAGCACGATATCCTTTGACAACATCATATTT
Source organism: Lachnospiraceae bacterium (assembly GCA_045642345.1). Taxonomy (GTDB): domain Bacteria; phylum Bacillota; class Clostridia; order Lachnospirales; family Lachnospiraceae; genus JAILLW01. The sequence continues at coordinate 1,635 of JAZUIS010000040.1, forward strand.
AGAAATATCTATATGGTATTTACTGATGAGATAATCCTGTGCATCTTTTTGGACTTTTGCCCCCAAGGACACCTTACGATTCTCAATTAAAATAGTAATCCAATGAAGGATAGAGAATTTATCATCTCTCAAATTGAGAATTTGCAGGTTCGAATCATCAAACTCATATATATTGACAAACCCGTCCCGATTCTTCTCCACCGCCCATTCGGAAGCCAATTCCTTATGCTCCGTACAGTAAAATCCCTGGCCGTAGTCGTTATTTTTCTTACCGCCCGAAAGCGTAGGGCGTTCAATTATATTTAATGAACCATGATAAAGCCTCATAAAATCATCCTCCATATCACACTATACTTCTTTAGAAGTATAGTTTCAATCTTTTTACGACAAATCATATTTTTTTCCTCCAAAAAAAATTATTTTTTTATCTTTTAGCATATTTTTCGCCCAAATATGCAGCATTATGATAATCACGTAACAACGAAACAGCGAAACTGCAAAAATTACTAAAGAGACGCTTTAGCCACCGGGCCCGGAGATGAAGTGTTAAACAAATTAAGTTCCAACATTTAACTATGAAATTAATAATATGTGACTAAGGAGAATATCAAAAATGGAAATTAAATTTTATAAATGCAGCGTATGCGGAAATATTGTGTGTAAAGTGGAGGATTCAGGAATGCCTTTGACATGTTGCGGTAAACAAATGAAAGAACTGACGCCCGGCTCGACAGACGGCGCAGTTGAAAAGCACGTTCCTATGTGCGAAATAATTGATAATCATATCTTTGTACAGGTAGGAAGTGTGAAACACCCCATGGAAGAGTATCATCATATAGAATTTATTGGAGTCGAAACCAACAAAGGGTTTCATATCAAGTATCTTCTCCCGGCAATTGTACCTCAAAATTACGAGTCTACTAAATGCACGGTCGATAAAGGCCCTTGGGACGACCTCGGCGCATCCCCGGAAGATATGACAAGCAGTACAAAGTGTATACAGCCGATAGCCTTATTTAAATTAAGTGAAGGTGAGAAAGTTATTTCGGCTTTTGAGTACTGCAATTTGCACGGAATGTTCAAGCTGGACCTGTAGTGTGTCCATACTCTGAAACATTTTGGCAAAAAACAATTAAATAGTTGTATACCCTCCCATGTATTTAATATAAAATAAATAAAATAGCATAATAAATCCTTTAAACTACAACTCTTATTACTTACATGACCCACATTCAAAGCCCCTCTAAGGCTTTAACAACTTCCTAAAAGCTTAGCAAATAGACACTCAATATACATGGGAGGGTTACAAATATATGAACACAACTAAAATCACTAACTATCTTGATTCACTTAAGGACAAGGGCATCCCTTCAGTCGATATGATTGTGATGCAAAATCACGAAATCATCTACCGCCATCTGAACGGTTGCACCGATGTTGAACAGAAGATGCCTGTCCTTAAGGATCAAAGATATCTTATGTTCTCAATGACCAAGATTCAGACCATGACTGCACTTATGCAGCTGGTTGAAGAAGGTCGTATATCTTTGGAGGACGAGGTCGGAAAGTATCTTCCGGCGTATCGTAACCTTAAGGTAAAACATGAGGACGGCACAATTACAGATGCACAAAATCCATTGCTAATTAAATATCTGGTATCAATGCAATCCGGTCTGGACTATGATTTAAGAAGGCCCGGAATTCTTCGCGTTCTTGAAGAAAAAGGTCAGGCAGCCACCACCCGCGAGTTGGTAGATGCCTTCGTTGAAAGTCCACTTGATTTTGAGCCCGGAACACATTTTAACTACAGTTTGTCACATGATGTGGCTGCCGCTATTGTGGAAGCGGCTTCCGGTATGACCTTCGGAGAGTACCTTCGTACAAAGATATGGGAGCCTCTCGGAATGAATGATACGTTTTTTGCAAAACCCATGAACTACGATGTGGAACGACTCGCCCAGCAGTACATTGTTAACGAAAGCAACAAGACTGTTCCCATGGAGCCGTCCTGTGACTATCAGTTGTCCGAAAGCTACGAAAGCGGCGGCGCGGGATTAATAAGCACCACCGAAGATTATGCCAAGTTAGGCGACGCTCTCGCATGCGGCGAAATTTTGAAACCCGGAACAATCGATATAATTAAAACCAATCTTCTGGGCAGCGATTCTCTTAATGACCTGGCTACCAAGATGGGCCGTACCGCATACGGTTACGGCGTAGGAATGCAGATATTCATGTTCCCCGAAAAGGTTGGTTCCGAAACACATACCGGTATATTCGGATGGGACGGAGCTGCGGGAAGCTGCCTCCAGATGGACACCGCAACGAAGACATCCTTCGTATTTACAATGCATGTACGAAACTGCGGTTTTTCATACGAAACAGTCCATCCTATGCTGCGTGATCTGGTGTTTGGGTAATTATGACATAACATATTCACGAAAGGGCACAAACATATGGAATATCGTTCATTTGATAAGTTGGGAATAGAAACATCTTTATTGGGTTACGGCTGTATGCGTTTTCCTACTACAGCAGACGGGAAGATAGATGAAGCAGAGGCTGAGCGCCTTTTGGACAAAGCGTATGACAATGGTGTCACATATTTCGACACGGCATATGCATACCACAACGGCGAAAGTGAACCTGTTGTGGGCAAAATCATGAAGAAGTATCCCCGTAACAGCTTTTACCTTGCTACCAAACTCCCCGTATGGCTTATTAAGACACCTGAGGACATCGACAGAATCTTTAACGAACAGCTCGATAAACTACAGACAGATTATATCGATTTTTACCTGATTCACGCTCTTAATCGTGACAAATGGCATGACATGCTAAATGTTGATTGTGTCAACAAGCTCCTTAAATTCAAGGAAGAAGGCAAAATCAAATACCTGGGATTTTCTTTCCACGATAACTATGATGCCTTCGAAGAAATTATTAATTACATGGACTGGGATTTTGCTCAAATACAGTTTAACTACATGGATTGCGACGAGCAGGCAACCTTTAAGGGCTATGACCTTGCCACGTCAAAAGGTATACCTCTTATTATCATGGAGCCTGTCAAAGGCGGCACTTTGGCCAAACTTACGGATGACATTATGGATATGTTCCACAAACACGATGCATCGGCGACTGCCGCCTCTTATGCTCTTCGCTGGGTAGGAAGCCTTGATAACGTTAAGGTCATCTTAAGCGGAATGACCACTATGGA